>JAILHV010000134.1 GCA_024695625.1 Treponema sp.
ACATCCTCATAGTCAAAGCGGAGGGCAATTGAATTTGCAACCACTTCCTGAACAAAGGGCAGCCCCAGTTTTTCCGCAATAGGCTTTGAACCGGAGCCTGTCATTGCAAGGCGGAATTCCTGACCCGGAAATTTTTGCGAAAATTCCTTTAGTGCATTGAGGACGCTTTTTAGCTGGGAGGCATGGTGGCGGCGGTAGTCGGAATAGACGGTCTCTTTTGTTTCTGCATCAAGTACAACTATTTTTGTAGTGGTAGAACCAACATCTATTCCTGCAATAAGTTTTTTGTTGCCAACTGCCATTCCACGCACTCCATTCTGCTATTTGATGTGTGCTTCATTTTATTCAAAAAACTAAGAATTTGCAATATAAGGGTTTTGCAATGAATTTTTAAAAATTTGGACGGTGCTTTTTTCCGCTCTACCATTCATTCCTTGGCTAATTCGGCTAACATGTCTATGCGCCACGGGCTTTTCGGGGTTCCGGCTTTCGCCTCCATTCGCTTGCGCGAACGGCTTCGCCGCCCCTACAATCCCGCGTAGGTTGCTTTTCGCTTCTCCTACAAAATACTTTCTCCGTTAAAATCAATTTTCAGGTCGATTATAAAATCTTCAGGATTCATGTGGAGCATGTCATTCAGAGTATAGGTGTAGGAATCCACAAAAAGGACATGGACGTAGTAAGGAATTTTTATGTGTTCAAATTCCGGGCGGTCAAAGAGCTCAATGTCCCAGTTGGTGCCACGGTACAATTGATCTTCCCTGCTTAACATTCCCTCCCCGCTTGCGTACACACTGGGCATTATGCTCCACTTAGTTTCGCTATAAAGGCGGTACAGCATTTTTTTATCGGCAGAGGGAAGAGGCTTCTTCCAGTTTTCATAGGACATGCTGGCTGTTATAGAAAATTCATTCTTGATTCTGTTATTGGGGATTGAATCGCTTTGCAAGAACTTCATTGCCTTTTCAACGGCATCGTACATCTGGTTAAGCCTTCTGTCTATTGCCTGAATCTTGGAGCTTATTTTCTGAATATTCTCGGGAGTCCATTCAAAATGACTTTTCATCCAATGAAGGCTGACAATCTCTTCGTCGCTGTCTTCATAAGGGTCTGGTTCATATCTAGGTCCTTCTGCCTTAAGCTTTGCGGTGCCTTTGTTGGCTCCAGCTTTTATTAGGACTTTCATGTTCTTTTTATTCTCATACCAATAGGCCATTCCAAGAGGGGTACGGCCAAAGCGCAGGTCTTTTTCTTCTATATAATCGTGGGGAACAAGGGATAAAAGTCGTTCAAGAATACAGGAATGTGGATTCATTGCGGCCAGATGAAGAATACTCTGTCCGCAGCAGTCATGCTCTGTTAACGAACAGCCTTTTTCTGCAAGGTAGCAAAAGACCTCAGGATCTTTCTGCCGGAGAGCTGCATTCATGACGGGAAATTTATTGTTCTTGTCCATTGACTTATAATCCGCCCCCAAGTCTACGAGTTTTTGAACAATTCCAAGCGGAGACGAACGGACTGCAAATTGGAAAAGCTTGGTAAGCACATCTTCTGAAAACTTGCCGCTTTCTAGCATGGGAATGACAA
The DNA here is from genome assembly GCA_024695625.1 of Treponema sp. Taxonomy (GTDB): domain Bacteria; phylum Spirochaetota; class Spirochaetia; order Treponematales; family Treponemataceae; genus Treponema_D. The sequence continues at coordinate 1,588 of JAILHV010000134.1, forward strand.
AAGTGCAAGGCTTATCCAAGGTGATTGCAATTTTTACAAGCTGCCATTCAGAAAAATAAGTGTCGCGCAGATTTTTGTCGGAATTAGTGAGGGCTGGAGAAAAAAGCAGGAATTCGTAGACCTGAGGAGACAGGATTTTTTTGTTTCTACTCTTTATTAGCCTTCTTTTTGCCTTACTTTCCAGGGAAGGCCAATAAATCAATCCTGTGCTGCCAACGTCTTCCAGAATCTTGTTGACTTCCCTTCTGTGTTCTGCGTAACCATCCCTTTCTACAGCCTTATAAAATTCCGTCCAGTCACAGCCAGTACCAATATCTTCCATCGCTGGCTCATCATAGCAAAAACTTAGATAGGCGTAAAGAACCGCTTTCTGCACATCTGTAATACTCTGCCAAATTTTTTGGATTTTCTTTTCTCTCATAAAGACCCCCTTAATACTTTGCGTAGCAATTTGCAAGATTGGACTCTATCATAAACGATTTGTCTATCATCTTATGACAGAGCGGAGACTTTTTTTTTTGCTAACACATACAGATGCCGAATCCACATTCGTAGCAAGTGCGTGCGAATGTGGCGTAGCAGTTCGGCATGACGGTTGCTGATGAGTGGACAGTTTTTTTGTTAACAGGTCCAATTTCAAATTTCCGCAGTGCAGCAGAAAAATTGGCGGAAGCGATTTTTGAACCGAAAAAAATTCTGCACACACGGTATAGCAAGTGCGTTTACCGTGCCCGAGGGGAAAGCGAGGAAGCTTTTTTCGGGGCAAAAACCGCTGGGAGCCAATTTTTCTGCTGCAAATATAAAACTCGAAGTTTGCCCTAACAGACACAGATGCCGAAATTACTTGCTCGCAAGTGCGTTCGGCATGACAGTTAAGAGAATTTTGCAATGAATTTTTAAAAATTTGGACGGTACTTTTTTCCGCTCTACCATTCATTCCTTGGCTAATTCGGCTGGCATGCCTCTGCGCCACGGGCTTTTCGGGGTCGCTTGAAACTTCGTTGCGAGAGCCGCTTGCGCTCCATTGCCGGGGTTCGACAGATGCTATGATTTAGGTGATTGGCAAAATGTGGTACTCTGATTTGACGGAATCAGAGAGTCGGCGGAAGGTTCAGCTGAGCAGTGAGGAACCGTAATCCGAGAGGACCATGGAAACCTCGATCGACAGATTAACCAAAACCGACCGCCGTACAGAATAAAACGGCTTAAGAAAGTCTTTCAGACACTTAAGACCGTGAATAGG
>JAILHV010000153.1 GCA_024695625.1 Treponema sp.
GCAGAAGGGTTCTACGGCGGATCATTGACCTGGAGCGGGCCTCGGCCTATGCACGAATATCATAGTGGTCACTACCGGACAAGCCCGGACACTGTTCCTTTTCTGTTTTTTTACATATTGACTTTTGGCTCACCATATCAACTGCTTAAACCGCAAATCAGCTTGACCGGTTTGTCGGCTTTGAACTTCTTGTTATGTGATTTTACTTCTTTACAATTGTTATCCAAGAACTGTCAAAATGAATTTTGTCCAATATATCCCTTTTTTCAAGTTTCGGAGGCTGTTTTATAGTGAATCGTAATGCACTTTCAGGAACTTCTGTATGAATGGTAAATTGAGAACCGTGCGGTTGCCAAGTAAAACAAATTCGTTCATTCTTATCTAAACCGACAAGATTTCCATTCTTATTTACATTCCAATGATAATCGGTTGTTCTATACCGAAGTGTTTCTTCCTCAAATAGAGTATATGAAAGTAAATCATCACTACGAATTAAGATGGATGTGCGTAACTGACTATAATGATCGTTTGCAATATTTACACGTTCATTCCAAATACCTAAAACCGCCTCACCAGTCTTTTGTACATCTTTATGTGGGTCAGTAATTCCATAAGAATAATCTGGGGAACATCTTCCACTTATGAGACGAATATTTTTAGCAGAAAATGGGTCGGGATTCTTTACAGTTTTCATCGACCAACAATTTTTATCAAGTACCACATCTGCTATTCCAACAGGTGAATCTAAATGAGTTCCTTTTATTGCTTGCGCAAAAGCATCTCCCCAGTCAGTTCCAGTTATATCAGTTCTTCCAATATATAAAAGATATACAAAATAACCGCCTATTTCTGTTATTAAAGATTCTGGAAAAATGTTAAGCGGATATAACTCTTTTGTCGTAAGTTTCTTTGAATCTCTGAGTCTCGGATGTTGCTCCATTTTCTTTACTCCGTAATATTGAATCTATTTTTTGTGCTACCATACGAATCATTGGAACGGCAACAGAATTACCAGTCTGACGGCGAATTTCTTGTGTAGAAACCACTATTTTATAACTGTCTGGAAAGCCCTGCAATCTAAGTAATTCTCTTGGTGTGAAACGTCTTTCCCCATTTACTAAGAGATAATTATAGGATGCTCCTGTGCGTAAAGCACAGGAATAATCCAGAATTGAAATGTTTCCAGATTTATTTTCATGCCATACAGATGGAAAGAATTTAATTTTATCTGATGTAAAATCCAGTCGTTTTTGCCTGATTTTTTCAGACGCATAAAAATTTGCTGGTATTTTGTTTTCATCTTCGAGAATACTTGCTAAATTATAATCTTTCTTTTCAAAATCAAAATTAAACTTTTCAGAATCAAATTTATCTAAAAATCCGACAATTATAATTCGTTCTCGTTTTTGTGGAAGTCCGAAATCAAGTGCATTTAATACTTGGTATTTTACATGATATCCCAATTGAGAGAGTTTCTGGAGAATAACTTTAAAAGTATTTCCATGGTCGTGTGTTGTAAGTTGTTTTACGTTTTCCAGTAAGATTGCTTTAGGTTTGTGATATGCAAGAATTCTCTCAATTTCAAAAAACATTGTACCACGAGTGTCATTAAACCCTTGCATTTTTCCCATTATTGAAAATGCTTGGCAGGGAAAACCTGCAAGAAGAATATCGTGTGGTGGAATGTCCTGATCTTTGATTTTTGTTATATCGCCAGCGGGAATATCACCAAAATTTGCAATGTATGTTTTGCAAGCGTTTTTATCCCATTCTGAGGAAAATACACATTTGTAACCAAGTTCGTCAAAAGGAATTCGAATTCCACCGATTCCTGCAAATAAATCTATGAATTTAATGGACTCTGTTGACGGCATTTCCCCTCCAAATAATTTATTCTAAGAATATCATATATTTATATAAATTTATAGAGGTAAAGTTTTATTTATGCTTTTCTAAACATGCGCCCCAGTGTGGGCGTCCACATATCAATTGCTTAAACCGCAAACCGGCTTGACCGGTTTTTGGCTTTCGTAAATATTTTTTTTTATAAAATCTTCTGTAAAATTTATTAAAGCGTACGCTTCTATTACTATATGTTTTCCAATTACTGTTCAGCCAGTTTTATGACTTCGACTAGACATAAATCCAGCGGATTAAAATTTTCCTTAAAATTTTCGGCTGGAGAATACCAGTCTGTTTGGGCAAATATTTCAATTAAATCTTTTGATTTAAATCTGTAATAGCCATCACAAGGATAAATCATAAAATTGTTTATAAAGAAAAACTCATTTGATGAAGTTCTGCCTTCTATATCATAGAAAAAAGTCTCTTTTCTGCATTTGGATGTTTCGTCTGCAAATATAGATAAGCTCATGATAAATAATAAAGATAAGAATAAAAGTGATTTTTTCATTTTCCGCCTAAAAAGCAGGTCAATAACCTGTCGCCAAAACATTTTTTACCCCGAATACTCCCCATACAAATTGCTGAATTTTGCAAAGTATCCGTTTATCTCCGAAAGAGCCTTTTTGCTAACCCTAGGATTCCTCTCCAAAAGCTTCAGGAAAAGTTCCTCGGGAATTGCAATAAGCTTTGCACAGGAACTTGCCTTTGCATCCTCGTGCCGCACTCCGTCCAAAAAGAAAGCCTCTTCACCCAAAAAGCTTCCGCGTTCCACATAGCTTATCCTGTTGGGCCTGATTACGACAACCGTCCCCTGGGCAAGGTAATAGGCCGCCTTGCAGCGCTCCCCCCGCTTGTAAAGGTAGTCGCCACGGTTCAGCGTAACCGCATACTCCCCGTCGTTCAAGAGAGAGTCAGGCCTTATGAAAAGCGTGCGCCTTAGTGTTGCAATCAGGCTAACGTCGTCCCTCTTGGGCAGAAGGTAAAGCTCTCCAAGAATCAGCGTGGTAAAAAACTGGTAGACGAACAAAAACTGGGCAAAGAAAAGGAAGATGATGAAAAAGAAAAACACTTCCATCAGCATTACGATTATTCCGCTAAGGACCCCGTAGATTAAGTTGTAGCGGTTCACATTCATGAATATGTGCATGAGTTTCTGGAATACAAAAAAGCTTGCCGTACATGCAGCGGCACAGGCAAAGACTGCAAGGTAGCGGGGGCGTGATGCGCTTCCAATGCGGTAGCAGACGCAGATTGCAAGGAACATGGCAAAAAAGGGTATTATGTTAACAATGCGGCCAATGTTCTTGAATACCGAAGGATAGCGAAGGATAAGTTCGTCCAGCATGGGAAGCTTTACAACCGCGTGAAAGGTAACAACCGCAAAGACGATTACGGAAATTGCAACCACAAGCAGGGCCTCTCCGCCAAGGGAAATAAGCTGTGAAATCACGGGCCGGTACTTAGCCTCCTGCTTGAATACCTTGTGCATGCCGTTCATCACGGAAACAAAAAAGCGCCTTGCCATCCAGATGATTGCAAAGCCTATGATTATCTCAAAGTTGGTGATTTTTGTTATTGAATCAAGCGAAATCGCCGCACTTTCCACGTTAAAGTAGCCGCCAACGGAAGGATTTGTCTTTAGGTAGGCATTTATTGCCTGTACAAAGGTCTCCATCGCCTGGTTTGACCCTATCAGTGAAGAAACGGCATGGATATTGGCATGAAGCACGCGGATAAGGATTACCAAAATCATCATCACTACGGGAATAAAAGAAAAGAGAAAGCCAAAGGCACAGGTTGAAGCATAAGAAACCAAATCGTTTCGCACAAAAAAATTCAGCGTAAGGTAGACAGACTGCATTACGGTGCGCAAGGTGATTTTGCGGTGATTTTCTTCCTTTGTGTATTCAGACTCAGTCATTCTTTGGGAGGCTGTCATTCTCCGGATTTTTCCTGCATCCTCTGGGCCCTTCTCTTGGCCTCTTCCTCAGCCCTAAAGCCCTTGGCAATCTCAAGAGCCTTCATGTTGTAGTCGTACTTGTCTGGAGCCTCTCCGTTTACGGAAGAAGCCATATTCTTATACAGAATCTTGAATATAAAATCCTTAATGGAAGTCTGCGTAACAGGAGGAAGATTATCCGGGAAGGTAAGGACTCCCATTATTGCACTGCCCTTCTGGTGGACGGCATAAACCTTCATGTCCATGGAAAATACGCGGCCGTTAAGCTTTAGGGTCATCTTGGGAATAAGGCGGCCCGGCTTAATGTAGCCAAGGAACCTTTCCTCAATCTTTATCGAGCAGCTCACCCTGCTTATGTCAACGAGGGGAAGCTCAAACATCTTGCCCTCATCCTGCCACAGAACGGACGCACTACTGCCTATGCACATAGCACGGACATACTGCCTGCGGCCCCTTGTACCGTACATATCCAGAATGCGCGAAAAGCTGGAAACAATCATCGGAATCGTCTCTTTGGTGGAAAAAAATCCGCCGTCGCACTTTGTCTTAGTAAGAAACAAATCCTTCTCGATATCGGAAAGCTTGTCAGAAATTATGCCTATTATGGTCGAATTAACCTTCTTGTCGTTGCGGATGGATTCAATAAAGGCATACCAGGCCATAAAATTCATCTGAACGTCAATATTTATGTAGAGAATTGCATTCGGATTCTTGCGGAGGACATTCTTTACGTACTGGTAATCTTCAATAATGTATATCTCGTATTCAGCATCCCACAGAGCTGTAATAACATGGTCGCGAAGTGTGTAGGTGGGGTTCAAAAAATAGACCTTTCGGCCAGTAATAGGATTACCGCTCTTTGCAGAAGACTCAACAACTCCAGCAACTTCAGTGCTCTGATTTTCATCTTTATTTTCTTCTGCCATAACAACTCCTAAACATTTCTTACTTTTATTTTAAGCATTACTTCTATTCTAAGCCAGAGTCAAAAAACAGTCAAGGCATAAAAAATTCTTCTCTTTCTGCGGCGCTTGCACGGTCTTACAAAAAGCCTTCCCGCTGCCAAAAATGCCCAGTGTGTGGCGCTTGCGGGGTTTCGGCATTCGCCTCCATTGCTCACTCCGTTCCGCAACCCGCCTGCGGCGGGCCCCTCCAGTGCCTGCCGTGCCTTAACATGCTGCAATATACCCACAAATGCCATATTTTTTACTATTTTTGACTTTTACAAATTTTAGTGTATAATTAATTTCGTGGACTTTTCAAAAAAACAAAACTCAAAAAATATTTCCTTTCTATGCAAAAAGCTCTTCCCAACAGTGTATATTTCAATATGCCTTTTGACAGCTTTTGTAAACTTTATCAGGGAATACGGACTTTCATCCAGATACGCCACCCAAGCAGCCCCGCAAAGCTACACTTATTTTCCTCAGGAAACCTTTTACATTGACTTCTATGTTTTTATGGTTATTTTCATTTTGTCCTTGATTTGCATTTTGTTCACAAGTGCCTTTTACCTACGCCTTTTAAGCTACGTCCTTGGAACTGGTGCCGCAATCTTGCTTGCTTACACGACCAATGATTTGTTCACAATAAAATTCTTTGTTTTTAGCGTCTGGATCTTCTGCCTTATTACACGCGTAAGCTGGAACTTAAATTTTCTCCTGGCAGGAATATGTACGCTTCTTTTTGTAATTTGCCAACACCACCCTTCCGCATTCGGCCAAGTTGACGTAATAAGTGAATTCCTTAAACCAAGCAAAACCGACACCATAACTTTTCTTATTTGCCTGCTTCTTTCAATATGCCTTTCTGCAATATACCGCTACATTTCGGAGCATTGGCTGTCCAGCGAAGAAAGAAACGAGCACATCAACATGATAATGACGCAAATTTCAATAATCAACTCAAAGCTGCAGCATTACGCAAAAAGTTCCGGAAAAGAAGCCGTGGAACAGGAGCGTCTAAGAATCACGCGAGACTTGCACGACAGTTGCGGCTACGTGTTTGTAAACATCTCGGCAATGATGGATGCCGCAATGAGCAAGCCGCAAATCTCCCGGGAAGAAGCCGACGAGATTTTCCTTCAGGTAAGGAATCTGGCCGCAAATGGCCTTCAGGAAACAAGAAAAACCCTTCACGCAATACGTGACCTGCAGGAACCGGAAGAAAGCAATATTTCTTCAATAAAGAAAATTCGGGATATATTCAAACAAGTAACGGGAATGAACATTAAATTTGACCGGGGAAACATCCGCGAAAGCTACGGGCCTACAGTTAATTCAGTAATCGCAAGAACTCTGCAGGAAGCCCTTACAAACGCAGTCCGCCATGGGCACGCAAAAAATGTTTACATTGCATTTTGGGAAGACAACGACATTCTGGTTATGAAAGTGCAGGACGACGGAATCGGCTCATCAAAAATAGTCAAGGGAATCGGCCTTGCAGGAATGGAAGAGCGTCTTGAATCCCAGGGCGGAAAACTTGAAGTTTCAACACCAAAAGACGGCGGCTTTATGCTAAAAATAAAAATTCCACTTACAATCAAAGACAAAAATCATCCGGAGCAATAAAATGAAAGAAAAAACAAAAATCCTTTTGACAGACGACCAAATCCTTTTTGCCAAAAGCTTGGAAACTTTCTTACAAAATTACGCCGACGACATGGAAGTAATAGGCATAGCAGAAAATGGCCTCAAGACAGTTCAATTTGTTCAAGATAAAAAACCGGATGTAATATTAATGGATGTAAGGATGCCGGAGATGGATGGCGTCGAAGCCGTAAAAATTATCCACCAAGACTTTCCGCAAATAAAAATAATTATGCTTTCCACTTACGACGACGACGAATTGGTAAGGAATGCGTTGCGTGCAGGGGCAAACGGCTATTTGCTAAAAGACATTTCGCCCACGGAATTGATTATTTCCATCAGGGCGCTTAATTCTGGCCAGGTTCAAATCAGTCCTGCCTTGGCGCAAAAATTAATTCAAACAACATACATAGAAGATGTTGACCAGGCAAAACTTGACGACCAATCCCTTAACAAAAAATTTGAATGGCTAAAAACCCTAACAAAAAGGGAGCGGGAAATTTTTTCATTGATTGCAACAGGCCACGACAACAACGACATTGCCCAAAGACTCGGCACAGCCACTCAGACCGTGCGGAATCAAGTGAGCGCAATCTATTCCAAGCTCGGGGTAAAAGACAGATTTGAAATCATCCGTCTTGCAAACAAGTCTACTTGACAGAACCTGTAATACCTTCAACAAATTTTCTTTGCTGGGTAAAGAACAAGATTATAATCGGAATTGTCATAATGCAAAGGCAAAGCATAAGAAGGCCATAGTCAGTTACGTATCCGGCGGTCAATCCTGTTACAAGCAAAGGAAGGGTTTGCATATCCTGCGTCTGCAAAACCACAAGCGGCCACATGTAATTGTTCCACAAGCCCATAAAAGTTACGATGGAAGCCGCGGCAAAAGTCGGACTCATAATCGGAAGATAAACGCGCAAGTAGATTTGAAATTCATTCAAACCGTCTACACGGGCAGCCTGTACCAATTCAATCGGAAAGCTTGAAGAGTTTTGCCTAAAGAAGAATATCAGGAAGGCTGTAGAAATGCTCGGAAAAATAAAGGCGGCTACTGTGTTCAAAAGTTTCAGGCTCGAAAACATCCTGAACAGGGGAATCATCGTTGCAGCCCCAGGAATCATCATTGAAAGCAAGAGGATTCCCATCAGGCGGTCTTTGTACTTGTCACGAAAAACGCAAAAGCCGTAGCCTGCGGCGGAACAAACAAAGATGCTCAAAAATGTTCCGATTACAGTAGAGCGTAGCGAATTCCAAAAGGCTCGTCCCATATGAACCGTTTGGTGCATAGCCTTTATGTTTCCTATCAAATAACTGCCTATCGTCAACTTTCCTTTGATGATATCAACGCTCTTGTTAGTTGCGCCTATAATCATAAAGTAAAATGGAAATACAGAAAACAAGCAGACAACTAGCACGAAAGCAATTTTTACAATGTTCAAATGGTGCGAATAAGAAAAACTTTTCATTTTTTATCTCCTATCTGCATTTGGATAAAGGTAAGGATAGCAACCATAATCAAAATCGTGTAAGAAACAGCAGCTGCATATCCAAACTGCGGGTTTCCTGCAAACGAAAGATTATAAATGTATTGCGAAATCGTCATGGTTGAATTTCCCGGCCCTCCACCTGTAATGTTCCTAACTTCATCAAAGAGCTGCAGGGTTCCGTTTGTAGACATAATGGCTGTCAAAAGAATTACAGGCCGCAAAAGTGGCAATGTAATCTTAAAAAAAGTCTGGGCTGGACTTGAACCGTCAATCAAGGCAGCTTCATAAATTTGCGGATCAATGTTTTGCAAACCGGCCAAGAAGAAAATCGTATTGTATCCGGTCCATCTCCAAGTCATGGTCATAATAATTATGGCACGGGCCCAACCAGGAGAGGCAAGCCAGTTTTTAGGTTCACTGATAAAGGAAAACTCCATCAGTATTGTATTCATCAAGCCGTCGATGGCAAAGAAAGATTTAAAAATCAAGGCAGAAGCAACAAGGGATGTAACGGATGGCAAAAAGACCAGCGTTCTAAAAAATCCCCTAAAGGGTAATTTCTTGTCATTAAGAATTACCGCAAGGATAAGCGCCAAAAAAAGCATTATAGGCACTTGTATTACAAAATAAATGAAAACATTTTTTACCGCTTGAATAAAATTCTTATCCTTAAACAATCTTATATAATTGTGCAAACCGGAAAAGTGTAAATTGTTCGATATCCCGCTTTGCAGGGAAAGCAAAAAAGCCTGAAGCATGGGATAAAAATTCAATAGGAAAATCAAAATCGCAGCGGGCCACACAAATAGCCATCCCACATTCTTATACCTGCGTTCAAGCGACATAGCCGAATTTTTCAAAACAAAACCTCCGTATAGCCAGCGGAAAGGAAGCCTTAGCGGCCTCCAATCCGTCAGCAAGCAAAGCAAATCACCTGCTTACATTCCCATCTGAAACTCTAGCTCTTCCTGAGCAGCTTTTAGAGCTTCGTCAATAGAAAGTTTTCCTGTAACAATGTCGATTATACGGCTTGAAATTGCACCAGAGGCTTCATAGTTGTAAACTCCGTACTTAACCTGAGGAACTTTTGAAGCATAACCCGTAAGGACTTTGTAGACTTTCTGGCCACCAAAGAATTCGTGGGGAGAATTGTAAACTTCTGAGTCTCCTGCAGGAAGCCAAGTAGAAATGGCACCAGAAGAAGGAAGGATTGTGTCATACAATTCCTTGCTGCCGGCAAAAGTTTTATTCAAGAAATCCATTGCAACATCAGGAGCCTTTGAGTTGGCCATAACCATCCAGCTTGAGCCACCCTGATTTGAGTAGTTTGTGGCATTTGGAATGTTTGCAAAGCGGGGAGTTGTTGTAAGACGCCAGCGCCCCTTCTGTGAAGGCTCTCCTACTATAGAACCTATAATCCAACAGCCGTTGATTGTTCCGGCACAAGTTGCTCCGTTGATTGTAGCAATATATCCGGCCCAGTCTGGAACTTCAACCAAAACTCCTGCCTCAACCATTTTCTTGTATGTTGCCAAAGTTTCTTTAAGAACAGGATTGTCCTTCATAGTGATTTTGCCGTTGGCGTCAAAGAACCAAGATCCTGCGCTCTGCAGCATAACCATAAGCATGTCGCTTGAGCCCTGCTGGGTTCCAATAAGGCCCTTACCCGTCTTTTCCTTTACGATTTTTCCAAGTTCGATAAAGCGGTCCCAAGTAATATCTTCAAAATCTTCAAGTTTGAGGCCTGCGGCTTCGATGATGTCCATATTCAGGAAGGTTCCGGTAACGCCATTGTCAAATGGAACGCTATAGTGCTTTCCATCAACAGTTCCATCCATAACCTTGTAACCTGCAAACTGGCTTACGTCAACTTTTCCATCCAAAGGCAAAAAGGCTTTTGGATAGTTGATTACATAACGCTGGGTGGCATTGTCCTGCATCAAGATAATATCAGGCAAAGTATCTGTTGCTCCGGCATTCAAAGATGTAGCAAGCTTCTGCTGCATGTCTGCCCAAGGAGTTTCCACAACATTCACCGTCACGTTAGGATGATCTCTTTTGTAAATTTCCGCAGCTGTATTCATGGCATAGATGTTAAAATTTGGGTCCCAGCACCATACGGTCAAGGTTACAGGCGCATTGGGATCTGCAGCTTTTGCCGCTTCTTTTTTGGAACAGCTCGTAAAAATCATGCTGGCAAAAAAAACGGCCAACATTCCAACTTTTAGCAATTTTTTCATCATAATATAACCTCCATACCTTATGAAAGAAAAAATAGTCTTTCGACTTTATAACTAAAATTGTAAGTCACTTTGAGAAAAAAGAAACATATAGTTGTCCTAGTATTTTAGTCCCAAGCATTTTTTTTAACTTGATGTATAATTTTACATAAAGCCGTTAATTCCAAGGAGTGTAAAATGTTAAAAATCCATCAAAGACCAGAAATACAGCAAATAAACCGCCTGCCAATGAGGAGCCCCCTCATTCCCTACCCGACCCAAAAAGAAGCCGAAGTGGAATGCGCCCAAGGACCGGAAAACATTACTTTTACAAAAAGCCAATTTGCAAAAAGCCTTGACGGAAAATGGAAGTTTTTCTTGCAAGATAGCGCAGACGCTGACGAAAATTCCGACCACCGCAATTGGACACAAAGGAATTTTAACGACAAGAACTGGCGGCAAATAAATGTTCCGGGAACATGGACCCTTCAAGAAAGCGGAGACATTCCCCACTACACAAATGTTCAAATGCCATGGACAACACTCCCTCCCTTTGTTCCCAAAAAAAATCCGACCGGCCTTTACCGACTCCAGGCACAAATACCGGCCACTTGGAAGAACAGGCGGATAGTCTTGCATATTGGAAGTGCAGAAAGCGTCCTTGAACTTTTTGTAAACGGAAAATTTTGCGGAGCTTCAAAAGACACCAGGCTCCCCTGTGAATTTGACATAAGCGATTATTTGGAATGGGAGGGACAAAGCTGCACCCCTGTCATCTGCATTAAAGTAATACGGTACAGCGATGCGTCTTTCGTAGAAGACCAAGACCAGTGGTGGTTTGGCGGAATTCACAGAAGCGTCTATTTATATTCGACCCAAAACATTTACATAAAAGACATAAAGGCATTGGCTCAAGTTGAAGAAAAGTCAAAAATCGCCCAAGGCTTGATTCCCCTTAGAGTAGAAGTCGGTATAAGCCAGCCTAAAAAATTTGACGATGAAGTCTTAGATTTAGCTGAATTAAGGGACATAAAAATCGGAGCCAAATATTCAGTTTATGAAATGGCAGGAAGCCCTTCAAAAGGAATTGTAGGAAAAAAACTTGCAGACGGATTTGCCGTTTCATCTTTAAATTATCAAGAAAGCCTTAACGAAATCAGAGCCGACATAAAAATAAAAAATCCAAAGTTATGGTCCAGCGAAATTCCTTCCCTCTATATTGTAAGCGTCACTCTTTGCCAAGTCGATGAAAAATCAAAGGCGGGGCAAGAAATAGAAGCGACTGCATTTACGGTTGGATTCAAAAGCGTCCAAATAAAAGACAGAAAACTTTTGCTTAACGGGAAAGCCGTTTATATTCATGGAGTAAACCGCCACGAACACAGCGAAACAAAGGGAAAGACACTTTCAACAAGCGAGATGCTCCGCGACATAAAGACGCTTAAGTCTTACAACTTTAATGCGGTAAGAACTTGCCACTATCCAGACGATGAGCGTTGGTATGAATTATGCGACCGCTACGGAATCTATATTCTTGACGAAGCAAACATTGAAAATCATTGCTATTACGATGCAATGAGCCGCGATGATGCCTGGGCCTACGCTTACGCCATCAGGGTTCAAAGAATGTTCCGCCGCGACAAAAACCATGCCTGCATATTTGGCTGGTCACTGGGAAACGAAAGTGGAAACGGACAAAACCACGTTGCGAATGTTGCATGGCTTAGAGCAGTTGACAAAACACGCCTGGTCCACTACGAAGGCTTTGTGCGTCCTAAATTTAAGCAAGGAGCATTTGACCTTGACGCTCTTTCCAATGGCAAAGGCTTGACCGATTTAATTTCGCCCATGTATCCAGAAATTGACCTAATCGTCCAATACGCAAAGGAAGGCGACGACTACAGGCCAATAATCATGTGCGAATACTCACACGCAATGGGGAACGCAAACGGAAGCCTTGCAGACTATTGGAAGGCAATCGAAAGCACCCCAGGATTACAGGGCGGCTTTATTTGGGATTGGATTGACCAGGGAATCGCTGCCACCCTCCCCTCAGGAAAAAATGGAAATCCACAAGGCGGGAAATACTGGAAGTACGGAGGAGACTTTGGAGACAAACCAAGCGACTACGACTTTTGCTTGAATGGAATCAACTTTCCGGATCAGAGTCCAAAGCCTGCCATGGAAGAATGCCGACACCTTTTTGCTCCGGTTAGGCTTAAGGCAATCCACCCTGGGCAGGGATTTTTTAAAATTGAAAACCACCGCGACTTTTGCAGCTTAAGCGATGTGGAACTTAGATGGAGCATTTTGCTCAATGGAAGAAAAACAAAAAGCGGTTCAATAAAAATGCCAAAAATTCTCCCTGGGCAAAGCATAGAAGTTCAAATTGATTCTGTAGCTCAAGCGTTAGAGGCAGCTGAGAAAAATCAAGACCTCGCATTGCTTGCAAAATTTATTTATGCAAAAGACACCCCCTTTGCAAAAAAAGGAGACCTTATAAGACACGAATCATTTTTAATCAAAAGGGCAAATGGCTTACAAAACTTTGCCTCAGATGAAAGTCTCAGCAAAGAAAAGGTTTTGGAAAACAAAGACGTATTGGACTTTGTAAATAACTTGCGCCCGCAACTTTGGCGAGCCATGATTGAAAACGAAGGAATAAAGCGAGAACTTGTCCACATTAACGACGAAACCACTCCTTGGCCTTTTGTAGGGAAGCCTACCCTGTCTTGGATTAACTCCGGCCTTATGAATATGCAGATTAAGGAAATTGCAAAAAACAAATTTGAACTTCTGTCTCCAGAAAATGCTCTCGAAACAAAATCATTCGGTTACTTTACATACAAAACAGAAAATACCCTATCACCAGACAAAAAAAATGCCCTAAGACTTTGCATTTCATTTAAGCTAAAAAAATCCTTAAAAGAATATCCCCGCGTAGGAATCACAGTTCCCATCAGCGCGGAATTTAGCGACATAGCCTGGTATGGAAACGGACCGCATGAATCCTATTCCGACAGAAACGAGTCAGCGATTCTGGCACTTCATGAAAAGAAAATTGAGCAAATGGAAACCCCTTACATAGTTCCGCAGGAAAACGGAAGCCGCGACAATTCATTCTACATAGAGTTTTCCAGAGGCAAAAAGAAGCTTCACATTCAAAGTGAAAATCCATTTACCTTTAGCGTCCTAAAATACAGCGCAGAAGATTTATTCAAAAAGGAACACATGGCTGAATTAATAGACTTAACCAAGCTTGAAAAAAATCCCCACTGGATTTTGAACATCGATGCGGCAATGAGAGGCGTTGGAAC
>JAILHV010000032.1 GCA_024695625.1 Treponema sp.
TTTTTTGGGGGACGGTTTGTATTTTTTCCGGCAGGAATTTTCCATTTTTTGTTCCTAAACTCCTCTTTTCACAAAATTTTTATTGCAAACTGCCCCAAAAAAGGGGCGATTTCCACGCGTCCCCGACAAATACCTATTTGATGGGGAAAAGGCAGCTGTTTTTGCACTCTACAAAAACGCTACCTGTAGCGTAGACAAAAATACTGATTTTGTCCACGAAATATTTTTTTATATTGCGAAAAAAGGTGCGATACGAATTTTCAAATCGCCTTTTCTCCGCAAGACACTGCATCAGGAAGCCTTGTTTTTTAATTATCCATCATCCTATTGTTTGCCATGCGATAATATAACTCATTACTTCTCAATTTTACATTGGAATAATGTATCCTTCAAAAGCATATATTCCTATTTCCAATTTTTTTATCTTTTTCAATCCATGATAATCCACATAATCTTGTGGTGCATATAAAACTCCTTTTGCATATCCAGAAAACGCTTCTGATTCTAAAAAAAAGATTAGCCCTTTATCTTTTTTTATTGCAAAAATATTTGACATAAACTTTATATATACTGAGTCAAGTATCAGAACATCCGATAATTCGAAATCATTAATTTTATTATCCTTATTATCCTTGCATGAAATTCGGTAAAGATTTACTTCATTATTCTGGACTCTTCCCCAATAAAAATCTACGGCGTCTATTTTTTTTGCAAATTCTATAAATCTACTGGAATCGTCTTTTACGACTTCATCCAATGATTCACAGGCTATAAAATTAATGCAAAGCACAAACATCAACAGTAATCGATTAATCCTGTACAACATTTTGTATTTTCTCCCACATATTTCTTACGGTGTTGGAAATTTTTTGTAGAACTTCCTTTCCATTATATAGAACACCAGCATATCGTGCTTTTAAATCATGCCATTCATCAGGACGATGTTGATTTCCTAATAGTGAACCACCCTGGGCAAGTATACCTTGTAAAGGGCCATAACCTTTTTTAGATAAAAAATATGCCCACATAAAATTTCCTGCCTCGTTTGCATCATATAAAACAGAACCAGCTAAATATAAAGTATCACTGCGTAACTTAGTTTTAAAATCAAGTTCACCTCCAAGAGACTGCTTGAATATTCGTACTATATCTGTTGGTTTTGAGTCGGCTGTATTTATCAATTCTCTAAATTTTTCATTTAAGAAATCAGTGTCTATCCTGCTCCAATTTTTATATAAAGTTACTGTCTCGTAACTGTTAGCTTTATAGCGAGTTCCATCAGGAGTTTCAACATAATAGCTATCAAAATGCAAAAACTCGTATTTTCCCCAATCATTTTCTTTTGTAATTGTTTTATTACCTTTATCATCCAGTTTATAAACGTAGTCAATTCTTCCATCCGGGTCTATATAGCGTACAGGATTGTTACCCGCGTAATGGAACAAACCGGCATTTGTTAAACATAAACATGTATTTCTTCGGTATCTGAGAAGTGGTGGTCTTGGTGTCCGGGGTGATTTTACCCATACTGAAACTTCTTTTTTTGTCAAAATATCTGTCATTATATTACGCCCTGCCCTGTGCCTTACGCTTGGCCAATAAGGAGTATGGAAACCGGACACAAAAAGCTTCCGAATGGAATTTTGTTGCGCCTTTCCTGCACAGATTCAGGAATTTTCCTGTAATGAAGAAAAAGACCGTAGACAATTGCAAGGACGCATGCCGCCAGTATGCAGCAGGATGCCTTTGAGAATCCCAGGACAAGAGCCGTTGCCGCACAAAGCTTTACGTCCCCGCCGCCTATGCCCCCGCAACGGCGGTACAATGCATAGGTAAGAAAAAACATGGCAAAAGCTGAAAATATGCGTATGAAAAAATCATTGGCGCAGGATGGAAGGGCAGCTATAAACCCTGAAACAGCAAATAGAATAACGTGGGCATTGCAAATTCTTAGGTTCTTAAAATCAAAAAATGCAATAATGAATGCAACCAAATAAAAAAGTAATTGAAAAACCCTCATAACCAATCTCCACTTTTAAAATTAAAAAAAGGTTAACAGTTTTTTTTATATGTGTCAATGCAATTATCTTTGCGCCAAAATCAGATTTGTGAAAAAAATTCTAAAAAATTCTAAAAAAAATTACAAATTCTGTTGACACCGATTTTAAAATCTGGTACAAGGTAGATGATATTCTAAAAAGTGGTTTTGTATGAAAGTTTATCAGCTATCCCGTTCGCAGGGGGTGTGTCGGAGCATCGCCTGCCGTTACATGGGTTTTGGAATTTATAGGGACATTGTTTTTTATTTAAGGGCGCTAATAGTTTTTCTCGCCTTTTCATTTTTCCTTGCGGGCAATCTCTTTTCTCAGGAGAAAACAGGCATAAGCCTGGAATTCAAGAATCAGGAAATAACAGACATCCTGTTTGCACTCAGCGAACTTTGCGGCGAGAGCATACTTCCTGACGAAACCGTAAAAGGAAAAATCAATTTTCAGTTTCATGACAAGGACTTCAAGTCTGCCCTTGACCGTTTCTGTTCAAGTGCAAACCTTTACGTTACGGAAAACAAAGACGTATACGAAATATCAAGGGTAAGCATTAGCAAGTCCGGGGAAAAGTGGGCTGCGTATTGTGATGATGCCGATGTTTCGCAGTTCCTTACAATCCTTTCAAGAAAGACCTCTACAACCATCATGTATGATCCCTTGCCTAACACCGGCGTTTCCCTAAGGATTAAGGAAGCCGACCTTGACGAAATACTTTCGCTTGTCATGCTCAAGCTCAACGGATTTTCGCTTGATGTTTCTGCCGGCGGATATTACATAGGTAAAAGCGGAACAACTTCACGCAGGGGAACGGAATCTTTTACCCTTAAGCAGACCGGCAAGGGCAAGGATGCCCTTTACACTCTTGCATTGCGGCAGGCAAGCCTTGAAAAACTCATAGAGAGCCTGTTCAAGAAAGCCGGGGAGGAATATTCCCTTATAGACACCAGCGGGGTAACGCTGCAGAACATGTTCTACAAGGACAAGACTTTTGCCGAGCTGCTTTCCCTTATACTGGAAAATTCATCGTGCGACTGTTCCGTAAACGGCGGAATCTATTACATTTACGGCATACAGAAGAAGGATGTCCTAAAGAAATTCAAGGAAACAAATATAATAAAGCTTACGAACATAAATGCGGAAACCCTTCTTTCCCTCTTTCCTGCCGAGCTTAACCCGCAGTCATTCATCCGCATAGACAAAAAGAACAACAGCATTATTCTTACAGGAAGCGAGGCGGAAACAAAACCGATAAGGGATTTTATTGAGCGGATTGACGTTGCCACTCCAGGGCTTCACTACGCAAGGTTCCAGCTCCACAGCATTGACGTAAAGGAAGCCACTTCATGCATTCCCAAGGATTTCTATTATTCTCAACTGATAATCGTTCCCGGAACGAAGTCATTCATTGCAGAGGTTGACGATGAAAAGGAGAAGAAGCTCAACGAATACATGGGGCTTATAGACAGGAAGGATTCTTCAAGGGCTGTCCACTTAAAATACATAAAAAGCGAGGAGCTTCAGAACCACCTGCTTCCAAGCATTACTAAAGACAACATCACCCAGACAGGAGACAGCTCCCTTATATTCTTCACAGGAAGTGACGAATCATTTGCCAAATTCAAGGAAGAGCTTGCGCTTGTGGACAAGCCAAGAAAACAAATACGGTATCAGATACTTGTCATCCAGCATCAGAAGACAGATGGGTTCAACTGGTCGCCATCGTTTGCAGGAACAAAGGGTGAGGGCGGAAAAACAGCCCTGCATTCTGTTTCCCTTTCAAACCTTCTGGACATAAACTTTGACATAGTTGCAAAGTTCGGAATGCAGTTTGCCGGAAACCTGAATGCACAGATAGAAAACGGACTTAGCCGTGTTCTTGCGGACACTACGCTCAGCGCGCTAAGCGGGGAAAAGGTTACGTTCTCAAACACTAACATCTACCGCTACCGTGACGTTGTAATGAGCAAGAGCGATGACGTTTATACCACCACGACGCGGGAAATTTCCAGCGGCCTTAACCTTAACATAAACGGATGGGTTTCTGGAGACGGCATGGTAACGGTGGGCGTGGAGGCTTCCGTTTCAAAGCAGGGGACTGCTGATCCTTCCGGGAACGGTGCTCCGCCTTCCACCTCGGAAAAGAAGGTTACGACCAACGTAAGGACAAAGTCTGGAGAGCCGGTAATCATCGGCGGCCTTATCCAGAAAGAAAAGGATGAAAATGAAAAGGGAACGCCACTTGTCTCCCGCATTCCCATTCTGGGGAACCTGTTCAAAAGCCGTGTTGACAGCCGGGCAGATACTGAGCTTGTAATTTACCTTGTACCATTCATAGAGGAAGGGGACATGGAAAAGGACGATGTCCTTGAGCGGTACTGGAACAAATATATTGCGGGGGCTCTGCCACAATGAAAGACCGGTTTGACATAAAGGAGTTTGTTGACTGGAACAAGGTTCCCGGCCAATATTCCGTCTCTTTCATAAAGAATTCCCTTGCCGTTAAGGTTGCAGAGAATGACGAAAAAGTTTTTGTCGCCTGTTCAGAAAACGTCCGGGAAGAAGTTCTTGAGACATTAAAGACATTCCATAGCCCCAAGGCATTTAGTGAACTGCGGACAGGGGCAGAGGACTGGGGAGAATTCATAGGTGGATGCTTGGAAAATACCGGGCAGCTCCTGTCTTCAGGGGAGAAGTCAGGCTTTGACCTTGATGAGATATCTTCCGAAAGTCCCGCCGTAAACATCATAAATGCCATTTGCCTTTCTGCGGTTCGCCAGAGGGCGAGCGACATACACATAGAGAGCATGGGCAACGGAATAAAAGTCAGGTTCAGAATAGACGGAGTTATGCGCACCGTAAAGACTTTTGACAAGAAGCTTTCGGAAAACCTGTGTTCGCGCATCAAGGTAATGGCGGGAATGAACATAATGGAAAAACGTGTTCCGCAGGATGGTCACATACACACTTCCGCAGGAAACGGTTTTTATGACATGAGGGTTTCCTCCATGCCTGCAGGAGACGGTGAGTCAATCGTAATGAGGCTGTTTGACAGGAGCGGTCAGGAGGTTGCCCTTGAAGACATTGGCTTTTCGCCGGAAAACCTGGCTGCCTTAAAGGAGGCTTCATCCTGCCATGACGGTCTAATACTTGTTACAGGTCCTACAGGATCCGGAAAGAGCACTACACTCCATTCAATGATACGCAGGATGGACAGGGACAGGCTAAAGATAATAACCATAGAAGACCCTGTGGAGAAAGTTATTCCCGGTGCTGTTCAGGTTCAGGTGAATGAAGGTGCGGGGCTTACATTTACGAGCATACTACGGTCTGTCCTAAGGCAGGATCCGGACGTAATAATGGTCGGAGAAATTCGTGACGGAGAGACGGCTTCCTTGGCAGTGCGGGCAGCCCTTACAGGCCACCTTATACTTTCCAGCCTCCATACTTCGGACAGCGTTTCGTCCATTACCAGGCTTCGGGATTTGGGGATAAAACCCTACCTTACGGCCGGAGTGCTTAAATATGCGATTGCCCAGAGGCTTGTCAGGCGCATTTGCACTTCCTGCAATGGAGTGGCTGCTGAAAGCAAAAACTGCAAGCAGTGCGGGGGAACAGGATATTTTGGAAGGATAGCGGTGGGCGAAATGTTCAGGAGCGATGAAAATATTGCCGGCTTTATAGCACGTGATGAGGGGGAGGAAAGGATAAGGGAGTATTTGAAGAAGTCTGGTTTTGTTACTCTGGCAGAAGACGGCGAGCGGCTTGTCAGGGAAGGTGTAACCAGCAGGAGCGAGCTTGAGCGAGGAGGCCTTGTATGAAATTGAACTACCGTTCGCGCATGCTTTTTACGGAAAACATGGCATCGCTTTTAAGGAGCGGCCTTGGAATTACCGAAAGCCTTGAAATTTGTGCGGGGCTGTATTCCGGCTCGGAACGGAAAAGGATTGCAGAAAACCTTTTTGACTCCGTAAGGAATGGGAATATGTTCAGTGCGGCTCTGGAAAATGAACGTGCCGGTTTTTCTTCATTGTACATAAGGCTTGTTAGGGCGGGGGAAGAATCGGGAGGCATCTGTGAGGTCATGGAAAAGCTTTCTTCCTACATGAAGCAGACAAAGAAGATGAGGGACAAGATTTTGGGCGCAATGGTGTATCCTGTTTCCGTACTCGTATGTTGTGCAGCCCTTGCCATACTCTGCACCTTTTATGTATTCCCGAAACTTGAATTCCTTTTTGAGGAGCTTAGCTTTTCTTCTGAATCCATAAGGGAAATAAAAGCGTCGGGCACATATTTTGCAAACGGCGCACTGGGCGTTTTTTTTGCCGTGTCTGCGCTCATAATTGCATGGCTTTTTATGAAGAGGATGGGCGGAACAATGGAAGAGGTGGCGGACGCATTACTTTTCAAGATGCCTGTTGTTTCTGAGCTTTTGGGCATGTTCTGCACCTACAACTTTGTCTTTGTAATGAAGCTTCTTACTTCGTCAGGAATGACCATTGTCCAGGCTGCGAAATTTGGGGAGGAAAGCTGTACCAATACGTGCTACAGGAAGGCCGTAAGGATGATGCGCCTTGGAATGGAAGAGGGGCGGGGTGCAATGGAAAGTGCCCGCTCCAGCAGGATAATTCCCGAGTATTTTTCAATATGGCTTGGTATAGGTGAGCGTACAGGAAATGCTGCGGGCGTGTTTTCCAGCGTATATGATTACTACCGTAACGAGACTGAAAGAATCGCTGACGGTATTTGTGAAAAGGCTGAGACGGCATTCATTTTTGCGGCGGGAATTGCTGTGATGACGGTCGCATTCAAATTTGTAATACCGGTTTTTTCGGCATTGGGAGATTTTAAGATATGAGAGAAAAGAAAAGTATTGTCCGCGACCAGGACGGATGGACGTTTATGGAAACACTGATAGTGATTGCAATCGTAATGGTTCTTTCTGCATCGGTTGGTTTTGTTGCGGCAGGAAGTTTGGACAAGGCGCGGAAGGCTTCTGCCCAGGTACAGATGGAAGCATTCGGTACGGCACTGGAGGCTTTTTACATAGACATGGGGCGCTATCCGACGGCAGAGGAAGGTCTTTCTTCCCTAAGGAAGAGGCCGGAGGGAGCCGGGGGCTGGGCTGGTCCATACATATTCAAGGATGTTCCCAAAGACCCTTGGGGGCATGACTATGTGTATTTGTGCCCGGGAGAAGGCGAGAATCCTTTCTGCATAAAGAGCCTTGGCGCAGACGGACAGGATGGCGGGGATGGCAAAAACGAAGATGTGGTTTTCTGAGAAAGAATCGGAGGGCTTTATTATGCTTCGCGGCGTGATTGCCATGTGTGTGGTAATGGTGCTTTTTGCGGCAATGATTTCCTGTGCATCAATAGCCTTGCACCTGAATGCTTCGGCAAAGAAGGATGTCCGTAGTGTCATAGAAGAAAGGAATAAGGCGGAGCTGAATGCGGTTGACTGAGCTTGCCGTATGTGCACTGCTTGAAGTCCTTCTTGCATGCGGGATATGCATTTCCTTTTCTTCCGTTACGAGGGCAGGAAAGAAGAATGTGGACGAAGCCGCCTACGGAATCAGAATATTGAAGACTGACTTTCTGCTAAGAAAGGTCATTGATGAGATTGAATTTGATTTTACGGATGATGCCATTCAGCCGGTTGAAGAGTGCATGGCAAAAGCCGCATCTGTTGCCCAAAAGAACGGATGTAAAATTACAGGTTATGAACTTGTAAAGGGATCTGAGGGCAACGTGCAGGCTGTGATTATAAAATGGAGGTATGAGGATGAAGAATTTGTGTGTGCCGAGTCATTGCGCCACATTCCCATTCCGCTCTACAGATAGCGGAGGATTTGTCCATGGCAGCGCACTCATAATGCTTTTCTTGATAAGCATTTTAATATCTTCATTATGCTTCATTAGTTTTTCCGTGAGGAAATTCAACGTTTCCTGCAAGAAACAGAGTTCTGCAAAAGCATCCTTGCTGGAAGTCCTGTGCCGGATAGAAAAAGACATGCAGGTTCTAAAAGAAGATTTGTGTGACTATGAGGGAAGCCGCGGTACGGAATACATAATTGACAGGTGGAAGGAATATTCTTTAGAGCTGGCCGATGTTTCTAGCGGCATTAATGTTGACCGCCTCGATGAAAAATACTGCAGGGAAATGCCTTTGGAAAAACTGCTTAAAGAACCTGTGTGCGCAGCTTCCTACGGATGGTACAACTCAAGGCTTTGCGGAAAGGAGAATTTAAAATTCGGGTTTCCATTTGTGAACGCACTGCCGGTTCTTAATGCAAACTATGCACACAAGGATCTTGTACAGGCGGTTCTTGATGCCTACAAAGAAGGCCCGGAAGAAAAGAGGCGTTTTCTTTCGCTTCTGAAAGACAGCAGGGCTGACCGCAAGAGTTCCTTGGAAGCTCTTAATGCAAAGGAAAACAGCGGAGTCCTGGACTTTCTTGGGTTCAAGACAGCGTTTTGGAAAGTGACCATACACAAGGACGAATATTTTGCAGAATCAGTAATGTGTGCTGTACCCAAGGAAATTGATTCGCAGGAAATTCTCGAATACAGGCCGGTGGAAAGAAAGATATGGAGGGTTACAGAGGAATGACTGTAGTTAAAAAAGAAACTTTTTATCCCCGTAATAAATACACCCTCCTTATTGTAAAAAGAGGCGAGAGCCTTGAAGAATGCATCAGAAAGGAATATCCCCTTAGCCCTGCAAAAGAAAAGGTTTACAGGCTAAAACTCCGTGGAAAAAGTGTCTGCCTTATATTCAATGAAGGTGTTCCTTTCGGATGCATTCCACTTGGCATAAAGTATGCCGCAAACAGGTGCAGGAATTTTACCGGAACCGTAATGCTAAAAAAGGGGGACTCAGGCGAGCGTTTTGTATTTGAAAAAGGCATTCCAATAAGTGCAGGGATTGTCCAAAAGGACGATGCCACACGCTATGACAGGTATCTTGACCCTTTGAAGGATGACGTAAAGAACAGGGACTGCATAAACATAATCAGCCGCAGGACAATGCTTGCAAGGGCGGTGGCCGCTGCCGTCCTGTTTGTTTCCGTATTGTTCATCCTGTTCATGGGAAAGCGGTCTGACATTAAGAGGATGAACCTTATGAGGGAACAGGAAAAGGTTAGGGCGGAGGCAGAAAAGAAGCGGCTGGCTATGGACGAAAGGCTTTCTTCTGAGCTTGAATCTGTAAGGGCTGAGTATGAAAAGTATTTTCATTCGGAAAATTGCCGTATTTACGAAATGCTTTCTTCGTTCCTCAAGTCCCTAAAGAAAAGCAGGGTACAGAGCATTTCTGTGGACGGAAGAAAGTTCATGGCGGTGATAAAATCCCCCTTGCCGACGGACTGCCTTTCCGGTCTGGAAAGGAATCCCCTTGTTGATAATGTCCTTATGGACAGGATAAGCCACGGAGGCGGGAATGACACGGTTTCCTTTTCCGGTGAATTTAGCCCTGCCGGTAGAAGGGAAGAAATGCCTGTGTCAAAGGCAGAGCAGATTGAATGGTACAGGAAGAAGATGGCGGAGAAAAAGAAATATGCTACCTATTCTGAATATGCGTCTTCCTTAAGGGATAAGGCAGGAAAATACGGATGCAAAGAGGAATACATGCAGGTGAAGGAGACTTCTGACAGTATCGTTACGGAATACAGCGTGCAGGGAAGTGCATTTAGGATTTTATCTTTCCTAAAAGCCATAGAGGATGATGGCTTTACGCTTGAAAGTGTTTTCATTAAGAACGAGAAGTCTCTTGTAACTTCAAGGATTAATCTTTCGGAAAGCCTCCTCTCGTTTACGGAAGGGAAAAGGGAGATGCTTGCGTCTGAACAGAATCTTTCCCCAAGTGAACTGTCCGGCTTCTTTGGTTACAGGGAAATGAATTCCGGTCCTTCCGCAGGGAAGGCTTCTTCAAGAAAGGCTCTGCCGACCCCTGCAAAAGAAGCGGTAAGATCCGGCGAGGTAAAGATTACAGGCAGCACGCTTGTGTTCGTCGGGAAGACACGGACATCCGAGAACAAGGAGTATGTGTTTGTAAAGGACGGCAAGCAGGATGCCTTGTATAAGGTTTTGCTGAACGGAGACGGAAACTTTTCTTGCGTGCAGGATGGCAACGGCTCCTTTGTTGCTTATATAAATGGTAAGACATACAGGATAGTAAAATGAAAGGTAGGTGCTTTTTTATATTGTCATTGTGCTTGCTCTTTTCCGGCTGCACGTCAACAAAGAAGCTTGGCGGCAGGACTGTATACGCAATGATTTATGACTATTCGAACAATGCCGTTTCCGGTGCTGATTTCTATCTGGACGGAAAGTTTATTGGTTCAAGCGGAATAAACGGAAGGTTCATGTTCAACCTTTATGGTGACGGAGAAAAGAAGCTGCATATAGAAAAGGACGGTTGCATAGCTATAGATGACTCGGTTTCATGGGCACCTTCCCTCGTCCTTTACTACCGGATAAAGTCATCGGCAGATTTGCTTAGGATGGCAGAAAAGAAATATGATGAAGGGCTTTTTTCCGAGGCCATGGAGGATATAGATTCTGCAATAAAGGCTGGCGGCAAGAAGGATGAGGCATTGTACCTTAAGGCATTGTTCCTAAGCCGGAGCGGCAACTTTATTCATTCAAACGAAGTGCTTGATGAAATGGAGATGAAGCGTGAGACGGAAGAGTATATAAGAAAATTAAAACAGTTCAATGAAGAATCATTAAAAAAAGTGGAGAATAAAAAATGAAAGTAAGCATACTGTCTGCATTGATGGTATTCATCCTTTGCGGTGCTGTGGCGGCTGAACAGGTTTACATTGCCCCATTCCTCTATACGGATTGGGAGGGAAAAAGAATCTCTGTGGAGCAAAGTGCCGAAGACCTTATACTTAAGGAACTGCACCGGCAGGATTTTAACGGAGCCTTTGAATTCCTGAAGACAGGCGGCAATTCCTCCGGGGAAATTTATGACAGCTCAGATGCTAGCGAGCTTTGTAGAATTCTTGGTATTACGAAGGTAATTTACGGCAGCGTAAAGAAGTCTACGGAAGGCTGGTACTGCGAACTAAAGCTTTATGACCATGCGAGTAAAAAAGACGTGCGTGTATTTGTAAATTCTGATACCATCAGGGATTTTGACCGCATGACAAAAAAGGCTGCAGACGACATTGCCCTGTGCATTAAGCAGAAATACGGTTCTTCATCAGACAATGGAGACAAAAAATTTTCCCTTGCTTTTGACATTCCTTTCTGTCTTTACTGGTGGACACCGCTTGACGCTGCATGGAACAAATCCATTGCGGGGATATTTGGTCTTGATGTAGGGGCAGAGACAAGGCTTCCTTTGAAAGGCAGTTCAATAAAACAAAGGGAATTGTATTATTCTGCCAGGTGCTCACTTTCATGGCTTTACGGAAAGGGACGCGGTGACAGCTATCCACTGGATATAAACCTTATTAGCGTAAAGGTTCCATTTTTTATAAATGTAAGCCTGGACGAAAAGAGTGCCGTAGCAGTCGGTGCTGGCCCAATGTTTGAATTTGGAATGCTTTCTATTGAGGAAAAATATGAGAGCGGCAGGAGAATGCTGTACCGTAATTATCCGGCTGTAGCCGCCATGATTGAATACAGCTATCTTGTCTCTCAAAGATTCAAGCTAAAAGGGTGTGCGGAGGTTGACATATACACGGTCAAGGAACCTTATGCAACGGTAAGATTTGGCCTTGGAGGAGTGTGGGTTGCAAGATGAAACGGTTAGCAGATTTTATTGCATTGGCTTTTTGCATGGCTTTGTGCCTCTTGTTCAGTTCGTGCAGCGATGTTTTTGCGGACTATGCGCTAAGGACATATTCTGATCCTGCTGATGAAGTGCCGTCCACAGATTCTTTCCGGGAAGAGAATACGGTTTTCCTTGACTGGAAGGAAGACGAAGGTGCTGACGAATATTTTCTGTACAGGGCAGTTGACTATCCGACCCTTAATTTCCAGCTTGTGTACAGGGGTACAGGTCTTTCCTACAAGGACACCGACCTGAACACTCTTTCCCGTTATGTCTACAGGTTGGACAAGAGCCGCGGAACAAGGCTTTTCTGCGGAACTCATCTTGCCCATGCATACGCATCACAGGTAAGGAGGGATTCCTGCGAGCCTAATGATGACATGTCCCATGCAAGGCATCTTGAAAGTGACTTCCTTTATCTTAATTCATACTACGGAATATATTATGACGACTATACAGTCCGGGATGAAGACTGGTTCTTTGTAACCGTACCTCCACGCAGAAAGGCAGAAATTGTACTTGAGCAAAAAGATCTTTCCGCGGGTGCACGGGACACGGACTTTTTTTATCTGGTTCCGGGCAACAGCCCTTGCTCCGTATCGCAGAATACCGCTTTTGACATTCCAAACGAGGCTTATGAAGCAAGAAAAATTTATTTTAAGATTTACATAAAGGATAATGCCGTCGTAGCAGGGCAGCTTAGGTGCGTGGACTACACGCTTTCGCTAAGAAGCATTACTTACCTGAGCAACAGCTAGGGGAGAGCTTGGAGGAAAATATGAATATAAAAAGTGTTATGATTTTGTTTGTTGCCTCTGCATTCCTTGCCGGGTGTTCCTCCGGGAACGGAGATTCGGACGGTGTGGAGATAAACGGAGGAAATGTCGTTGAAGGGTCAAGTGAACTTTTTGAAAGTTCCGGTGATTCTTTGGAGTATGTTTTTAGGACAAATGACAGCAGGTTTCTTACCCCCGACGGATATACCTTCTGGTTCAGCCCATTCACAAATACAGGAAATAATTTTAGGAAATTTACTGTACAGCTTAGGAAGGAAAGCGGAGACTCCAATGCCGGGTACGGAATAGTATTCTGCGGAACAGGCCGCGGTGCGGGATGCCGGATGAACTGCCTTCTTATAAAGGTAACGGGGGAATATCTAAAAGGAACCGTTACAGGGGGTGCTTTTGAACGTACCGGGGATTGGACAAGATGCAATTCAATAATCAAGGGTTTTAGCCAGACCAATACGGTAAGCATAGAGCACGACAATGCCTCAAGACGCTTTTTGGTAAAAATAAATGGGGATGACGTTGACTCCTTTAATGACGGCGGGACCAGCACGTTCAACGGCACTTACTGTGGCTTTGCCGCGGTAGTCTCCCCTCATGAAGACTTTGAACATGACTGCGTTGAAGTAGTGTATAAAAAAACAGAAAATTAAAAACGGAGTAGAAATATGTTAAAGAAGACAGCCTTTGCGGCACTAACAACAGTATATCTTTTGTCTGCATCTCCGGTAATGCTTATTGCAGAAGAGGCGGCAGAAAGAAATGAATTTACGGAAAAAAAGCTTGAGCTGATTACCGGTGAGGTAAAGAATGCGTCGCCAGTGGAAAGCTCACCGGCTGACTATGCTCCAAAGCCGGAGGATGTGAAGGAAGAAACTTCCTGTGTTTTGATAACGGCTGAAAAGGGAGGAGCTGTAGAACTGGGGAAAGCCAGAATCTTAATCCCTGCCGGAGCACTTGATGAGGACACCAGAATAAGCATAACCGGGCTAAGGGAAACCCAGAGTACGGGTGAAAGGCTTTCCAACACAACCTCTATGGCCGCATGCTATCGCTTTCTTCCTGCAGGAACAAAATTCAAGAAGGAAGTTCTTGTAACCATTCCGTACAACCCCATGCTGGAGGAAAAGCCCGCTGTGCTGGACACCATGCTTACGTATTATTACGATACGGAGGCAAAGTGCTGGACACCGCTGGAGCGCAGGGCAATAGACAGAAAAAAACATACTCTTACAAGTGCAACCACCCATTTTACGGACATGATAAACGCCGTGCTAACCCTTCCGGAAACGGCAAGCCCGGTGGACGTGAACCTGAACAGCATAAAGCAGCTGGAGGCAGTTAGCCCCGCACAGTCCATAATACACATGGATGCCCCCACAGCATCACCTTCCGGAGAGGCTTCGTTCAGTCTTCCGCTTGAGATTCCTGGCGGGCGCAGGGGAATGAATCCTTCCGTAGCCCTTGTCTATTCAAGCTCAAGGAGCAGCGGGATTACCGGAAGGGGATTTTCCATATCCTGCGGAGGAGAAGTCTCTACAGATACAAGGAAGGGACTTCCACAATACAACGGCCACGACAGCTACCTGCTCAACGGAACAAGGATGGAGCTTGACCGCGAGGCTGGAGGAATTCAGGAATACAGCACTTTGCGCGAGACGCTGGCACAGAAAATCGTAAGGCATTATTCAGACAAAGAGGACTGGTGGGAAGTGACGGACGGAAACGGCAACGTAAGCCGCTACGGAAAATACGTTGACCATGCAAAAGACAACCTAACAGCCCCATGCACAAAGGGGGGCGGCGGAACCTACACCTGGCACCTTGCGGAGCAATGTGATACATACGGAAACTGCATCCTGTATGAATACAAGACGGACAGTGGCTATGTGTACCTCAAGAGAATTACATATACGGGACAGAATGGAAACCGCGGAAACTACACCGTCCTCTTCAACTATGATGGTGAGAAAGAATCAGACGAATCCAGAAAGGACGTTAGAGTGGATGCAAGAAGTGGTGTTGTAGTCGAATGCCGATGGAGACTTAGTGATATAAAATTGGCATACAAAGAAGAGCTTCTTCGCAAGTATAGCTTTGACTACAAATATGACGAGGCGGATCTAAGCTACCTTACAGCCTTTACCGTACACGACAGCGAGGAAAAGGAAAGCTATTCATACACTTTTGACTATGAAGAAATAAAGGACGGAAAATATTTTGCCGCTGCAGAAAAGTTTAGCGTTGACGCCCCACTTTCTGCAGGACTTGGAGAAGGAAGCTCTTCCAGCTACAATGCTGGTGGCGGAGTTGGAGTAGGCGGTAAGTCTTATGACGCACATATTTCTTCCGGGGTAAACGGCTCTTCTTCCCAGACTACAACCTATACGGAAGTCCTTTATGCAGATATGGATGGGGATTCAATACCAGACCTGATAAGGGCAAACGGAAACGAAATCCATATAAATGGAAGCACAGGCGCGGAACGGACTGTATCCATCAATGGAAAAATGAATGAAGAGGAAAGCCGTTCATACTCTACAGGGTGGAACCTGTATGGAGGAACAGGAACTGGTTCCACATCTCGTATAAAAGATGGGGATGTGGTAGAAAAAACTTCTTATCCTACAGGAGGGGCAAGTTACTCTAGTACGGATCAAAGCGGCTCTTCAAAAAACCACAGGACTTTTGCCGACCTGGACGGAGACGGACTTGCAGACATAGTTGAAAGCAACAGCACAAAGTATCTGAAAAACCTTGGAAACCTTGAATTTGAAGAGAGGAATATCTACGCGGCAGACGGAGTAAAAGTTGAAGAGGCAACAATAAAGCTTACTGACGCTGAAAAGGATAAATACAACAATATATTCTCTCCGCAAAGGCCGTTCAGAATGTGGAAGGCTTCATACGAGGGCAACATAAGTGTTACCCAAAGCGCAGAGCCATACGGAAGCTTTGACTGGGAACGCAATGTTCGTTTGCTCACTTATGATGATTCTGAAAAAAAGTGCGACGAATTTTTACTGACTAAGAATGAAGAGAACAAGCATTCAAAAGAGTATTCTGTAGGAAAAGGTGGCCACCTTTACTTTATTAGCAGTTCGGAGGATGTAAAGAACACGGCCCTTAGGCACAACATTAAAATAAAATACACGAAGGTAAGGGCATTCGACTCATTGTACCCGCTCCCTGTTGCCATAACGAAAAAGGAAAAAGGCTGGAATGTTACGAGATACATCGACGGCTGCTATTCGCCAGAGAAAATAAAGGCAATGGCTGAAAGAATACAAGAGCCCCAGCCTAATGCAAATGCGACTACCAAAGATGGGGCTGCTGAAAATACGACTGCCCTTGAAAAATTCTGCAACTCCTTTGAATACGATGCCACGCTTCAAAAGATTGTCAGAAAAGATGATGCAAAAAACGGTCTCAAATTTGATAAAGATTTCTACGAGGTATACATAAAAGACAATGACAATATTGATTCTACAGAAGCGGTTCTGGAGAAATATAAAAAATTCGGAATTACACCTTCATACGAGGAGCCTAAATTTGTTTATAAATCAAGCATGGTCAGTATAAATCTTCCTCAGGCAGACGCGAACAAGACTGGAAACGGACTTTGTATAGACACGCTTGACGGCGAGATGGTCGTAGTCGCTGGAGAAAAAGTCTTTGCCGGTGAAGATGAACTGGCAGGGGTAAGGGCTAAGACAAAAGACAATGAAATAGAACTTTACTTCCCTGAGTGTACGGTAAGCTACGGGCTAGAAAGTGACGAAACTGGAAAGCCTTTTGCCGCAGACAAAACAATAACATATAATACAGACTGTTTATACGACGTAGATGACGAAGGCTGTATATCCCTCATCTGCTTTGATGAAAACGGAAACCTCATTCACAAGGCGCAAAATATGGAAGGTCTTGTATTTGACACTGCAAGTGATTTCTCTAACAAGAACCAGGTCATGTCGGTGTATGTAAAGAGTATCACGGTTCTGGTTACTGATATAAAAAAACATGTAATAACCCAACCGACCACGCTTGACTGCTACATAGAGGCGGGGGAAAGCCTTTACGGAGGAATAAAGAACTGGTACTACGGAATCTGGAGCAGCACGGATGAATTTTCGCCAAAGCGACTTACTGATTTTATTGAGAAGGAAAAAACGTCGAACAATAGCGAGGATGATTTTAAAGACAAAAGTAATTTCCTTAAAGAAAAACTGAACAAAGGCGAAGGGGTAAAACAGAACGATGCAAGCGGGCCGGACATTCCCTTCTACCTTCCCACAGAAAACAGTCCTGCGGCAATGCAGGCGGAGGAACAGGAAGGCCTTGATCTTTCCGACTTCCCCCTAAAAAAGGAGGGGGCAAGCGGAGCAGGTGAAGCCGTCCTTATTCCTGCCCTCATAGGCCGCGTGAACATGTCCTGCTCCGTGAATAAAAAACGGCAGACGGAGACAAAGTATTTTACGCCTTTTATTTCCGGTGACATTGTGCATGCGGTAAGAGCCGGAGGCGACAGCTTCTACCAAATAGAAGGCCTTTTTGAAGACATTGCTTCCCAAGGCAATGGCAATCAAAAAGTCTTCCGTATGCCGTATGTTGGAAGGGGAAAATCTGAAGGTACCGACGTTACATGGGGCTGTGACTTTTCTGCGGGGCCCGTGAGTGAAGGGGGTACAAAAGGATACAACGAGGGCAAAAACCATGTTACGCAGACCCTTCGCGACATGAACGGAGACGGCAGGGCAGACATAGTGGTTTATGACGGCAACTCAATTTCCGTATACCCCTGCGTTGAAGAGAATGGGGAAGTAAAATATGCAGAGCCGTACAAAATAAGCGGCTTCCACATTTCGGAATCAGGAAGCAAAATGGACACAAACGGCGCGTCCATTTCCGCAGGTGGTGGAATAAGCCTCAAGTGGGATGGAAAGAAAGTCAGCGTGCATTTTAATCCGTCAATGGGAGGTGGATTTTCAACGGGGAAGTCCTGGGGGCAGGCCTCACAAAAGGGCGGTCTTTTGGACATAAACGGAGACGGACTTGCGGATTACGTTTGTGAAGATTCGGTCTTGCTGAATAAAGGCCGAATGGCGGAAAAATATAACTTTGACCATAGAGCTAAATACCTTTCAGAAACAAAGGTAGATGCTTCCAGCGAAACTATTTCCGTAAGCAAATCATACCCACATTCAGTAACCTGCCTTGATTCAGGTTTTAGCGCAAGCGGTTCTGTCAACATCAGCACGAGCGTTTCAAAAACACAAGGCATGTACCTTGACCTTAACGGCGACGGCCTTGCTGATTTTGTTTATTATGATGAAAAAGAAAAGTCGGTAAAGGTAAAATACAATTCGGGAAATTGTTTTACGGAAGAAAAGAAAGTTGAACTTCCGACATGGAGCAATGTTGACAAGTCCGTAACCAAAAGCGACGTAGATGGCGACCTGGGCTTTGTAGGCGACATAAAGATTATTGGGAACGCAATTCAGAATTTTATCAGGGAATATTCTTTTGCCGAAAAGTATGGAGATGCACTGAATGATGCAGACAATGCGCTTTCTCTTTCCGCCGACTTTACGGTTGCATCCAACGCAAACCTTGGCGGCAATTTTAAGGTGTCAATTCCTATTCCTACAACAAGCTGCTTCATTAACATAAATGGGAACGGTTCAGGTGGAGCGGGCGTAACTGCCACGGAGAATGCACTTGAAGTTTCCATGACGGACCTTGACGGTGACGGCATGGCAGACCAGGTGATGAGGGTTCCGGGCAAGGCAACCTTCTGGAAAAAGAATATTGCAGGAAAGGCCGGACTTTTGAATTGTGTGCACCTGCCTACTGGAGGCTCATATACAATTGAGTATAAGGGTATGTACGGAACAGCGGACATGCCGCATTTTTCATACGTAATGTCTTCGGTAATTGCAAACGACGGATGCGGGGTGACCAAGAAAGAAGTCCTGCACGGAAAACATTCGGTGCAGACAGAATACCAATACTCAAATGCCCGCTACGACAGGCTAGATAAAGAATTCTACGGCTTTGGAAAAATAGTCACGACCCTTGCGGACGAGTCAAAAAGCACAACGCTCTACAGCAATGACACAGGACTGTACCATACAAAGTGCATGCCCCTTTCCGGGGAACTCCGCTCGAAGGACGGCACCCTGCTTTCGGAAAACAGGACAAAATATGAGCCTTCTCCGTTTGCGCTCCCCACTTATGAGGAAAGCCGGAATTATGAAAAGGACAGCTCAGCCTCGGTTTGCGGCAGGACGGAATACGAATACGATAAATACGGAAACGTAATCTCCCTTACGCAGTATGAAGGAAACTCTGCCTATGTCCGGGCTAAAATTGACTATGCCCCCAACTATGAAAAACACATACTGAGCCTCCCCTCAAGGATTGAGGTTGAGGATGCGGCGGGAAACACCGTGGCACTTAGGGAAGGGGAGTACAATGCGGATGGCTCCCTGGTCTGCCTTAAGGAATACTCGTCACGCGGGGATTTCCTTGGTACAAGGCTTGATTACGATGAAAACGGAAACATAGTAAGGCTTACATACCCTACAGGCGTTTCAACAGAATATGAGTATGACAGGGAAAACAAAATGCTTCCTGTTACAATCTCACAGGTTTCCAAGGAAGGTGAGCGTCTTGCCGGAAGCATAGAATATGATGAGCGTATGCTTAAGAAGGGCGAGACTGACTGCAACGGAAATTCCTTTGCCTACAAATACGACTCATGGCTACGCTTAAGCGAGATGCGCACTCCGTACGACACCGGTGAAATTCCTGCCGTGCGCTACGAATACAACATGCACAATGACAAGAGGCTCTGGAGTGCAGTGACGTACCAAAAGGTAAAAACGGACGCAGCGGATGAAGGCGTAATGCGTACGGTTGTACAATGCGACGGTTTGGGCAGGGTCGTGCGGACGGCAAAACAAGGTATTGTGCGTGATGCGGATACGGGCGCAAAGACCAAGGGCTGGAACGTGAGCGGCCCGGTGGAATATGACATAAAAGGCAGGACTGTAAAAGAATATGCGCCCTACTTTGTTGCGGGAGAAGGAACAGAAGCTATAGAAGACCTTGACGAGAAAAAAGTTCCTTTTGAGTACGCAACGGAACATGAATACGACGAGCGCGACCGCAGCACGCTGAACATCCTGCCGGACGGAAGCGAGTGGAAAACAGGCTATTATATAGAAGAAAGTTATGCAAACCCAAGGTCTGTAGTGTGCTCTACGGATGCACAGGGCAACGTTACGGAAACCAAGTCGGATGTGCGCGGTAACATCGTAGCCATGGCAAAATATGATGCGGACGGAAAGCTTGCGACCCACACCCGCTATGAGTACGATGCCCTTGGCCGGATGACGCTTGCCTATGACGCGGAGGACAACCCTGTGTGCGTGGAATACGACATGCTGGGGCGGCGCACACTCCTTTCCAGCGTGGATTCCGGGTGCAAGAAATTTTATTACGACAAAAGCTCCGGCAACATGGTGCAGGAAACCGACTCCGTAATGGACGAGAAGCGGCTCTTCATAAATTATGAATACGATGCCTTCAACAGGCTTGTTGGAGTTGACTATCCCGGCGAAATGACGGATACTGTATATGTGTATGGAAAATCTGCCGACCGCAACAACCTTGCGGGCAGGCTTGCCGCCAGGACTGACGCATCGGGTACCGTGAGCTACATGTACGGAAAGCTTGGAGAGACTACAAAAGAGACAAGGACAATATCCTCACACATAGACGGATTCAAAAAAGACCGGACTGCAACCATGGAATACAAGAGCGACTACCTTGGGCGCATGCAGGAAATTGTCTACCCGGACGGAGAGTGCGTGGAGTATGCCTATGACTACGGCGGAAACGTGTGCGGCGTAAGCGGAACGACAAAGGAAGGAAATGACTTTTCCTACGTAAAGGACATTGGCTATGACGAGTACGGCCAGAGGAACTTCATAGAGTACGGCAACGGAGTAAAAACCGACTACGAATACAACCCGGAAAGAAGGTGGCTTTCTTCCATAAGGACGGAAAACGAAAACAACATACAGTACCAGAACATCGAGTACAAATTTGACACCTTAGGAAACATACTCTCTTACACCAACGACTGCTTAAATTACGGTGCCTACAAGACAAGCCAAAGTTACACTTATGACGCATTAGGACAACTCACCAGCGTAAGCGGAAGCACGGAGCATAATCCCTACCGTGCAAGCCAGCCAGTTCATGTAAGCGAATACAAGCAGAACTTTGTCTTTGACGAAGCAGGTCTTGGTCGCATGATGAACAAAACGTCTTCCGAGACAACCCTTGCCGGAGCAAGGAATGGCGACGACCTTAACTATGCAATAGACTACGTATACGCAAAGGGCTTTGCCCACCGCCTTGAGCGAGCAGGAAACCGCTGGTACAAGTACGACGCAAACGGAAACGTAACGCAGGAGGAATATGACGGCCTTTCCGAAAGCGACAGCAGGGAAGTTACCGTGACCGACTACGGGAACGACGTTTACGGCGTGGACAGCGCATGGGGCTACTTTGAGACGGACAATGCAACAACTAAAGTAAGGCAGGAAAAACACTACCGCCGCACCTACGTCTGGGATGTCCGCAACAGGCTTACGGAATCGCACGACTCCACGAACGACGTATACTACGTCTACGGCGAGGACGGAATGCGAACCAACAAGTATACGAGGAATGCGGAGACAATCTACTTCAGCAACTTCTGGACCTGGCACAAGGACGGAGGTTCTGAATTGGACGGCGGAAAGAACAGCAAGCACATCTTCCTAGGAACGGAGCGCTTGGTTACAAAAGTAAACAGCGCAAACCGCCCGACCGACAGCGAAGAAATGCACAGCCAATACTTCTACCACAGTGACCACCTTGGCTCTGCACAGCTTGTAACAAACCTGGACGGCGAAGTCTACCAGCGCATAGAGTACACGCCCTACGGCGAGACATGGATAGACATGCGCACTAACATAACCGCGCTCTACGACGTGCCCTACCGCTTCACGGCAAAGGAGCTGGACAAGGAGACTGGCCTGTACTATTACGGCGCAAGGTACCTTGACCCCAAATACAGCCGCTGGATTAGCACAGACCCTGCCCTTGGAGAGTACATCCCCGCCGCAGGCAAGGCAAATGCAAAGGATATGGCAAATTTGCCCGGAATGGGAGGAATTTTTAATCACACCAATGCCGGTTTGTTCCATTATGCGGGAAATAATCCGGTGCGCTATATAGACCCAGATGGAAGATGGTTTTTGCTTGATGACATGCTTTTTTCATTTATAGCAAACTTGATTGGAAAACAAGATTGCACCTGGTGGCAAGGA
>JAILHV010000223.1 GCA_024695625.1 Treponema sp.
CGAAGCAAAAGAAACCTGCCAGAACATTCAGAAATTGTCTGACTTGGTTTTAGGTCACAAACTTCAGTTCAGCGTAAACGAAAAGCTGAACAAAGTTATTGTCGAAGTAGTCGATCCCTCGACGAATAAAATCATCAGGGAAATCCCTTCTGAGGACCTGCAGAGAATTCAGGTTCAGATGAAGCAGGCCATCGGCGTTCTCTTCGACGAAATGATATAATAAGTTGCGCTGCCTAAAAAACAGCGTAACTTACAGATAGGAATAATAACGGGATAATGGCAGACGGAATAAGCATACCAGGAGTAACCGATAAATACAAAACCAACGATCTCGTTGAATCTCTAATGGAAGTTGAACGCGTTCCGCTCAAGCGTGAGCAGGCGCAGTTGGAAACTTATCAAAGCCAGCAAGCAGCCTGGCGCGATATGAATTCCAAGATGTCAACCCTAAGGGAAAGCGTAAAAACGCTCTACTCCTTTGAAAACCCATTCAACAATAAGCTGGCAACATCATCCGATGAAAATGCCGTTACTGTTGATGCGGACAGGAATGCAGAATACGGAAGCTTCAAGCTAGACGTATTGCGTCCTGCGGCAGCAGACCGTTTTTTAAGCGGCAACATAGACAAAGGTTTTAAGATTGCCCCTGGAAAATACACTTTTGCGGTTGGCGACAGAACCATTGAGTTTAACTGGAAAGGCGGTAAGCTTAATGATTTTGTCACTTCGCTCAATAAGCACGGCAACAACCTCATAAAGGCAAGCCTAATCGGAATTTCCTCCGACAAAAAGGCACTTGTTTTTGAAAGCCTTAAACCCGGAATAAAAAATAAACTCATCCTCAAGGACCAGGCACTTGAGCTGGCAACCAGCATAGACATGGTTTCACCTGTCAAAGTTGAGCCAACCGCCATGACACTTTCCCAGGACACTTTTACAACTCCAGCTACGCTTGCCCCAAGCCCGGCCTACGAGGATAACCCACAGGCCCCAGAAGGAGAAAATCCCCAGGCCGCACTGGCAGAAGGAGATGATGCAGAGGTGGGACTTGCACAAGAAGCATCCCTTTCGCCTCTTGAACAGGAAGGGCTTCCTGCACTCAGCAAAGACCACGTGGCCCTTACCAAAAACGGCATATTCATACCGGCCCGCGGTGGCGTTGAAATTCCAATTCCAGAAGCACTAAAGGCGGAAGGAAAACAGGTAATAGACTTTACAATCGACGTAAAGCAGACGGAAGACATTACTATTGCAATAAACAACCGCATTCAGCATCCTGTTTTGCCAGACCCGGGATTCATCACCTTTAAGGGAATAACCGTAGAAAACGACCAGAGCGACACTACCCTGCCAGAAGCAGAGGGAGGAATTACAGGCCCGCTCAATCCGGTTGAAGACTCAAACTATGTATTCATCAAGAATGCCGACGGCTCAGAAATTCAGCTGCCGGAAGATTCAATAAAGATAGACCCGGAAACAAACCAGATGAAAGTTTCCATACGCCTTGCAGACTTTCCTGACGCAAAAAGCATAGTACTCCGCAACAGCAACACCGGCAAGGAGCTTTCACTTTCTCTTCCAACAACATGGGATTCATCAAAGGACCTTGGCTTTACCCCCAACCATCCGGTTTCCGTTGCAAGCGATGCACAGATTAAATATGAAGGAATAACTCTTACCCGCTCAACAAACGACATTGATGATGTTGTTCCAAACGTAACGCTTCACCTCCACGACAAGACGGACAAGACGGCTACAATTAAAATTGAACCGGACAAGGAAAGCGCAAAGAACGCCCTTATTACATTCGTTGGCAAATACAACCAGGTAATAGCAGAAATAAACATACTTTCGTCCAACAAGCCGGAAATCATCTCCGAACTTGACTACCTTACAAAGGAAGAGCAGGAAAGGGAAATGGAAAAGCTGGGCATGTTCTCGGCAGACTTCTCGCTTACAACCGGAAAGTCCACAATGCAGAGGATTGTTTCCGCAAACTACAACTACAACAACGAGGCTCAGACTCAGGACATAATCACCATGCTGAACCAGATTGGCATTTCCACAAACGCAAGCGGCCGTTCTTCGGGCTACAACCCGTCCCAGATGCGCGGCTACCTGGAAGTGGACGAAAAGAAGCTGGACGAGCACCTGGAAAACCACCTTGACGAGATAAAAGACCTTTTTGGCTACGACTCCGACGGAGACCTTATCATCGACAACGGAATAGGCTACCTCTTGGACAAGCAGCTCACCTCTTGGGTGCAGTCAGGCGGCATTATTTCCACAAAGACTTCGGCTTTGGACACAAAAATCAAGAATTCCAACAAGAAAATCACTAATTTGGAAACAAAGCTGAACGCAAAGGAAGCCGAACTCAAGCAGAAATACGCAAACATGGAAGGAACCCTTAACAGTCTGGAAAGCCAGCAGAACACTATAAAGAATTTCTCAACGCAAAACAGCAACAATAAAAAATAAGAGGGGAATCCAAGGCTATGCAGCTAAAAGTAAACGGTGAAAATGTCGATATTACACTAGAAGGCGAAAAAACTGTAGGAGAGGTTCTTAAGTCCTTTGAGGCGGAAGCTTCAAAAAACGAGGCCACGACTACAAACATAATTCTTAACGGAAAGGAAATCGGTGCTGATGAATTTGAAAAAATTTTGGACGAACCGATTCTTGACGACACGAGCATTGACTTGACGGTTGTTTCAAAGACTGCTCTTGTAAGGAATTTTAAGGAATCCGGAAAGAAGTTTGAGGACCTTGAGGCCCGTCTTGGAAGCGTAAGCACTTTGCTGCAAAGCGGAAAGGATGCCCAGGTAGGTGCAATAATCACCGAACTGGCTGACGAGATTTCAAATTTCCTGCACATAGCAAGGCTCAGTTCGCTCTTCCCGGAATTCTACCAGGGACTTACGGCAGGCGGAAAGGACATAGGCCAGTTTTTGGAAGACTTTATGCCCTTCCTAAAGGACTTTGAGGAAGCACTTGGAGCAAAGGACACCGTTACAGTAGGTGACATTGCGGAGTATGAGATTAGTCCGCGCTTAAAGCAGATTGCAGAATCGGTCGCAGCCTTAGCGGAATAAAGCCGCCTTCAGCATAACTTTTCAGGAGGTTCAACATGGGTGGAAGTAGTGATCCGTTAATGGTAGTAAATGCTCAAAAAAATCCTCTCATAATGAAATTTGTCATCATAGTCCTCGTTTTTGCAGTGATAATGCTGGCAATTCACTTCATTCTAAGGCACATCCACAAGATTCACACCTCCAGGGAATGGATTGAAGCACAAAAGAACAAGGAAACAACTCCGCAGAACGTAATTGCGGTTGCAAAAAAATCGGAGCTTACAAAGGAAGAAAGGGACCTGCTCTGGGATATCTGCCAGAAATTCAAGGCAAAGAACATAGAGTACCTCATAAAAGATGCGGATGAAATGACCCAGCTTATGCACAGGGAATTTGAGTCAATAAAGGACGGCCCCGAAGCAGAAAAGACCCTCTTCTTCCAACTGAACTCAAAGCTTGAAAGGGAACGCTACAAGACCATGGTCATCAGCACCACGGGAAGCCTTGAGCAGGGACAGGAATTCTCCTACAAGGATGCAGACGGCAACGACTGGAAATTCACCCTGATGCAGAACACCCAGCAGGGAATGCAGCTGCAGGTGCCGGTAACATTCATCAACAGCAACAAGAACCCTGCCCCGCTTACAAAAATCATCCTGATTTTTAACGCAAAGAACGAAGTTTGCTACTCCATCGTAACCCGCGTAATCCGCTATGCCCAGGACAAGGAAGGAAACAGCATAATGATTGTTTCCGCCAGCAACCAGATAAAACAGGTTCTGCGCAGAGTTGCAAAGCGCATGGCCATAACAATCCCCTGCAAATTTGCAGCGGCAAAGCCAAAGAGCAGCAAAAAGACCACCGAGTATGAAGTTCAGGAAAAGCGCTTTAACGGCAGGTTCGTAGACATTTCCGCAGCGGGATGCCGAATTGAGTGCACAATGCCAATCAAGCAGGGCCAGAACATCTACCTAGAATTCAGCCTGGAAAACGGCAACAACATCCAGAAGGTGATTGGAACCATAATTGCAACCAAAAAAGCAAGGATTAACAACAACTACATACTTCACATAAAGTTTGAAGACTTGAACATTGCCACCAAAAATAAGATTTACGCCTTGATACACGGCTTTATTGAAGGGACAAAATAGGAGGACAAGCGGTGCATTTTTTGTGCCGCATTTTACTACAATATGAAGGTTCTTGAAATTAATTCGCTTTCTAAGGAAGAAGGCTTTATTTACTATATAAACAGATACAAGGGAACTGCCATCCTAGAGATACTCTCCGAGCAGGTTTCCGTTCCGCTTTCCTTTACGATAGAGACAAGCCCATTTGGAAAGAAGACAATCCAGATAGGGACTTTGCCCAACACACTCAACTACCCGGTTTCGCCGATAGTAAACAGCCTAAGGAATTTTATAGTGGAAATGGACAAGTCAGGAGTTCTTCCCCAGACATGATTGGAAGCGCAGCATGAAATTCACGACAAATTCTGCAGAAGAAACAATTGAACTGGGAAAAAAAATAGGAAAGCTTCTTAAGCCCGGCGACGTAATTGCAATGACCGGCACCCTTGCAGCAGGAAAAACAACAATCACCAAGGGAATTGCCCAGGCTCTGGGAATAAAAGACAACATTACAAGCCCCACTTTTTGCCTTATCAGCGAATACGAAGGCGAAAAAATGCCCCTCTACCACTTTGACGTATACCGCTTGGACGGAGAGGAAGACTTTGAAACCCTTGGCGCAGACGAAATGCTCTATGGAAAGGGAGTCTGCATAATCGAGTGGAGCGAAAAAATAGCAAATCAGCTGCCCAAAAAGACTATCTTTATGGAAATTACCCCCCTTGAAAATGACAAAAGGGAAATAACGCTAAAAAATTGGGACAGGGAAGAAATATGAACGCACTTGCTATAGACTGCGCGGTTTCCAAGCTGTGCATAGCGGCAAAAAAAGAAAATCAAACGGTAAAACTTTGCCTGGACATAGGAACAAAACAGTCGGAAAAGATTCTTCCGGCAATTGACTATGTGCTAAAGGAAGCAGACCTTACCCCTGCCCTGCTTGACTACACTGCCGTAACCCTTGGGCCCGGAACCTTTACAGGACTAAGGCTGGGCTTGAGCGCGCTAAAGGCACTGAACCTTGCAAACGGAACACCTCTTTACGGAATTCCTTCGCTAAAAGCCTATGCCCTGCCATACAAAAGTGCAATAGAGACGGTTCTTTCCGTAATAGAAGAAAAGGAAGACCAGTATTTCTATTCTTTCTATGCCCGCGGAGAAGAACTTATTGAACCAAGCGACGGTTCCATAGAAGAAATTCTAAAGCAGATTGACCCTGAAAATTCCGTGCTTGTATGCGGCCCCGGAGCAAAAGACTTTGTTGAGCGGGTTAACGAAACAACTCCCCTCTTTTCCGTACACACATTCCTTCCGCAGAACGATGCCTCTGAAAACCTCTTTACAATTGCAGAGCAGATGATACGCGACAAGGTTCAGCCCATGCAGGACTACGACGGCCCCCTTTATGTTAGGAAGAGCGAAGCGGAAATTGTGCTTGAAAAGAAGCAGGGAGAAGCGGCATCTTCCGAGGCAGGAAAAACATGTTCAGGACAATGAGAAGGTTCAAGCAGCAGATTCCCGAAGCTGAATGCATTGAAATCTTAAAGGCAGAAAAACGCGGCGTACTTTCACTGATTGGAGATGACGGCTACCCCTACGGACTTCCACTTAGCCACTTTTATGATGAGCGCGACGGAAAGATTTATTTTCACGGTGCAAAAGAAGGCCACAAAATAGACGCAATAAAAGCAAATCCAAAAGCAAGCTTCTGCGTTATGGACAAAGGCTTTAAAAAAAAAGGCGAATGGGCATTGAACATAAAAAGCGTAATTGCCTTTGGAAAAATAAGCCTTATTACGGACATAAAAAAGGCAGAAGAAATTTGTACCCGTTTGGTACAGAAGTTTACCGACGACAAGGAATATTTGGAAAAGGAACTAAATAATGCCCTTGCCAGAGTTCAATGCTTTGAATTTACAATCGAACACATGACGGGTAAACTGGTAAATGAATCCTAGTGTAGAAATAATCTGGTACTGAAATGACTTTTTAATCCTGAACAAACAAGCCTACCCCCGATTGGAAGGGTGGCGCAGCCAGACCGCCAAAGGCGGGCCGGAGCGATAGCGTAGCCCTGCAAAGCGGGTTAGCAAAAAAAAGCCGGTCCAAATTCCCTATTTTTAAAATTCCTTATTTAGAGAACAATGTTGAA
This sequence comes from Treponema sp., assembly GCA_024695625.1. Lineage (GTDB taxonomy): Bacteria > Spirochaetota > Spirochaetia > Treponematales > Treponemataceae > Treponema_D. The sequence continues at coordinate 6,357 of JAILHV010000223.1, forward strand.
AGAGCTTCTTCGGATGGCTGGACAGAAGCGGCCTTGTTTTCACGCTGGATTGCATCAAAGACTTCCTGGCGGAAAACCTTAACGTTCTTTGGAGCCTCAACGCCAACCTTTACCATGTCGCCGTGGGCTTCTATAATCGTAAGGGTTATGTCGTTGCCAATCTTTATTTTTTCGTCTACTTTGCGCGAAAGAATCAGCATTATTTGCCCTCCTGCTTTTTAAGGGCTTCCAGTA
>JAILHV010000038.1 GCA_024695625.1 Treponema sp.
CAGGCTGTTTAAGAATAAGGAGCAGTCGGTTTGAGTATATTAAAAAATGGAGAAGGGGTATGCAGTTTTTATTTCCGGAGACAGCGCTTCCTGTAGGCACTGTCAGGAAGAAACCGGCATCAGCTTACGAAGGGTAAACAAAAATTTTAAAATTCAAAATGTATTAAGTCCAAAAGAAAATCCTCTTTGCTGTTTTGTTGACTTTGCGGATTGCAATCAAATTGAACTGATGAATATCGTTGACCATCTGGGGCATTACAGTTCTATTCCCGTAATTTTGTATGTTAACGGAAAATTTTGTTCAGTCAGGAATATGTCGGACGGTTTTTCCTGGTTCATGGGGCGTTCCGGCTGGAATACAATAGCCTCGTCCGTAATAGGGCTGTCTTCTTCCGTAAGTGTCCAAAAAAGTACTTCTTGGCGGCATGATTTTGAGACAAAGCTTGAGCTTGCCGCCTGCGGTAACGAAAACGTGCTTATACTTGGTCCAAGCGGGGCTGGAAAAACTTGGACTGCAGAAGAGATTCACAAAAAGTCCCCAAGAAAAAACTCCACTTTTGTAAATGCAAGTGCTGCTGAACTCAATTCCAGCTTAATAGAAAGCCAGCTTTTTGGCAGCGTAAAAGGCGCGTATACAGGTGCCTGTGGAACAAAGGGGCTTTTTGAAGAAGCAGACGGCGGTACCCTCTTGATAGACGAGGTTGCAGAGCTTCCCTACAATTTGCAAAGCAAGCTCCTCCGCGTAATAGAAAGGCGAACCTATTGCAAGGTTGGTTCAACAAAGGAAATACCCTTTGACTGCAAGCTGATTTTTGCCACCAATGCAGACATAAAGACTTTGGTTGCCAAGAAAAAGTTCAGGCAGGACTTGTATTACCGCATTAGCCAACTAAAGATAGAGCTTCCTTCACTTAGCAGCCACAAGGAAGACGTGGGGCATCTTGCAAGGGAATTTGCCCTTTGCTGCGGAGTTTCTTGTTCCGAGGCGGCCCAGGAAAAGCTTGAACACAGGACTTGGCCTGGAAACGTAAGGCAGCTTAGGAATACTGTTGAACTTGCCAGCACTTCCTGCAAGGTTCATGGGCGTACGGAAATTTTACCGGAAGACATTATATTTGCCGACTGATTCTTTTCCACAAGGGCAGCTGCTTTTGTAAAGATTTTTTCTATATATTGGGCTTCCCCTTCTGTGGTGGCGGCCCTGGACAGCATGTTGCGCCAGAACATTTCCATTTGTGGGCGGCCGGTGCGGACAAAAAAGCCTATCTTTTGCAGGTTGTCTGCAATATTCTTTACGGTGCGGTCAATGCGTTCAAGGCTAAGGGGAGTGTAGCCTGTCTGGGAGCTGTTCTTTTGCCTGAACAAGTGGTAGCATACGAGTTGTACGGCATGGCTTAGGTTAAGGGATGGGAATGTGTCGCAGGAAGGGATTGTTACGCCCATGGTGCATTCAAGAAGTTCATTGTCTTCAAGGCCTGTCCTTTCGTTGCCAAAGACAACTGCCACTTTGCCGCTTGTTAGGGAATCCGCCAGGGAAGCAAATTCTTCGGGCAAGAGCAGCTTGTTCATTCTCTTTTTTCCACGCCGCCTTGTTGTTCCCGCCGCACAAACGCAGTCAGCCGTAGCTTCTGTTATGGAAGAATAAAAAGTTGCATTTTCATAAATGTTTGCCGCATGGATTGCAAGAATGCGCACCCGCTCTTCGTCTATGTCTTCTTTTTTACCGACAATCCTTAGGCAGGAAATACCGCTGTTGGCCATGGCCCTGCAAACCGCCCCTATGTTACGGCTTTCTTCCGGCCGGGACAAAACAATTACAATGTTGTTCAGATTCATGCAATGACTATAGCACTTTGCACATGTTTGTACTATAATCAATCTTGAATTACGGAAAGTGTATGAAAAATGCGGTTGTAATTGGTGGAACAAGCGGAATTGGCTTTGAACTGGCAAAAATCCTCTGTAAAAATGAATGCTCTGTTTGCGTAAGTGGCCGCCACGACCCTAAGGCAAAAGACCTGGAATTTATCCCGACAGATTTTATAAGCGGAAACACCCACTTGGATTTGAATGAATTTCCCCCGCTAAGAGAAAAACTTTGCAAAGCGGACATTCTTTGCGTAAGCTACGGGCCATTTGTTCAAAAACCGCTGCATCTTACTACTGCCCAAGACTGGCAGACCCTTGCCCTTTATGACTATGCCCTTGCCGGAATTGCGGTAAGTTCTGTTCTTCCGGGCATGATGGAGAGAAAATTTGGCAGAATTGTGCTTTTTGGCGGCACAAGAACAGAAAGCGTGCGCTCTTACAAGACAAATGCGGCTTATGCGGGTGCAAAAACTGCAATATCTGTATTGGTCAAGTCTGTTTCTGCCGAATATAGAAAATATGGGGTAACTTGCAACGCTGTCTTGCCTGGTTTTGTAAACGGTGCAAAAGACAAAAGCGATGCAGTTTCTGCACATTCTGTGGCCCAGTCGGCATTTTCTCTTATTCAGAATGAAAATTTGAATGGGGTACTGCTGAATGTTGACCGCGGATGGCAGCCCTAGCGTGGTAAAGCAGTATTAGTCAGCCTTTGTAAACTTTTGTTGACGAACTGTTTTAATTGGTGTAAAATATTTAAAAGGGACTGTTGACGGGGATTCCCGAAAATCAGTTGGAGGAATATGGCTAACAACAACGAACTTGTTTCTGGTTTTGATGATGAGAGAGATGACAGCTTAAAAATACAGTTGGAAAAAATTGATGAAATAAACAGTTGTGTTGCAATTACATTAAATGGTTATATTGATACCTACAATTCTGTTTACTTTCAGAAGCAGATTGGCAAAGTTGTAACGACCGGATATACAAACCTTATCTTTAACTGTTCAAGCCTAAATTATGTTTCCTCAACAGGCATTGGTTCTTTTACAGCCTTCCTTAAGCTTGTAAAACCAAAGGGCGGAGACATTGTTCTTCTAAACATACAGCCAAAAGTCTATGAAGTATTCCAGCTTCTTGGCTTTAGCCAGTTCTTTAACATCAAGGAATCTTTGGAAGATGCAATTGACTTCTTTAAGACAGGAACTGCTGCAGAGAATTCAATATTCCCCAAAGTCTTTAACTGTCCTGTCTGTTCACGCCGCCTCAAGGCAACAAAAGCGGGGCGTTTCCGCTGTTCAGACTGCAAGTCAATTCTTGCAATAGACCAGCAGGGTCACGTTTTCCTGGGATAGGTTATTTTTTTTGCAAACAGAGCGGCTTGATGAAGGCCGCTTTTTTTGTTTTAAAGCCTTGCAAAGTATTATTAGCAGTGAATTTGTTGTGGATAAGATGAAGAAAAATATTAAAATCCTGTGGAAAAGTAAAATTCTGTTTTTTTTGGCAGCAAATTTCTTTTTACAAAATAGAGGTTCTACTTTTATTTTCTTGTAATGTAAAGAATTAGTAGTAAAATACCCCCAGTCTGCATAAGTCTGCATAATATATTGAATTAAAATCAATCAGGTGAAGGGCCGCTTTTGCAAAGGTAACAAATTGTGGAAAACTTGTGGCTAAAATATGAATAAATCTAGCTTTCCTGTGGAAAAGTGGGATTTCGGGAGCCTCAAGCATCGGCCTCTTTTGCATATCCCCAGTCAATAGTCGATTTCAGTGATTTTTAGGATGTCTCCATTGTTTTTTAAGCGTAATCGTGTTATTCTAGAATTAAATGAATAGAAAATCTCCTGCGCGTAATGCGTTAAATTTGTTTTTTTACTTTTGCATGATAGTCGTAGCCTTTACATTGATTTGTGCGGCCGTGTTTACGGTTTATAAGTTGTGTTCAAGGCTGGTTTCGGGACATAGTCTGGTTGCTTTTGATCCGGTGCTTTTTGCGCGCGGAATATTCATGTTTGCCCCGATTGTCCTTATCGCAAGCGGTTCTTTTATGCTCTTTTACCTTATGCGCCATTCCTCGTCTTCATGGCTGCCGCTTATCGTTTACATAATCCTGTACGGAGCATCCTGGTTCATCCTGATTCCTATGGACCTGACCATGGAAAAGAATTTTTCTGCCAAGCACACTCTGCTGGAAGAGTACAATGCCAAGAGGAATATTGTCCTTTCACCCGGTTACTTTAGGGATTTCTATAATCAGCAGGATGAAAAGTCGGTCTGGTATTATTCAAGCGTTTCTGAAGGCAATGTTGCAACTGGGCTTTGCATTGACTTTGGAAAGGATTCTGGCAAGGGCATGGGTTCCATTTATACTTTTAGCGGTGCAACGTTGGATTTGACTAACAAGGAGTTTTCTGATCCTCTTATAGAAAAAAATGTAAAGATGAACAACTTTGTTGAATACACGGTCAATTTTCTCCGCGTTACAAGCATAATACTGCGCAAATCTTTCTTTGCAGGACCGCTTGCCTGGTATGCATACCTTTCTATGGCACTGGCACTTCTTGCCGTTGCAGGTGTACGCCATATTTCAAAGTGGCGTCTAGTGAACTTTATAGCTATTTCATTTTTCAGCATAGTGATTGTTGTTGTAAATAATCTTATCTATACGGATTCAATCATGAAGCCCGTTACCAATTTTATGAATGACCTCCTTTCCGGTGTGCCTGTAAAGACGGCCAATCCATTTGCCGTTCTCTTTAACCTTCTGACTTTTGCTGTTCTGACAGTTTACGGAATTATACGCGACATAAAGCATAGGATTGAAGTTGCAGAAGAAGAAATAATAGAGGATTTGTAAGATGAAAAAAATAATTAATATGCTGATAATCTATACGATTTTAATCTATCTGTGCTGTCTGGCCGTTTCCTTTGCATATAGACCCATTCCTGAGTTGGTTGAAGGCCTGTCCACAAAGTACCGCTTTGTACGCTCTGTTTATTATTTTTTGATTCTGCTTCCTTCCATTTTCTTGAGCGGATTTGCCGTCTCATGTGCGGCTAACTGGCAGCATCACACCGGAAATTCCAAGAAAAGGTTTTCCATGGCCATGCTTTTGCGCTACCGTAACGTAGTATTGATTTCAATAGGCCTGGTTTTTGTCCTGATGATGAACGCAGAAGTTATAAAGCCTCTTGTTAAGGATAAAAAAGAATGGATGGAAAAGTCTCCGTCTGAGCTAAAGTATTCCCTGGAGACCGCAAATTTTTATTTTGTACAGGCAGAGCTTGGTCAGGATCCCTACCAGAATGCCCAGCTGGCAGTTCAGTATGCAAACAGGGCATTTACCATTGCCCCGCTTAATTCAGATGCAATTATCATGCTAAAGAAGTCCAAGGACAAGCTTGAGATGGAAAAAAGCAGAAAGTTTGCCTCTGTAAAAAGAAGGGCTGAGGCTATAGAAGATGGGCAGGGGTCAAACTTGGACAAGTCCTATACAATCAAGGAACTGGTTCAAAAGTCCAAGGACTGTGCTGCAGAGAAAATGTGGTTTGAGTCCCATTACTGGGCAGCCCTTGCGGTTGAGGCCTGCAAGCAGGAAGGAATTACGGTGGAAGAAGCCGTAGTGCTTGCAAACGAGGCGTGGGAAAGGCTAAAGGATCCTCTTGGTGAAGATACAAAAGAAGAAAACGAGTATTTTAGGGATAAAAAGATAGCCTATGACTGCTACATGTCCAAGCAGTATCTTGAAGCCTATTACCGCTTTAAGAATCTTTCCAAGCCTGAGCGCAAACATGTTGATGACCCGGAAGTAAAATATTTTTTGGCCCTTTCCGAGAATGCCCTCAAGAACAGCTACTTCTTTATAGATGAAACAGAAAACATGGCAAAGAGGGAAAATTCCCACGACATATATTTTGCCCATCAGAATCCAGACGGTACAAAGGATGTTGTTTATATAAAGGGTGCGCTTGATGTAAAGGAGACGGGCGGTGATGTGCGCTACCTGGACGGCCTTACGGTTATAAGCTATTCAAAGGGTGGAGCCTTCCTTAGGCAGATGTTCGTTCCAATTGCAAAAGTTGTTTCGCAGCCTATAAGCTCCCTGCCGGAAGACTCACTTAAGGAGCTTGGCATAAACAAAAAGTGGAAGAATGTTCCTTTTGTAATGCTTAAAGCTGTTGACCGCGAGGACGAAACAAAAATCAGCGAACCCGTATATTCATTCGAGGAGACCGGGCTTTCCAAAGAACTTGCACAAGCTGCCAACATAAAGTCATTCGATGCAAAGGCAGCCGCAAACATAGTTCCCTTCTTTAACAGTGGCAACACCTTTATCCTGGCGATGCCCTACAACGATTTTTCCAATGTGAACGATGCCGCATCCGGTCCTGACAAGATGAATATTCTGGCGTTGAAGAAGTTTATAAACAGTGCGACTAGCTACGGATTTTCAACCGAAGTTTTTCTCAAGAACCTTGTCTGCCGCGCAGTCTTTCCGCTTTTGTTGCTGGTACTCTTTGTATTTGCTGCCTGCATGGGCTGGAACTACCGCATAGAAATAGACGTGGAACACTTTAAGTTCCGCTGGCTCTTCCTTATTCCTATTTATGGCCTATTGATGTTCATCATAATTGAGCTTTGCCAGTATATGTTCAACATGGCAAACTATGTGATTGTAAGCGCATTTGGCGGAGCGGGACTTTTGGTTGCTGCAGTCCTTTACATAATCATATTTGCCCTTATGTCGATTATCTTTATGTCAAGAAAGGAATAGGCTTTCCTAGTTACTTAGGAGAATATTGCGGCGCTTGCCTTTAAAAATCAAAATGCTCATTTGCTGCCATCCATTCCTTGTGGGTGGCGCTTGCGGGGTTCCGCGGGTCCCTTCCCGCTCCATTGCTGGGGTTCGACCGGGCAAGCCCGCTCTCGCCCTTCAGCAACGGCTGCGCCGCTCCTCCAGTGCCTGCCGTGCTTGCCCTGCAAACATTGACTTTTTCACTATTTATTTATGATACTTCCACGCGCTCTATGTGGGCACCCAGGCTTTGTAGGCGTTCAACAAGATGCTCGTAGCCGCGTTCTATCTGGTACACATTGCTGATTCTGCTTTTTCCATGGGCTGCCATTGCCGCTATGACCATTGCCATGCCGGCTCTTACGTCCGGGGAAACAAGATGGTCTCCGTGCAAGGTGCTTGGGCCAGAAACAACTGCCCTGTGGGGGTCGCAGAGGGTAATTCTTGCACCCATGCTGATAAGCTTGTCTACAAAGAACATTCTGCTTTCAAACATTTTTTCAAAGATAAGAACTGTTCCGCCTACCTGAGTTGCAACCACCGTCATTATTGAAGTTAAATCCGGCGGGAATCCTGGCCAAGGGCTGTCGTCTATTTTTGGAATCATGCCGCCAAGGTCTGTGTTCACCTTTAGTTCCTGGTCAGAAGAAACGGTAAGGGTGTCGCCTTCTATGTCCCACCTGATTCCCAGTTTGCTAAAGGAGATTTTTAGCGGCCTCATGTCTTTTGCATTTACGCCTGTTATTGTGATGGAGCCTTTGGTTGCAGCAGCAAGACCGATGAATGAACCTATCTCCATAAAATCTGGGCCAATGGTAAAGTCTGCACCATTAAGCTTTTTTACGCCGTCGATTACAAGTATGTTTGAACCGATTCCGCTTATCTTTGCCCCCATAAGATTCAGCATGTTGCAAAGGTCCTGCACGTGGGGTTCACTTGCAGCATTTGTAATTTCTGTTCTGCCTTCTGCGAGTACTGCCGCCATAACAGCGTTTTCTGTAGCGGTAACGGATGCCTCGTCCAAAAACAATTCTTTGCCAACGAGTTTGTTTGCTGTAAATTCAAATTTGTTTGTAACGGCTACGCGGGCACCAAGCTCTGTTAGCGCAAGAAAGTGTGTGTCCAGCCTGCGCCTTCCTATAACATCGCCTCCCGGTGGAAAAAGTGCTGCCTTGCCTGTTCTTGCAACAAGTGGACCTGCAAACAAGATGGAAGCACGGATTTTTTTTGTGTATTCGCTGGGGATGTCCGTCCTTTTTATTTCTGCCGCAGTAATTTTCCAGATGTGGTTGCCGCTTTTTTCTACTTTTGCGCCAAGTGCCTTAAGAATTTCAAGCATAACGCCTGTGTCTTCTATATCAGGAATGTTTCTGAGAGTGACCATTTCTTTTGTAAGAAGTGCCGCCGCAATGCAGGGAAGGGCCGCATTTTTGTTGCCGCTTGCCTTGATTGTTCCAGAAATTGGATAGCCGCCTTCTATTGAATATTCATACATAAAAATCCCCTATTTTGCCCATATTTGAATTAGTTTTATTAATACATCGGTAGCTTTAACCATCTGGCTTAAGCTTGCCCATTCGTAGCGTGAGTGGTAGGAATGCCCACCGGTAAAGATGTTGGGGGTTGGAATGCCCATTTCGCAAAGCCTTGAACCGTCAGTTCCTCCGCGTATGGGAGTAAATTTTGGCTCAACCCCGGCGTCTTTGTATGCCTGAACAAGATTTTGCACAACAAGCGGGTGTTTGTCCAGAGTTTGCTTCATGTTAAGGTACTGCTGTTTGTGGGTAACTTCTGCCTTTCCACCAAAAGCGCCTGCTGTTACTTCCGCAAGTCCTTCAACAAAAGCCTTTCGCCTTTCCATGCCGCTTGTGGTAAAATCCCGCAGGATTAGGCTTACGAATGATTTTTCTATTGAACCGCCAATTTCCATTGGAGCGTAGAAGCCCTGGTAGCAGTCTGTTGTTTCTGGAGCTTCTTGGCGTGGAAGGTTGGCCGTAAAATAAGAAGCCATTGTTATTGCGTTTACCATGTCCGGTCGGGCAGAGCCTGTGTGTTTGGAAAGCCCTGTAAAGACTATGTCCGTCTTAAAAGCGTTAAAGCATTCTGTTTCTAGCTCGCCTATGTGTCCACCGTCTACGGTGTATGCGCATTTTGACTTTACAAGATTAAGCGGAACGTTGTCCATTCCGTGGCCAGTTTCTTCGTCTGGTGAAAATATGACTTCTACCGGGCCGTGCTGAATTTCTGGATGGTCAATGATGTATTTGCAGGCAGTCATTATTTCTGCGAGGCCAGCTTTGTCGTCTGCACCAAGCAGGGTGGAACCGTCGCTGGTTATTATGGTGTCTTTTTCTTGGCCGGCAAGTTCAAGATCCCTGTCTTTTTTTGGGTCTATTGTAATGCCGTAGGGAAGGTCTATTGGTTTTCCGTCGTATTCTTTGTGGACTATGGGCTTAACGTCTTTACCGCTTACTTCTTCTACAGTGTCTATGTGGGCAAGAAGACAAATGGATGGCTTTTCTTCAAACCCGGGGCTTGCCGGAATGTATGCGTAGGTGTAGCAGAAGGGTGTTGTCTGGACGTTTTTAAAACCTGCATTCTCTAGTTCGGAATTTAGCATGGCTGCCATTTCTTTTTGCTGAGGCGTGCTTGGCTGAATTCCTTTGTCTGCCTCTTGGCTTGAACTTTCGCTGTAGGTTTTTACGTAGCGGAGAAAGCGTTCAAGCAGGGGCTTTGAAAGGGGAGAATTTTCTATGTAGGCAGAAGCATTTTGCATACTAACAGAATAGCGAATTTTTGCCTGCGGTGCAATCGGGGACAGGTTTGGAAACAAATCCCCGTGATGCACCTCCGCACAAATGTTTTTTTATACTTTGAATTTATCTATCTGGTTTCCTATAGAAGAAATGCTCAAATCCATTGAAGATGAAACCTTGGTCAGGTCATTCGCATTGGAGTTGATGCCCTGGGTTTCGTTTTCGATGTTGCTCATAAGGTTTGAAATGTCGTTACTCATCGTGTAGAGCGCATTGATTTCTGAAAGTACCGAGTTGATGCTTTGAGAAATTTCTGATGAAGAAGTGCGTACTTCCGATGTATTTGAATTCATTTCGCTAAGGGCTTCAAGAACCTGCTTTGAACCTGCGTTCTGTTCCTGAATTGCTTCGTGAATCTGGCGGACAAGCGAACTTGTTGTTTCGATTCTCTTTGAAACAGAGTCAAATGCAAGCTTTGATGCGGCGGATGCTTCCGTAACACCATTGATTGTTTCCTGAACGCTGCGCAACTCTTCGCCAATCTTTTTGGACTGAAGGCTTGAGGTTTCTGCAAGCTTTCTGATTTCGTCTGCAACAACAGCAAAACCTTTACCTGCCTCTCCTGCGTGGGCTGCTTCGATAGCGGCGTTCATAGCCAAGAGGTTTGTCTGCTTAGCAATGTTGTTTACGATGCTGTTTGCTTCTGCAAGAAGTTTTGACTGTTCGGAAATCTGGATAACCTGGTTGTTAACGAGGCGGTCCTTGGAAATACCAGTCTCTGTGTCCTGTGCAAGCGCTTCGAATTCCTGAGCCATGTGGGATACGGAAGAATCCATGGTGGAGATGTTTTTAAGCATCTCTTCTACCGCTGCGGAAGCTTCTGATACGGATGATGCCTGGGAGTCGATGATAGAGCTGAATTTTGTTATGCTTGAAGAAACCTGCTGTGCGCCAGCCGCTGTCTGGTTTACGCTCTGTGTCTGGGTTTCTATCTTCTTGTCTATGTTGGAGACGGAACCGGTAATGCTCTTTACGGAACCAGTAGTGTCGTTAATTTGGTTGCCAAGTTCGCCGTTTACCTCTTTTAGCGAATCCTGTGAAAGCTTGATTGTGGCGATTATCTCGCGGATTTTTTCTACGAAGACGTTGAATGTGTTTACAAGAACACCTACTTCGTCGTTTGTCTGTGAAGGAATTTTCTTGGTAAGGTCTGCATCTCCTTCTGCAATTTCTGAAAGGCTTCTGGTTACAAGGTTGATTCTCTTAAGAACCCTCTTCATAACAAGGATGACTACGATTGTTATTATGATGGCTATTGCGATTCCAGAGAAAACGGTTGTGTTTGAAACTTTGCCAACTGCATTCTGGATTTCTGAATATGGAACTACAATACCAACTTTCCATCCGGCACCAACCTTTACTGGAGAAACGGAAATCATTACTTTTTCTTTTCCGCGGTTTATAATGGTAGCTTTTGTTTCGTTTGTCTGAAGGAGTTCACTGATTGCTTTGTCTTCCTTCAGGTCTGTCATGATAAGGTCTTTGTTGGGGTGGGCCAGGATTGTGCTGTTGGAGTCCGTTACGAACATGTAGCCGTTCTCTCCGATTTTAATAGAAGCAATTGTTTCCTGGATGAAGTTGAGCGACATCATTGCGTTAAAGAAGCCGAATGTCTTGCCCCTTGCATCTTTTGCGGCTACAGCGATTGGGAATACTGGCTGGCCGGTTGTTTTTGAGATGATTGCAACGCCAATGCAGCTGTCTTTTCCCTTTACCATTATGTCCTGGTAGTAGTCGCGGCTGTTGATTGCGCCAACCTTTCCACGCAGGCCTGTGTCGCGGATGGACTGTCCGTCTGGTCCGCAGTAGAACATGTAGTCATAGTCCTTGTTGCAAAGCTGGGTGTTCTGCTGAAGCCATTTTACTACTTCTTCACCGTCTCCAGTTTTGCAGACTTCTGCCCCGGAGTATACCTTAAGGTCAAGAAGGTAGCTGTTGAGCCAGGATTCAATCTGGGCAGCACGTGCGTTTGAAATTTCTTTCATGTTTGATTCGTAAACGTTGTCCATTACTGGTGAAAGAACCTTCAAGTTTACAAAAATCAAAATTGCAAACAGAATTACAACGAGTGGAATCGTTATGAAGACGACTTTTGTTAAAATAGAATTGCGTCTTATTAATTTGTTATCCATTAAACCACCCCTATCATGGAAAATTTACTTTTTTATATATAAAATTCGGAAATTTAAAGAACAAACTTAAATTTATTATAAAACCAGAGTGGGTATAAGTCAAATTTTGTGGAATTTAGCCTGAATTCTGGGCACAAACAGGCTCATGGTTTGGATTGTAGGCACGGCCGGGATTGGAGGGGCGCAAGTTGCCGCAGGCAATGGAGTGGGTAGGGCCCCACGGAACCCCGGAAAGCCCTTAGCAAAAGAAGCTGCCGCAAGAAAAAAAGAGAGAAAAGCATCTATTGTTTGAATTCAAGACTTTTGCTATTATGCTTTAGCATTATTTGCGGAGGATTTATGAATAAATATGTAAAAAGGTATTGCATAGATGCAATGTCCGGTATGGCGCAGGGATTGTTTGCTTCCCTTCTTATTGGAACTATAATCAAGACCTTGGGGGAACTGCTCCTTAGGCTGGGGACAAATCCCGTTTTTGAATTTCTGGTGAATGCCGGAAAGTTTGCAATGGAAGGCCATGTTGTAGGAGCCGCAATGGCTGTTGCAATTGGATATTCGCTTGGTGTTCCTGCCCTTGTTCTTTTTAGTCTTGCGGCCGTTGGTGCAACCGCAAATACCCTTGGCGGAGCTGGCGGACCTTTGGCTGTTTATATAATAGCAATTATTTCTTCTGAACTTGGAAACCTTGTTTCTAAGAAGACCCGAGTGGATATAATTGTAACTCCTTTGGTTACGATTCTTAGCGGAACACTTATCGCGGTTTTGTGCGCAAAGTGGATTGGTGCCGCTGCCGCTTCTATTGGCTACGTTATCATGTGGGCAACCCACCTGCATCCGTTTGTAATGGGAATTATTGTTAGCGTGATTGTTGGCATTGTGCTTACACTGCCAATTTCTTCTGCCGCAATTTGCGCTGCCCTTAGCCTTACCGGTTTGGCGGGCGGTGCTGCTGTTGCCGGTTGTTCTGCAAACATGATTGGTTTTGCGGTTATGAGCTTCCGCGAGAACAAATGGGGCGGTCTTTTGAGCCAGGGTCTTGGAACTTCTATGCTTCAGATGGCAAACATCATCAAGAACCCGCGCATTTGGCTGCCGGTTATTCTTTCTTCTGCTATTACGGGGCCAATTTCTACCTGCGTCTTTAAGATGCAGATGAACGGCGCTCCAATAAGCTCCGGTATGGGAACTTGCGGTTTTGTTGGCCAGATTGGCGTTGCAAC
>JAILHV010000256.1 GCA_024695625.1 Treponema sp.
TGTTGGTGCTGCTGAATTTAGCCCTGATGCAAAGCCAGAGGCAGTTGACGGTGTTGACATTCCAGAAAACCTTATGGCAATGGATGTTGGTCCTAAGACTGTTGAAGAATACAAGAAGGTTCTTTCTACTGCAAAGTCTATCGTATGGAATGGTCCTGTTGGCGTATTTGAATTTGACGCTTTTGCAAAGGGAACAGAGGCTGTTGCAAGGCTCGTTGCTGAGGCTACTGGCCGCGGTGCAATGACTGTAGTTGGTGGCGGTGACAGTGTTGCTGCTGTTAACAAGTTTAAGCTTGCGGACAAGATGACCCACGTTTCTACTGGTGGCGGTGCATCTCTTGAATTCCTTGAGGGCAAGACTCTTCCTGGCATTGCAATTCTTGCACAGAAGTAAGTTCGAAGAAGTAAGTTTTACTTGAGGTAAGTATAGGCCTGTTCTGGATTAAGTTTCCGGGGCAGGTCTTTTGCAGGCGCATGGCTGTGCGGTGGCACTTGCGGTGCAGGCAGCTCGAAAAGCCAGCGAATGGCATTGTTCGTTAGCAGCCCGAGCTTTTGCGTTTTTCCCGAAGAAAAAATGCGAGCCCGGCGTAGGCAAGTCCAACGCTTGTGCGAGCAAGCAAAAACTCGCAGAAAAATGGCATAGCCAGTAAATCAGCCCGAGTTTTCACGTTTTTTTTCGAAGAAAAAAATGCGAGCTCATTGCGAGCAAGTGAAAACTCGCCGCGAATGGCGTAGCCATTCGCCTGTTACCTTTTCCCCTCAATACTTGTTTATATTTAAAAATACATTTGTTCATTTTATGGAGAAGTCATCATGAATTCCTTTAAAAAGATTTTTACCCTTACAGCTCTTCTTGCTTTTACACTTGTTTCTTCGCTTTTTGTTTTTGCAAGAAATTTTGACTACATTCAGCAGGGTGAGTATGCCTATTACCTGGATTACCGTGGAGGCAACGCCTTCTACCGCGGCTACCTAGTCTTCCACATGGATGACAATACCACGCAGGTTATTTCCAGGGCGGTGGACTTAAAATCAAAGAAGAGCATGAACTACGTGTTTGTTCTAAAGGAAGAGCAGGGCGGAATGCCTTCTATTGTAAATGAAAAAGGTGTTCCGGGCGACAATCCGCTTTTTTCTCAGAACGTAGTTGACTTTATGAATTTCCATATTATGTATGCCCAGAACGACACAAAGCTTGGCTACAACACTTCCTTGAACGACGAGTGGCCTGATTACACCCAGGTTTTCCACTACAACAAGCTTTTGCCAATGTTCCGCTTCCTATACATTTCCAACGACAAGTATCCTATGGCAGACTACCGCCTTAACAGGGCAGGAATTCTTTCTGCAAAGGACTACAAGTCATTCTTTAAGATGCAGCCTGCTTACTTTAAGCACGGAAAGCAGAAGTCCAGCTATTCAATTCCTGATGCGGCAGAGCAGACTGTTGAATTTGGCTCACATTCAGTAAGCCTTGACCAGAACTGGAAGATTTCTTCTGCAAACGGCGGTAAGGTTGCCACTATGGGCATTGTCTCCGACTTGGATGCACAGTTTTCCGTAAAGCCTCTTTCTGCAAAGGGTGTGGATCTTTCAAGCCAGCTTACAAAGGAAGAAATGCTCCGCACGGTTCTTTTGAACTCTGCAGAAAACGCAGACTTTTCAACGCTTAAGGTTTCCAATGAGGACAACGGACTTGCCCTTAGCATAGAAACTTTTGACGAGTCTTCCAAGGTCTTTAACTTTAGCTACATAAAGCTTCTTGACGATGCTGTGGTTAACCTTACGACCTTTGACTTTGCCTACGAAGCCCAGAAAAAATACTTTAAGAAGATTCTTAATTCTGTAAAATAGACGCATTGAACTTTCTCTTGATTTGATGTAATATTCGGTAACTTATTGAATTTACGAGGAGCTAGACAAATGGCACGTACACATTACATTGCAGGTAACTGGAAGATGAACACCAGCAAGGCTGAAGCTGTAAAGCTTGCCCAGGACTTGGTTGCATCTCTTAAGGGCAAGACAAACAAATACATGGTTGGCGTTCCCTTCGTATACCTTGACGCTGTAGGACAGGCTTTGAAGGGAAGCAACATCCTTCTTGGCGCACAGGACTGCGCTGCTACTGCAAACGGAGCACACACAGGCGAAGTTTCTACAGAAATGCTCAAAGACCTTGGTGTTAAGAGCGTAATCCTTGGCCACTCAGAGCGCCGCCACGAAATTGGTGAAAGCGATGAGCTTATTAACAAAAAGGTTCGCCGCGCACTCAACGAAGGCCTTGAAGTTGTTCTTTGCATTGGTGAACTTTTGAGCGACCGCGAGGCAGGCAATGCTGAACAGGTTTGCGCATTCCAGCTTTCTGCTGACCTTGCAGGCGTAACAGAAGAGCAGATGAAGAACGTAACAATCGCATACGAACCAGTATGGGCAATTGGTACAGGAAAGACTGCAACTCCAGAAGACGCACAGGCCATCCACAAGTTTGTACGCAACTACATTGCAAAGCTTTACAACCAGAAGGTTGCAGACGAGACAATCATCCAGTACGGCGGCAGCATGAAGGCTTCTAACGCAAAGGATCTTCTTGCTCAGCCAGACATTGACGGTGGCTTGATTGGCGGTGCATCTCTTAAGGCAGACACCTTTGAGCCAATCTGCGTTCTGTAACAAGGGTTTTTGAAGCTTCAATACATAAACGTAAAGAAGTAGCTTGTTATATCGTCTCCGCCCTCGCCGGACAGTTCAAATGAATTTGTGTGGTAGAGGACGGAGCATTTTTTTTGCCCGCCAAAATTTTCCCCGGCCTCCTTGCAGAAAATGTTTGCCATTGCGTACATTCCCTGCCTGTTGTCGCACACGCAGAAGAACCAGCCATTTGCAGAAGGAGCATTAAAAAACTTCCTTGATGAAGAGTCTTTATTTAGCGTTTCTTCTTTGTTTCCGTGGTGGGAAAAATCTGTTGAAATAAGAAGGAAATTCTTCTTGGACTTTTCTTTTGTAAAGTGGGGTGCAAGGGCTTCTGTTAAAGCCTGTGCCAGGTTTTGCTTTAGCGGAGGTTCCCCGTTTAGCGCCACCGCGCAGACTTTTGCATTTGGAAAATATTTTGCAATGTAGGGCATGAGGGTGGAAAATCCGTGCTCTATCCTAAAGGCATTTTTGTCGTATTCAACGCCAAGGCTTTTGGAAAGGTCCCTTTCTGTAGCAGCATCCGTATGAACAAGGCCGTACTTTCCTGCATTCCAGCTGCATTCGCAGAGGGACCATTCCTGGGTGGAAAGTCCGTAGTGGGATGGGCTTAGTATAAAGAAGGTTTCCACTTCTCTTGCCTTTGCCAGAGCCTTGAACCAGCCGTCTATGTACCTTCCAGCAAGCAGGTGGTGGCTTACCGTTCCTGCAAGAGGGAATGCATCTTGGGGAAGGCTTTCTTCCATTTCTATTTCTTTTACGGATGGTTCTGTTAATCCTTGGGAAAGCCATGTCTGTATGGTGAAAGTGTCCTTTTCTGGGGCGTTTTTTTCTGGATAGCCTGCCTTTTGTCTGCTGCATGAACTTGTGCTTGCAAGAATTAATAGTGCTGCAAAGAAAGAAAAGATGTTTTTTTTGTTAGCATGATGCGGCGTTTCTTTTGCAGTTTTAATCCTACCCCCGATTGGAAGGGTTGCGGAGCAAGACCGCCGCAAGGCGGGCCGGAGCGATAGCGTAGCCCTGGAAAGCGGGTTAGCATATAGCCCCTGGTCCAGAAAAAAAGGAAAAACTACCATAGCTTAAAAGAGTCGTCGTCTGGCAGTATGCAGTTTTGTTCCCAGAATGGCATTAGGGAAGTCAGGTCCGCATCCTTTTGGTAGACGGTTTTCTTCCATTGCTCGTCGGTAAGGCGGTTGATGGAAGGCTGCTTGAATTCGTAGTAGCTGAATCCGTAGCCGATTGCGATTCTTTTTCCACCCTGGCTGTCGTTGAGCGGTATGTAAAGGCGGTATGGAACTCCGACTGCTGTTTCCAGGCACATGCCCAGTTCTGCATTGGTAAATATGTCTGCTATGCATGCCATCTTGAACATGTCCGGGTCGTCGCTGTATGTTCCAAAAGAACCTTTTGCCGTGTGGATAAAGATAAGGTTAGCAAAGCTTCTTGCAACTGTGCCTATCCATTTGTTTTCCTGCTCGGTGATTGGCTTGTCCTGGCATTCCTTTAGGGCTATGTCCAGTGCCTTTGAGTAGACTTCCTTTAGTGCGTTAAGAGCGTCTGATGTTTCGTCGTCCATAAGATGGTGGGTCTTGTAGACGGAAATAAGCTTGTCTACGCTTGCAAGTGAGCATTCCCAGAAGGGCACGTTTGGCTCAATGTAGTTGATTGGCTCGGGGAATGGCTCTGTTCTGAATGTTGGTTCTATGGAATCGCCGCCGCCCATTTCTGCAGCGGACTGCTTTACATAAAGAATTGTGTCGTGGCGAAGCTCTGCCCAAGTTCCGTGGGCGGAAAGAAGGCTTTTTGTATTCCAAGCGGGCGACTCTGTAAAGTAGAATCCTGCTCCCTGCTCAAACTTTGCCTGTGTCCTTATCTGGTTCAGCACCTGGTTGTAGTAGCTCCTGTTCCAGAATTCAGCACCGGATGATGCAAATTCCTTTTCCAGTGTGTCCAGAACTTTCTTTAGGGTAGGTATGTTTTTGTATTCTTCTATTGCAAGAAGAGTGTCTGCCGTGCGGGAACCAAGTGCCTTCATTACGTCCAGCCCCGTAACCCACATTCTTCCGTAGAGCCTTGGCGATGATGCCTGGTCGTGAACGTAGGAGTCGTAGGTGAACCTTTGTCCAAGCAGCTTCCAGCCCATCGGTGGCTTTCTGTTTCCCTGAGCGTCTGTCTCCGATGCTGCGTAGAAGAGAGAGCTTCCGCTGATTGCCGGAGGACGGAGCTTTTCGTGGCAAAGCTTCATGAATGCAAGAAGGTTCTTTTCCTTTTTTGCCCATGCCTTTAGGTCGCTAACGTTCTGCTCTTTCCAAAGTGGAAGCACGTCGTTAAAGCTAAGGTCGTCGCTAAAGCCTATAAGGTCGGTGATTGGAGAGAAGACTTCTTCCCATGCTGTAAGAAGGTTGGGGTTCTTGTGCACGGTGTCTACTATAAGCATAGCTGCCGGCATAAGCCTTAGCGAATCTTTTTCCACATCCTTGTCTTCTCCTGACTGGGCAATCAAAAAGTTGATTCTGCCGTACCACATCTGGGCGCGGAAGTACTGCTCAAGGATTCCGTTCTTTGTGTAGTGGCCGCGGGGCTTGTACTGGGTAAAGTCTTCCTTTGTTCCCATTATCTCGGAAACCATGCCGCTTGCGCTCATTATCTGGCGTATGTCCTCCTGCACGTCTGAAGGATATTTTGCGATGATGCTTTCCTTGTCCTTTTCCTTGTAGCTAACGGTCTGCTCCCAGTCATCAGCCACAACTTTTTCCGGAACCATTGCAAGAAGTGCCTTTGGAACCTGGAAGTATTTTATTGCCAAAGCCTTTGCCTCTTCCGGAGCCCCCTGTGCGCCTTCAATTGCCGCTATAAAGTTGTCCGTAAGCTGGGTTAGCCTTGGAAGGAAATATGTTTCTTCCGTAAACTGCAAGAGCCTGTCAAAGATAAGGTGCTGGGCGTGGGCTGCAAGGTCTGTGGTAACAAAAATCGTTGGCTTTTTTAGCTCGCTGTTAAGGCCTGAATACAGGTTTATCATGTCGTCGGGATTGGCGTATTCCTGGGGTGCCGTCTGCTGGATTGCAAGCCTGTTCTTTTCTAGGCTGCCCGTAACTGCACCGGAAAGCTTTATGTATCCTGCGTATGGGTAGAATTCCTTTGGAGCACCGCCAGTCCTGTAGAGTTCCGCAGTTATCTTGTTTTCCTCAAGGTCTGTGTAAAGGCCGAATGTAGAACCGTAAAGGTCTGCTCCAAAAATGTAGCCTTCCTGGTCCTTGTATTCAACAGGGTAGAAGTAGTTGTAGTTGTCCTGAAAAAGAAAGAGCCCCTCGTATTCGGTATTTGCATTTCTTAGCGGATCTCCCGTAAGCTTTACTATAGAAGCAAAAGGAACTTCTGTGCCTGTAAGCTCTGCCGGGTTCTTTATGCTGCCACCGTTTTCCGAAATTTCAAAGGCATCGCTTGGGTAGAGGCGGCAAACCTTGCTTGCAACTACCGCAGTACTTCCTTCTGTAACACCCTGGGAGGGAAGGTCTGCAAAGGCCATCTGGTCGGAAAGAAATGCCTTGTGGGCGTTTACAGCACTTGACGCAAGAATTGCATTGTGGGAAAGCTCCTCCTCGTGGGCTTCTGCCTGCAATGCTGAATCATCTGCCGCAGTGGAAGCTGTGTTTTCTGCCTGGGCGTTTTTTCCACCCTTCTTTGAACAGCCGGTAAATGCAACTGCCGTGGCAAATGCAAGCACAGTAGCGAGTGAGGCTGCAAAAGAAAGCGCATGAGTAGAAACCGTGCGCAGCCTGTAAGTCTTTTTCATCTGAAACTCCTGTATTTATAAAAATAGAACTGCTTTCGCTAAATTACAGGCTAGATTATAGAACATTTTTGACTGAATGTCATGTGGTGGATTTTTTTATTCTTTTGGACGGTGCTTTCTAGGACGGTAGTCCTGATTGCTCTACCATCCGTCTCTCGGCTAGAATCGGCTTTTTGCCATTTTTAATGCTTAACAGTGCCATGGCGAGCTTCCTAAGTCCGGTCCCTGAGGCACTCGAAGGGCCGTGTAAAATCATAGTAAAAAATGGCAAGGAGGCCATTTTTTACGGGCTTTCCAGGGTTCCGCCTCTCGGCTCCATTCGCTTGCGCGAACGGCTGCGCCGCCCTTCCAATCCCGCGTAGGCTGGTGCGGTGCTTTGTTAGACCGCAAATTTTTTTAGTTTACAAAATGTAAATTTCTTTTTTATATATTGATATTTTGTAAACTTGTGCTATAATAAGTTGAAGGTCGAGTTTGCAAAAATAGAAGGAGGGTAGCCATGAAGGATGTGTTAAAATATCTTAGGCAGACAGGCGGTTTTACTCAGGCTCAGGTTGCCGCCATGCTGGGTGTCTCAAGGCAGTCCTACAACAAGTACGAAAAGGGGGTTGTAGTTCCGTCAGACCAGCTTGTTGCAAAGGTTGCCAAAATCTATGGAGTTGACGAAGCCTTTATCCGCGCCAATAAGATTCCTTTGGTCGGCCATTCGGGCGTGGAATACAAAATAGAAGACGATGTGGACCTTCCCCTTGTTGCCTCCCCCGAAAAATCCTACGATGCCTATTTTGACGGAACTGCCGTGCGCGTCATTGGCGGTGCAAAGTTCTACCAGGGCCAGCGCTTTAAGCTGCTTCCTGTGGATGATGTTGGGGAAAGGGAAAAGGCCTGCGAAATTTTACGGGCATATCGTGGTAGGCTAACCCCAGGACCCGCAACAGATCCTTATTATGAAAAAGAATATCACGACTATCTGGAGGAAAAATATGGAACTTCTAATTGATACAAATGTGATAATCGATTACTTTACAAACCGTGAACAAAAGAGTGCAGGAACAGATGCATTGTTCGAATATATCTATTCAGGAAAAATTTCTGCATATATTGCTGCTCATACGGTTCCGACTATTTGGTATGTGCTCAGAAAGACACTTGCCCCTGCGGAACTGCGTAACTTGCTTAGAGCCTTGTTTTCTTGTTTTACTGTATCACCTGTTGGTAAAAATGAACTTTTGACCGCCCTTGACCGCGACGACTTCTCCGACTTTGAAGATTGCGTCCAAGATGAATGTGCCTCAAGCGTCCATGCCCAGTACATAATCACCCGCAACAAAAAAGACTTTGCCCACAGCAAAATCCCCGCACTCTTGCCGGTGGAGTTTATGCGGCTTATGTAAACCGGCAATTGGATTTCAGATTGCGCTGTGCGGCATGGTAAAATATTAAATTTTGGCAAGCGGTCGCAGCGGGGGGATTCCTTCTTCTTGCATTGACTACTGCGCAGGTTAAATCATAGTGCGAGTAATTGACTAAAAGCCTTTATTTATATAGAATAGATGAAAATTTTGTAAAATTAATCCGGTTTTACAGTGCCGGTATTTGGAGAAAAAAATGGGTGTTGTTGGAACAATCCTGCTTGTTGCATTTGTAATTGTCTGCGTTTTGCTGGTTTTGATGGTTCTCGTTCAGAACGAGGATTCAAACGGCATGGGAAGTCCTTTCGGCGGTCAGTCTGCCGCTTTCGGTTCACATTCTGCCAGCGTTCTTACCAAGACGACAGGCGTTTTTGTTGCTTTGTTCTTAGTTCTCGTTTTTTCACTCGCTCTGATTAACAAGGCTCCCAATGACGGCGGTTCAATGTCTGCGACTGCAAAGGAAGTTCAGGGAACCTCTCAGGAGCCGGAAAACAATGCAGGTTCTTGGCTTGACGACGTTAAGGAAGAGCCCAAGACCGAGATAAAGAGTGCTGATGGCGCTACATCTGCAACGGAAGTTTCAGCAGGTTCTGATGGTGCTGCAGACGCTTCTGCTGCTCAGTAAAAGGTGGTCAGCATGATTCTGGGTAACGTCTTTTCGCCAAAGGGGATAAATCTTAATCTTCAGAGCAAGGATAAGGATGAACTTTTTGAAGAGATGATAGAATGCCTTGTCGCGGTTCAGCCCGGAATCGACAGGGCCCAGGTTTTGGCTGCCGTACAGGATCGTGAGTCAAAGATGAGCACCGGCATTATGCACGGCATCGCGATTCCCCACGGAAGGTGTGCCTGTGTTGACGGTATAATCGGTGCCGTTGGCATTAGCCGCTCGGGAATTGACTACCAGTCGCTGGATGGTTCCCCGGTACGCCTTGTCTTTATGTTTGTCTGCGGAGAAAATGAGGCGGAAAGCCATCTTGAAGTTCTAAAGGAGCTTGCTTCCGTACTTCAGGAGCCGTCCTTTTCAAAGTCAATGATGGAAAAAACGTCTGCCGAAGATGTTTACCAGATGCTTAAGGCCTTTTAGGTGTAGCTTTAGTCCATGTTCGGTTTGAAATATTTTTAGGAACTCCGAATTACTCCCGGAGCTGCCTTTTTTAGCGGGGGAAAGAATGTCTGAAGAAGTTGACATTATAGAACACCTTCTTGATGTTGAGCGGGAATCGTCACAGATGATTCTTGATGCAAGGCTTGAAGCCGACAAGATTATTGCAGAGTCCCGTGCCCGCGCCGAAAATTCGTTTAAGGAACAGTATAATTCGATACTCAAGGGGTTGGAAGCGGAAGAGGCCTCGTCCAAGGAAGAGATTTCCAGACGGCATGAAGAGCAGTTTTCCGAATACAAGCAGAGCCTTGCCGCTGCGGAAAAAGACGAAAAGGCTTTCCGCTCTTTGCTTGACACGCTCCTTTTCTCCTGAAAGGCAGGGGGGATTGCAATGGCAATGGACAAATCCAGCGCAGATGCATACGTCTATGTAAAGGCAAGCGGAATCCTTTCCCGGTCATTTGTTGGCCTAAAGGCGAGGGAGCTTTTTGCAGTGCGTTCGCTAAAGGAACTTTGGTCCCTTATCTTTAAGAAGGAAGTTCCAGCTGTTCCCGAGACCATGCTTGCGGCAGCCCTTGAAAAAGAGGCTGTTTCTTCATTTATAAATTCCTATAAACGGCTCCTTATGAATTATGAAAAGCCGTCGCCTCTTTTGGTTGAGCTTTTGCGCTCCTATGACTATGAAAACCTTAAGGCTTTTGGTGCTGCCCTCTGCACGGGCAGAAAGGATATTCCTCCTTACAACGATATTTCTCCATTCAATATACTCAATTATTCAAAGTGGCCGGATATTGCCCAGGTAACAAAGGATTCGCCTCTTTCCTGGTATGACCATATTTCCTCCGTACAGGAACAGCAGGTAGACGACTACCGCATGGACTGCCAGTACATTAGCGAGCTTTGGAAGTCGCTGGCAAGTCTCGATTCATCCTGCCGAGAAGCCGTAAGGTCACTTTTTACGGAGAAGTTTTCGCTAGAAAATATACTCTGGTCACTCAGGCTGCGGATATATTACGACATGGACAGTGATGAAATTCCCATGCACCTGTCGTACGCGGACGGCAAGGCTGCAAAGAACGATCCGATTGCCGGTCCCGCACTAAAGACGCTGGAATGGGCAACTGATGACTGGAATACATGGAAGAACTGGCAGTATTCCGAATTCCTTAATCCGCATGAAGAGGGAACTGTCTGGAACATAGACCCAAGGTGGGTAGCCGCGGCATACAAGAATCATTATGTGGAAAAGGCAAGGCGGCTCTTCCACCGTTATCCTTTTACGGAATGCCCGCTCGTCTGCTGGTTCATCATAAAGAGGGACGAACTGGACGACATCTGTACTGCTTCGGAAAGTCTAAGAATGAATATACCTGCTCAGGAAGCGATGTTCGCGGCCGGGGTTCAGGAGGTGTAAAATGGCAAAAACTACTGCAATGAGGCTCTTGGAGCTGATTGTTTATAGAGAAGACATTAGCAAGGTTCTTTCCTATCTTGGAAAGCTTGGGGAATTCCAGTTCCAACAGGATTTTGAAAAGTCTTCGTCTGGCACGGCATCTCAGTCTTCAGCCCTGTCAGACCTCAACCCTGATTCAGACATTTTTTACAAGCTGGAGCAGGCAAGGAGTGTTCTGGGAATAGATGAACTTGAGCACTACACGATTGCCCCGTCGATTCCTTCCGAACAGGATGAAAAGGATGCCCTTGAACTGATAGACCGCGCAGAAAGCATCCACGAAAGGGAAGTTCAGGCCGGGGAAAGTGCAAGGCGCGCAGCAGACACGCTGAGCGAGGCAAAGGCATTTTCAAACCTTAAGGTTTCATATACGGAACTTGAAAACCTTTCCTTCCTTACGATGAGGATTGGAAAGATTGACCCGGAATGCATTCCTTCGCTAAAGGCCATCCTTGGTGTTAGGGCAATGATTGTTCCCCTTGGCGAGGATAAGAGCCGCGTTATGGTTGCATCCAGCAAAAAGGCCCGCTTCATGGTTGACACAGAGCTCAAGAATGCGGGTTTTGTGGAAGTTGAAGTTCCCAAGGATTTTAAGGGAATTCCCGACGACATGCTTGAATCCCTTCAGGAACAGCAGGTGCAGGCGGACAAGGCACTTGAGGAAGTCCAGGCTGAGCGAAAGAATTTTTCGGAGACCCACAAGGATTCCCTGCTTAAACTTCTTCAGCTTTATTCCTTTGCATCCCAGATACGCGAAACCCAGAACCGCCTGGAGTCAACTGAATACGTATACCGCATCACTGGTTGGATTCCAGCCTACCTTTCACACGACGTCATGAAGAGCCTTGACGAGCTTACGGAAAGCAGGACCGGCATCCGAGAATTCCTTCCAAGCGAAGTCGCCACTGTTACCAGCGGTCAGGAACAGGTTCCCGTTGAACTCAAGCACGGAAAGATTGTCAGTGCCTTTGAGCGCATGATATTCAGCTACGGCGCACCCCTTTACGGAACCGTAGACCCGACGCCTTTTGTAGCCCTCTTTTTTACGGTGCTTTTTGGAATCATGTTCGGCGATGCGGGGCAGGGGCTTGTCTTCCTCCTTGTAGGCATACTGATGGGTATGGGCAAGGTGAAGCTGATGGGCTGGGAAAAATTCTCCCGCATATTCATCTGCATAGGAATAAGCAGTACGGTGATGGGCCTTCTTACAGGTGAATTCTTTGCAAACGAAACCCTGCTTGAGCCTTTCTCAAAATATGTAACAGGGCTTTTCGGCGAACCTAGGAGTCCAATTCTTCCCATGATGCCGACCGGTTCCAAGGAATCTATTACCCGCATGTTCATGTTCTTCGGCTTTACCATTGCAGTTGGCTTTGTAATCAACACATGCGGTCTTCTTATTAACATAATCAACCAGTTCTCACTAAAGAATTACGGACGCGCCCTCTTTGGAAAGACAGGCCTTAGCGGTGCCGTCTTCTTCTGGTACGTCATTTTCTTTGGACTTCGCATTGCATTCTTTAAGCACGTGCCTGCAGTCTATGACTGGATTGTAATAGGAACAGCCCTTGCACTTACTGCATTCAGCGAGCCCTTGGAGCGCATAGTTTCGCATGAGTCACCGGTGCTGGAGAACGGCGTATTTAGCGCGGTAATCGGAGCCCTTGTTGAAGTGATAGAAGTCTTCTCCTCCTACATCTCCAACACCGTAAGCTTTGTCCGCGTTGGTGCCTTTGCCCTTGCCCATGCCGTACTTGGCTTTATAATCAGCATGATGGCAGAACTTGCGGGGCCGGGAGGAATACTTGTCCTTATACTGGGCAATGCAATTGTCGTGGTTCTTGAGGGAATGATTGTAGCAATCCAGGTTGTTCGCCTCCAGTACTATGAATTCTTTAGCAAGTTCTTTACGGAGACTGGCCGCGAATTCAAGCCCTTCCGCTTTGAATACAAGCCTGTCATCAAGTTCTAGGCCTGTAATTTTTTGCAGAATCCTTTTGGGAAATTCCCCGGCATGGTTCCGGGGTTAAAATAGATTTTTTTTATAGAGGTATTTTTATGAATAAGAAATTTTTTGCAACACTTTTTATGATGCTCACAGCTGGTGCCGTAAGCGTATTTGCACAGGGTACAGCTCCTGCCGCAGGTGGAGATGCCGTTAAGTATTTGGCAGCCGCAATTGCTGTAGGTGTTGCCTGTATTGGTGGTGGTATTGCCGTAGGTAAGATTGGTGCTGCTGCAATGGGCGCAATGAGCGAAAACGCAGAACTTTCAGGAAAGGCACTTCCTTTCGTTGGTCTTGCTGAAGGTATCTGCCTTTGGGGCTTCCTTGTAGCCCTGTTCATCATAATCATGTAAGAGAGCAGATGGCGTGGACTATTTTGTAATAGGGGAGCGCGAGCTTGTCCTCGGCTTTAAGCTTGCAGGCGTACAGGGCAGCTATGTCTCAAACCGCAGCGAGGCTCTGGAGGCTTTCTGCCGCGTTACCGGAAAGAGCACCGGCAGGGAGCAGATTGTCACTATGGCCGAGCAGGACAGACCCAAGATTCTCATTTTAACGGAGGATGTTTCCGACATGCTGTCAGAAGAAGTTACCGAATGGCAGATGAAGGGAAGTTCCCCTTTAATTGTAGAGATTCCGGGGCTTGGCGGCCACATAAAGGGGCGCAAGACTCTTACGGATTCGATCCGCGAAGCGATTGGAATTCAGGTTTAGGAAAACTATATGGAAGAATTACGTTCAACAGATATTCTTGATCAGGAAATCAAGGCCGACGTTAAGAAAAAGGCGGATAGGATTCTTGAAGACGCAAGGCAGACTGCCGCATCCCTTGAGGCTGGCGTAGGCGCTAGGGTTTCCGCTGCCGGGGATGAGGCAAAAAAGGCCAGTGCTGCAAGGGTCAGCTTTTACGAAAAAAATACCAGTGCGGCCCTTCCTCTGGAAAAACAGCGCTATTTTGTCTCTTTTGTAAATGATGCGGTTATAGGGGCCTTCAATTCATATTTTAAGGAGCTGGGACCCAAAAAGCGCATGGACATAGTGCAAAAACTTGTTGAACGGTCCAAGAGCGAGCTTGAAGGCAAAAAGGTGAATGCCTTTGTAATCGGCTTTAATAAGGCCGATGCAGAAAAAATGCTCAAGGAAGAATTCGGTCCTTCCCTGCTTTCCTGCAAAACTGGAAATGAAATCATGGTTGCAGACGAGGCTGTTGAAGGCTTTGAATTCCGCGAGGGGCTTGTTCTTGTCTCCGAAGACGGAAAGACTTTGTGCCGCCTCACCCTTGATGAAAAACTAAAAGAAGTGATGGAATCAAAATCTTACGAGCTTTCTTCTGCTCTGTTTGCTGGGAGGCTTCCCGAATGATTAAAGGAAAAATTACGCGCATAAGCGGCCCTATTGTTTACGCCGAAGGCTTGGAAAAGTGCGGCCTTTATGATGTTGTTGACGTTGGCAACGCAAAGCTTATCGGAGAAATCATAAGGCAGGATGCCGGAATGGCAACCATAGAAGTATATGAAGACGACGGCGGAATGCAGGTCGGTGAGCCTGTCGTAAGCAATGAGCGTCCCCTTTCCCTAAAGCTTGGGCCTGGCCTCGTAGGTACAATCTACGATGGTATCCAAAGACCGCTAAAGCAAATGTTCGAAAGCGGAGGTGCCTTCCTTCTTCCCGGTCAGCGTACAGAAAGCCTTGATGCAGAAAAAAAGTGGGAATTTGAACCTTCCGTAAAAGAAGGCGATGCAATAAAACCTGGCATTGCCTTGGGCTTTGTTCAGGAAACAGGTTCAATAAAGCACGTTATAATGGTTCCCCCTGCAACAAAGGGAAAAGTCCTAAAGCAGTTCAATGGCAAGGGAAGCTACACCGTAGACGAAGTTATAGGCCTTACTGATTTGGATGAAGAGATAAAGCTTTCCCAGTATTGGCCGGTTAGAAAGCCGCGCCCCTTTATGCAGAAGCTTGAAGTTTCACAGCCTCTTATTACCGGTCAGCGCGTTATAGACGTATTCTTCCCGCTAAGCAAGGGCGGAACAGCCGCAATACCTGGTGGCTTTGGTACGGGAAAGACGATGACCCAGCATGCCATTGCAAAGTGGTGCGACGCAGACTTAATCGTATACATTGGATGCGGAGAGCGCGGCAACGAAATGACGGACGTTCTTACCGAATTCCCCCAGCTCATAGACCCTCGCAACAACCGCTCCCTTATGGAACGCACCATACTCATCGCAAACACTTCCAACATGCCGGTTGCCGCACGTGAAGTTTCGCTTTACGCAGGAATCACGCTCGCTGAATACTACCGCGACATGGGTATGCACGTTGCAATCATGGCAGATTCAACTTCCCGATGGGCAGAAGCCTTGCGCGAACTTTCAGGCCGTATGGAAGAAATGCCAGCAGAAGAAGGATTCCCCGCATACCTTCCGACCCGCCTTGCAGAATTCTACGAAAGGGCAGGCCGCGTAAACACACTCAACGGACAGGAAGGCTCGGTAAGCGTAATCGGTGCTGTTTCACCGCCAGGCGGAGACTTTTCCGAACCAGTAACCCAGCACACAAAGCGCTTTATCCGCTGCTTCTGGGCACTGGACCGCGAACTTGCAAACGCACGCCACTATCCTGCAATCGGCTGGATAGACAGCTATTCAGAATATGCAGACGAAGTAAAAACTTGGTGGGACAAATTTGACCCACGCTGGGCTTCAATCCGCATAAAGGCACTGGACCTTCTAAAGAGAGAACAGAGGCTTCAGCAGATTGTGCGCCTTATTGGACCGGATGCCTTGCCAGACAGCGACCGCCTTGTTCTTACAGTTGCAGAAATGATAAAGAACGGCTTCCTCCAGCAGAATGCCTTTGACGACATTGACCAGTATTCCGTTCCCCAGAAGCAGATACTCATACTTCTTCTTGTAATGGATTTTTACGAAAAGGCTCTTGCCGTAATCAAGCAGGGTTGCCCGCTTACAAAGATAATGGAGCTGGACGTAAGGAACGAGATTATCCGCGCAAAGTCTGTTGTTCCAAATGACAACATGGAAGATCTAACGGCAATTCAGAACCACCTTGAGCAGCAGATGGGCGAACTTGAGCGGGTCTACCGCAAGGATGCAGCAGTATGAAAGGAATAGAATACAAGGGGCTTGAAAAAGTAGACGGACCTATCGTCGTCGTAAAGCGCACCCCCAATTCATTTTATGACGAGGTTGTTTACGTCCGCGACAAGACCGGAGAAAAAAAGACAGGCCGCATTATAGACTTGAACGAAGACACCGCAGTAGTACAGGTATTCGGCAGCACAACCGGCCTTGACCTTGAGGGAACATCCGTTGAATTTCTTGACAAGCCAATGGAACTCCGCGTTGGAAAGGGCCTTCTTGGAAGAATCTTCAACGGACTTGGCGAGCCAATAGACGGCTATCCTCCGATTATATCAAGCACCAAGATAAACGTTAACGGAAACCCCATTAACCCCTATGCCCGTGTATATCCGCGCGACTTCATCCAGACAGGAATTTCTTCAATAGACGGAATGAACACCCTTATCCGCGGCCAGAAGCTTCCTATATTCTCAGGAAACGGTTTGCCCCACAACCGCCTTGCCGCCCAGATAATCCGCCAGGCAAAAATCCTCAACTCTGACGAAGACTTCGTAATGGTTTTTGCAGGCATGGGTATCAAGTACGACGTTGCCCAGTTCTTCAAGAACACATTTGAAGACTCCGGTGTTCTAAGCCGCGTAGTAATGTTCCAGTCACTTGCAGATGCACCATCCATAGAAAGAATCATCACCCCAAGGTGTGCCCTTACCGCAGCGGAATACCTTGCCTTTGAATGCAACATGCACGTTCTTGTTGTAATGACTGATATGACAAACTACTGCGAAGCCCTCCGCGAAATTTCAACAACGCGTGGAGAAGTTCCAGGCCGCAAGGGATATCCGGGCTACCTTTACTCAAACCTTGCAGAACTTTACGAGCGTGCAGGAAAGATTCAGGGAAGCACAGGTTCAATCACCCAGATTCCAATCCTCACCATGCCAAACGACGACATAAGCCATCCAATCCCGGACCTTACAGGCTACATCACGGAAGGCCAGATTGTTCTTGACCGCGAGATGAGCCAGAAGGGACTCTATCCGCCGGTAGCAGGACTTCCAAGCCTTAGCCGCCTTATGAAAGACGGTATTGGAAAGGGAATGACCCGCGAAGACCACGCAAATGTTTCAAGCCAGCTCTTTGCATCATACTCAAAGGTAAAGAGCATAAGAAACCTTGCTGCCATCATCGGAGAAGAAGAACTTTCCCCACTGGACAAGCTCTACCTAAAGTTTGGCAACGAGATGGAAGAAAAATTCTTTACGCAGGGTGAATTCGAAGACCGCTCAATAGACCAGACCCTAGACTTGGGCTGGAAAATACTGAGCATTCTTCCGCGCGAGGAACTCTATCGCATAAAGGACGAGTTCATCGAAAAATACCTTCCGTCAACTGACGAACACGGCGACGAAGGTTCATCTGATTAAGGAAACGCTTAATGGCAAAGCTTAACATTGCGCCCACAAAGTCAAACCTCCTCTCGCTAAAGGAACAGCTTGCGGTCAGCACAGAAGGCTACGACCTGCTTGAACAAAAAAGGGAAATCCTCGTAATGGAGCTGATGCACCTTGTTGAACGCGTAAAGCTTTTGGAGCGCGACATGGACAAGTGCATTGCAAAGGCATACCCAGCGTTAAAGAGGATGCTGCTTGCAATGGGCGGCGAGCGGGCAGAAAGGCTTGCGACTGCGGTTGACTACAAGTTTGAGATTACAAAAAAGCCCGTAGTCATAGGCGGAATGAATTTTACTTCCATAGACGTTAATCTTCCAAAGCGGGAACTTTTTTCTTCCTTCATGGGGACAACCCCCGACAACGACGAAGTAATGGCGGACTTCTTTGAACTTCTTGCGCTCATTACCCAAATGGCAAGCATAAGGACAATCGTCTGGAGGCTTGCAATGGAAGTAAAGAAAACCCAACGCCGGGTAAACGCACTGGACAAAATGGTAATACCGCAGAATAGGGAAACCGTTAAGTATATAGAAAGCGTTCTGGAGGAGCGCGAGCGTGACAACGTGTTCGTTCTCAAGTCACTAAAGGGAAGGCAGGGGCGTTAGAATGATTAAACCTTTATTTCAAAGAATTCTTGTAGGCTACAACGGAACAAAATCCTCTTTGCATGCAGTAATGTATGCCATCCTCATGGCAAAAATTTACAAGTGCCACGTAAAGGTCGTCTATGTTGTAGACACCGCCACAATCAAAAGGCTTTCCCTAACAAAGTTCATCGTCCCGGAAGAGGGCGAGGGCATGGAAGGCCGCCTGCAGGAAAATGGGGGCAGTTACCTTGACTATGCCTCAGACCTTGCAAAGACAAAGGCCGTCAAAATAGAAACGGAACTGCTCAAGGGCGAAATCTGGTCAGAAATCATCCGTGCCGCAGACGACTACAAGGCAGACTTGATCCTCCTTGGCGGAAAAGACCTTTCCACATCATATTCAAAGCAGGACAGAAAACTCGCAGGCGAGCAGCAGAGCGAAATAATCGGCAGTGCCCATTGCTCCGTACTTGTGGTCCGCCAAAAATACATAGAGCAGCTCTTCAAGATAGCATAAATTTATTTTCTTTTTTGGACCAGCCTTAGGGTAAAAGAGTTCACCTATCCCCTAACAAAAAACCCCTATTATTACCCGCTTTCCAGGGCTACGCTATCGCTCCGGCCCGCCTTGCGGCGGTCTGGCTGCGCCACCCTTCCAATCGGGGGTAGGCTTTCTTTTGCAAAGGCCTCTTCCTTACGCGCCTTGTTTTATTAAGTCAAGCAATTGGGCCTTGGTTAAAGACTGGCAGCTGTAATCCTGCAATTCTTCTACTTGGGAAAAATTTTTTATTCTGGAAGAATCTTTTGTTTTATAAACAATTTCGTACTGCAAGTAATTGTCCCTAACAAAAACAGGAACATCGTTTAGCGTAATAAAGCCGCCTTCACTTATGACTATTCCGTGCAAATCATTTTTTAGTTGTTCAAATAAATTTCCTTCATCAAGAAAAGAAATCCTGTATTCTCCTGCATAACCGGTGGCGTTTTCTGTTTGCTGCAAATTTTTCTTGCAGTATTCTTCCACAGTCTTGTCATTTTCCAAACTCATCTTGGAAACTTCATACTGCACATGGCCATTTAAGTTTTTGTATTCAAACTTAATGCCGCTTATGTAAAAATAAACTCCGTCCCTGGTAATAAGCTTTTTGTCCTTAAGCAATTTGTTTTTCTCAAAAAAAGAATAGTAATCTATTGGCTCGTCAAATTCATTCATCAGACAGCTTCTCTTTCTTAAGAGCATAACAAAAAAGTCATAAAAACCGTATATCGGAATATAGCTAAGCAAACAATACCAACCGGACTTGTTCATGTCATGCAGGCGTAGTATTTGCAGCTGCCAGTGCTTGTACAAAAAAACAAAGGTGCCAAAAAATCCTATTATAAAAAGTAATGTGTGCAGAACGTGCAAGCTATAAAAGAAGCTGCTGTGAGAAAAGTTTTTAAGAAAGAAGGCCAATATAAAAAAGGTAAAGAACCAATAAGACACAAAGCCAACAACCATAGTGGCTTCTATCTTCCAATAGCGCTTGCGGCTTATTCTTCCATGCGTAGAGTAAATGACAATGGCCGTAACCAGCAAAGAAATTGCAACAGATATTATTAGAAATCTTAAATTCATTTTTTTCCCTATGCGCCCCAGAATAAAGGCATCCGTTAAAATTTTTTTGTTTATAATAACCAGAAAAAGCTCTTTTTGCAATGGGCTAAAAAAGGCCGTTGAAAGAATGGGCAATGTCCTGTATAATGCACAAATCACAAGTTTTTGAAGGAAATTTAAAAATGAAAAAATCATTCGTGTTTTTAACGGCAATTTTTATCTGCTCTTTATCTTTTGCACAGAACTTTG
>JAILHV010000014.1 GCA_024695625.1 Treponema sp.
TCTATGCCGGGAATGCCGATGGCGTATTTGTTGTCCCATTTTACATAATCACGTACTTCGTAAGTACCAGCGCTTTCGTTGTTAGTTGCCATATTTTGTTCCTTTATATGTGTGAATCTATTTTGTGCTACGCGTCCAGAAAAATCTTTTGCGGCGGGTCCACATTTATTTTGAAGTTACGTTAGTCTGTTTTGTGCGCAACGAGAGGAAAAATTTGGCTGAAAAGACGCTTTGCGCGAGCGAGCGTAGCGAGTCGGACACCTAATACGCGCAACTGTGGCTTTTCAGACAAATTTTTCCGGTAGTGGAGCACAAAACAGACTGCCGTGTTCTTCTTCCCATTATAGCACGAAATGCACACTTGTGGTATAATAAAACATCATGACAAAGAAAGTTTATATCATTGGACATAGAAATCCCGACACAGACTCCATCGTTGCAGCCATTTCCTACGCAAGGCTCAAGCAGCTCTTGGGTCATCCCGAATACATTGCAGCCCGTGCCGGCCACCTTTCCCCTCAGACTGAATACATCCTTAAAAGGTTCAAGATAAAACCCCCGCTTTACATGGCAGACCTTATCCCCAAAGTGGAATTCTACATGAACACAAACTACGAATCCGTAAAAGAGGACGTTTCCCTTTGCAAGGCAGTAGACAAAATGATGGGCACAAATTCTTCCATATTACCCATCGTGGACGAAAAGGGCCTCTACAAGGGTGTCCTAAATTATAACGCCTTTGCCCTAAATTCCTACAAGCTCCTTAACCCCAACCGCGGGGACATCTTCCTTGCAAGCCTGCGCCTAATAGAAAAAACGCTCAACGCCACCCCCATCGTGGAGTTTGATCCCGACACATACTTCAACTGCTTTATCATGATAGCAGACGACGACGTGCCAACATTCAAAAAGCTCCTGGAAGCGCGTAAAAGCGAAAACATAATCGTAATCACAGGCGACCGCGAAGACATACAAAGGCTTTGCATTGAGGCAAAAGTAAAAGCCCTAATCGTAACCAGGGACTACATAATCAACAAGGAACTCCGCGAACTTGCCAAAAAGAACCGGGTATCAATAATTTCGGGGCATGATTCAACCGCAACCACCGCCATGCTAATAGAATTCTCGTCCCCGGTAAGCGCAATGGCAGACTCCAAGGCAAAACCGGTGCGCCAAGACGAAACCGTACAGAAAATCCGCCCCCTGCTTGCAGAAAGCACAGCCCGCTGCCTGCCAGTAATAGACGCAAACAACAAGGTAATCGGAACCCTTAGCGAAAGCGACCTCTTGGCAGAAGCAAACATACAGGTAATCCTTGTGGACCACAACGAAGCCCGCCAGGCAATAGAAGGGGTTGAGCACTACGTAATCCAGGAAATAATAGACCACCACAGAATCAACACCTTCTCCACCCGCTACCCAATAACACTAATCAACAAGCCGGTTGGTTCAACAAGCACAATAATTGCAAGCCTCTACCGCGAAAACCACGTCTCAATCCCAAAAGACATAGCAAGCCTGCTCTTGTGCGGAATCCTAAGCGACACCCTGATTCTACAGTCAGCAACCACAACAGAACACGACGTCTCCACAGCCCAGTACCTTTCAAGCATAACGGAACTTGACATAAAGGAACTTGGCAGCGACATAATCCGCCACGGAAGCAAAATAGGCGGCCGCAGCGCAAGCGACGTAATTGGCCAGGACCTAAAGGAATACGAAGACGGCAAAATAAAATACAGCGTAAGCCAAATAGAAGTGGACGACCCGGGAGAAGTTCTAAAGCGCAAGGACGAATTCTTTGCAGACCTGGAAGCAAGCCGGCGTGCAGGCGGAAAACTCTTCCACGCCCTTCTGGTAACGGACATAACCCAGCTAAGCAGCATAATGCTAATAGCCTCCGAACCTTCATTCGAAAGCATCCTGGGCTTCCCCAAAACCGAAGAGCACACCTATTACCTAAAGGACGTAGTTTCCCGCAAAAAACAGCTGGTGCCCCTGCTCTCCGAATTGGTTGCAAAACTGGTAGAAGGCTAAATTTCCTCCTGAATTCTAATCTGGAGCCACTTTTTTGGTTAAACTGCTTGCAATTTCTACCCTAATTCGTAAACAAGCAGTGCCAAGAAGGGCGCGTCATTTCTTTGCAAACAGAGCTGGTCAGTTTTCGAAGAAAACTGACGGGTAAAAATTGCAAGGAAGCAATTTTTACCCGCTTTCCAGGGTTCCGGGGGGCCCTACCCCCTCCATTGCCTTACGGCAACGGCTCCGCCGCCCTTCCAATCGGGGCTAGGCTTTTTGGTGTAAAAAAAACTGTCATTCCCGCAAAAAAAAGTGTCATTCCGGGCTAGACCCGGAATCTGTGGAAGACGGCATTTTTGCTTGCACAGATGCTGTGGTTCGGCAGGTGGTTCCTGAGCGTGTCGAAGGACTCACCAACCGTTCAGGGTGACGGGCTTTGTTATGGGTGACGGATTTTTTTATGCGACCTACGCCGCCATGGAGCCCCGGGTTGCTTGCAACCCTTTAGTACCGCGCAAGCGGTATGAGCCGAATAGGCGAAGGGCGGAACGGCGGTGGCGCATAGGCATGGGCGGTCGGATTAGCCAAAGGGTAAAATGGTAGAGCGGTGGAAGGTACCGTCCATAAAGAGGAAATAAACTAAAGCCTGGAATTTATACAGACCCTGAAACAAGTTCAGGGTGACGGGCAGTTCGGAATGACAGGTTTATCAAAAATCGATTGTATAAAGGCTGTTTTTTTGGTAAAAGTATTGCATGACAAAAAAGAGTTTGGGTGCCTTTTGCAGCGTGGGGCTGGTGCTTTGCGCGGCTATATGGGGATTTGCCTTTGTTATTGTAAAGGACAGTCTTGACTACATTGGGCCTGTCTGGATGATTGCCTTTAGGTTTTCGATTGCTGCCGTTTGTCTTGGGATTTTGCTGCATAAGAAATTTATTGGGCTTACAAAAAAGACCTTCCTGCGCGGAATGCTTTTGGGGGGATTTTTGTTCATGGCCTACCTTTTGCAGACAATCGGGTGCAAGTTCACTACTGCCGGAAAGAATGCCTTTCTTACTACTGTCTACGTTGTTCTTGTTCCTATTTTTGCATGGCCACTTTTTAAGAAGCGTCCCAAGTGGTATGTTTTTGTGGCTGCCCTTATGTCTGTTAGCGGGATTGGGCTTTTGGCCCTTAAAAACGAGGGCAATATCCTTAGCATGAACAAGGGTGATGTGCTTACTCTTTCTTGCGGTATTTTTTACGCCCTGCATATTTTGTTCACGTCGCATTTTAATGCCTATGACGATCCGCTTTTGCTTACCGTTTTGCAGTTTGCGGCGGTGGCTTTTCTTGGCTGGGTATGTGCCCCATTCATGGACGGTGCATTTCCGCTTGAAATTTTTGCAAATGCCCGCGTGGTGCTTTCTGTTTTTTACCTGGGGCTTTTGAGTACGCTTGTCTGCTTTGTCCTTCAGAACGTGGGGTTAAAGTATGTTGCCCCGGCACTGGCATCGCTTTTTCTTTCGCTTGAGTCTCTCTTTGGTGTTCTATTTAGTACCTTGCTGCTGCACGAAGCCGTTACTCCCCGCATGCTCCTTGGCTGTGGTCTTATTTTTGCCGCGATAATTCTTGCGGAAGTGGTGCCGGAAGTTGTGAAGGAGCGTAAATTTCTAGACAAATCCCATGACTTAATGTATAATTGAAAAGACGTGGGGATAAAAATGGAAGAAATCACTTACAAAACAAGCGGGACTTGTGCTAAAGCCATTCATTTTAGCAGAGATGGGGAGCGGATTACAAACATCCGTTTTGACGGTGGCTGCAACGGCAATCTTAAGGCCATTTCTAAGCTTTGCGAGGGCATGACTGCCAAGGAGATAGCAGGCAAACTGCTTGGGAACTTGTGCGGTGCAAAGAACACTTCATGCGCGGATCAGCTTGCGAAGGCTGTAATGGCTAACTAAGAGAAAGAAATGTATATTCAGTCTAAATTTTCACAGAACACAATTGAAAGAATCTTTGCCGATTTTCAGATTAACAGCGGGGAAGAGGTCCTTTACGCAATCTGGCTTTCTGGCGGAAGAAAGGGCTTTGTTTTTACGGACAGGCGCTTTTACTGGAATATTAAGACTTCCATAGTGCGCAATTCGGAGGTTACGGACGTAAAGCTTCCTTCCAATATTATGGAAAAGAATGTTAACGGCCTTTCCGTAAAAATTATCAGCAAGGAAAAGGAAAAGACTTCTCCGGCAAGCAAGTACCTTTATTTTGCGCTTATTTCCCACATTGGTCTTATCCGCTACGATGCGGCAAGCCTTTCTTATGACGAGGCGCTTAAGCTAAAGAAGATTTTTACCCAGTACATAAACGAGTCTACCCTTCCTGAACCCAGGCACAAGTCCTTTATGGACAAGGTTTGGGCAAACAAGGAAGATGCCGTTGACTTTCTCTGGTGTCTTAAGAACGGTTCTCTTTTTAAGAGGCAGCACAAGTATATTGCCACCCGCCAGGACATTGAGGCCCGCAACGAAAAGATTACTTCCTATGAAGAGGAGGAAAATCCTTCCCAGGTTTACGAAGATGGCGAAGAGCTTGAATACGAGGACAGGGCAGGTTCTCCGCAGGTGCAGGATTCCCGCTATGAGGCAGAAGACGGCGGTGCGGATGAAGACAGGTCTTCCCGCGGTGAAATTGCTGATGACGCTGGAGCTTCAGACGAGGATCTTGCCGGTGATTCAGGCAGTGAAAGCAGCGAGGTTAGCGGAGATGGCGGTACAGTCGATAAGCGTGAAGAAGCTTCGGCATACGGATATGATGACCAAGAGGAAGTCCCTCCCGGACCCGGGCGCGAGTACCTTAGGGAAAGTGCCTACCAAAGGTCCTATGATGAAGATGAAGAGGATGATTCAGATGAATCTGATGAGGAGGAAAATGAAGGTGAGGAGGCTTCCGATGCAAGGAAAAAGCATTTTGTGCAGAGGAGGCTGCGCGCTCTTTTAATCAGGCAGAAGAGGGCAAAGGCCAGGAGGGAGGCTGAACGCTATGCGGCTTCCCGCAAAAGTGAAGATGAATCTTATGAAGATGAGGATGCACCCCGCCAGAATGCGGATTCCCAGGATACGTATTCGCCTGATGCCAATGCGTCCGGTCAGAATGATTCTCGTCCGCTCCCCCTGCAGAACATTCACTACCATATACTTGACGTTTTTGTTACCCTTGTTTATGCAACGGCCAGTCTTTTTGCGGTAAAGCCCATTCTCTTTGCAAAGTCAATCGCAAAGCCACTAAACGGAATCGGAAGGTTCTTTGCTGAATTTGGAAAGCTCTTTTTCTTTGGCGACAAGGCCACCGCTGCCCGCCTGTCTGAAATAGAAATCAGAAGCGACTACGTTACGGTTCTTATAGACAAGCGCAACTGTGTCTTTGCAGTTCTCCTGATTTTCTATCTTATAGGACGCAGCCTGCTTATCCTGCGCAACAAGGAGGCCAACAAAAAACTCTGCTTTATCCTTATGCTGGGCTTTGTACTGATAAGCTTTTTGATGCCGGTAAAATTCTTTATTTTCCTTCTGCTCGCATTTGCCATTTACGGTGCCATGCAGTTTGCGGAAGGGGCTTCAAAGATGACGCTTTTGTGCAAGCTCTTTGCCTTCCTGCTTTTGTTTGGAATGGAATACTATCTTGTCCACCTTTTGCTTTACCCAGGATTCCCGGATGTTATGGCAAACGTTGTTCAGATTCTTGGGCTGCATGCAAACTGGTAGCGCGGAAGGGGGAAATGATGAATATTGCAGTTTTTGTTAGCGGAGGCGGAACAAACCTTCAGGCTCTTATTGATTACGAAAAAAATACGGCTGGCTGCCCTTACCACATTGTGCTTGTGGCTTCAAACACAAAAAAGGCCTATGCTCTTGAGCGGGCGGGGCTTGCAGGAATCCCGGCTTTTGTAAGAAGCCCTGTTTCCGTCCTTGGGGCAGACAAGGCGGCTGGGGCTGACCGCGACCAAAAGCGTGAGGCTGTTAGCGATGCAATGCTTGCCCTTTGCAGGGAACACAAGGCAGATGCTATTGTTCTTGCTGGTTATCTTTCTGTTCTTAAGGGTGCAATCATTGATGAATACAAGGACCGCATAGTTAACCTTCATCCGGCTTTGCTTCCGAAATTTGGCGGAGTTGGAATGTGGGGCGACAACGTGCACGAAGCTGTTCTTGCAGCTGGCGAAAAGGAGAGCGGCTGTACGGTTCATCTTGTGGATTCAGGCTGCGATACCGGTAAAATCCTTGTGCAGAAAAAGGTTCCTGTTATGGAAGGCGACACTGTGGAAAGCCTCTATGCCCGCATTGCACCTAAAGAACACGAGGCTATTGTTGAGGGCGTATGTCTGTTGGCAAAAAATATCTAGCGCTTTCTTTTGATGATGGGCCTAACTGTACTACTACGGTTCATGACCTTGACCTGCTTGAGCAGTTTTGCATTCCCGCCTCATTTTTTTTAATCGGACAGAATATTACTGAGCAGACTGTGCCTGTTATAAAGAGGCAGCTGGAGCTTGGCTGTACGGTGGAGTGTCATTCCTGGTGCCACCCCCACATGGGCAGCATGGGTGCAGAAGAAATTAAGAGCGAGGTTTTGCGCACGGACACCCTTATTGAAAAGTATACCGGAAGGATTCCTGAATTTTTTAGACCGCCATACATTGACCTTTCCGAAACCTTGTACAAGAGCGTGGACAAGCCCTTTATCTGCGGTGCCGACTGCCAGGACTGGGAAGATTCCGTTTCTTGCGGCGAGCGCGTAAGGATGGTTTTGGATTCTGCAAGGGAAGGGCAGATTTTTCTGCTGCACGACACCAAGGGAAACGAAAAGACCGTTGAAGCCCTTAAACAGATAATTCCGGCCCTGCTTGACCGGGGATTTACTTTTGTTACAGTGCCGGAGCTTTTTAAGCTTTACGGTGTGAATCCCCATGTCCGGGGTAAGATTTGGTCTAACGTGCTGGACTAGTCTTTTTTTGTAAGCAAGTGCGTGTGAATGTGGCTTGTTTCTAAAACAGGCACTTGGTTGCGATACAGCCCCTGAGACAAGCTCAGGGTGACGGTTGTTGGTTTGTAATTTTCTAGCGTCTCTGTGCGTCTGCGGCTTGCGGGACTAGCTTTATTACTACGCGGCGGTTCTTTGCGCGGCCTGCGGCTGTATTGTTGCTTTCCACCGGCTTTGTTCCACCGAAGCCCTTGTAGGAGAAGAGCTTATCGTCGATGCCGTCCTGCTTGAGGGCTTCTATTACGGCCTGTGCACGCTGGATACTGAGCGTCATCTGGCCTGTAGGCTTGTTTACGTCTGCGGTGTGGCCTTCCACTATGATTGAATATTTTCCGCCGTCTGCAAGTGCAGTCTTTATCTGCTTTGCAATCAGGCTTACGCGGGGGCGTTCTTCCGGCAGAAGTTCTGTTGAGTCAGCTATAAAGCGGAGGTCGCTTATGGTAAGGGTAAGCTCCATGCCGCCCGTTGGAGAGTCTTCCAGTGTTATAGGAGGCTCCTTGCCGCTCTCCCTTTCCTTTTCAAGTTCCTTCTGAATCTTTGTGTAGTCCAGGTAGTACTTTGTGTTGCGCTCGGGGGCTGTTACCACGCGGGAAATTTCCTTTTCGCCCAAAAGGATTACGACCTTGCCGTTCTTTAAGAGCTCGCGGTTCTGGGGGACCGTTGCAATGCGCAGGTAGTCGTCGTAGGAGATTACCGGGTCGCAGCGGTTAACGCCGTAGACTTTCTTTGCCATAATCCAAAGCGGGTCTTTTCCGGCTCTTTCCGTGATGCCGCGGGGACCTGTTGCCGTCATGTATTCTACAATGCCGACTGACTTGGCGGTTTCCGGCTCCACCATGTTGCGCTCGTAAACAAGTGTCATGTTTTCGTCCCAGATGCGGGGGAAAAGGCAGGGGCTTACCGAGCTTGTGGTGAATTCGCCCTGTATTGGCAGGGAACCCCTTGCGTCGATTATGATTCCGCTGTAGGGGCGGGACGCTATGCGGTCAATGGGGAGTTCCTGGACGTATGGCTTTCTGTGCTTGATGATGAGCTGGCCTATGTCCTGCAGCTTGATTGTGTTTGTGGTCTTTAGGTTGTTCGTTCCCTGGTGGAAGTAGGCCGGGGTCTGCTTGCTTCTGTCGATGATGTGGGTCAGCTCTTCCAGGGTGAGGCTTCCTTCGCGCACAAGGTCTTCTATGGTGCGGGTGTCGTCCACGTAGAGTGAGAGCAGGGGGTCCTTTACCAGTATTGGAAGGTCCATCTTGATTCTGTTTACGGCAAGGGACTTTCCGCTTGGCATGGGAATTCCGGCCTTTACGACATTCATTGAGATGTCTGAGATGAAGGCCTGCTTTGTCCAGTCAACGCGGCTTTCCGAACTGACGATGGACTTGTCGCGGGAGGCGTTTGCCGCAGCATAGGCTTTTTCTTCTGCATCACGGATTTCCTCTTCCGTAAAGCCCTGCATCCTGAATTCGGCATGGCTTTCGGCAGAGCTGGACTGTGCCGCCGCATTTACAGCACCTAGGCTCGTCAATATAAAAAATAGGCCGCTTGCGGCAATCAATACTTTCTTTTGCATGACTTTCTTTTGCATGTATACTTCCCCTAATTGAATATCGGCACAATTAGCTTTTTACCAATAGATAAAACCTTTTTTTCGCTTATTTCGTTAACGGAGCAAAGGTCTTCCACCGTGATTCCGTACCTGCGGGAAATTCCCCAAAGGGAATCGCCTTCCTTTACGGTGTACATGACTGCGTCGGTTGCAACGCCCTGCTTCTTGAGGTTTTCCTCCGTGTCGGCGGGCATGTCTCCGGGCAGCCTTAAAGAGTAAACCTCTCTTGCTGGCGTACAGTTACGGAAAAGTGCCGGGTTCAGCGTCTTTACCCTGGCCTTGCTAACACCTGTTGCCTTTGAAATTTGGTTAAAGCTGAACATTCCGGCGGTTTTTATGTAGGTGAATTTTTCCGGCTCAACGTTTTCTATTGCCTTTACTGCTTCTTCGATGCCTGTTGCCCCGTAGTAGTGGGCGTTTTCGATTATGTCGGCTATGGCGAGGAGCTTTGGCACGTACAAAATGGACTCTTTTTTAAGGATTTCGTTTTCTGCAAGGTACCAGAAGTCTTTGCCGGGGTTCTTCTTTACGAATTTGCCCATTGCTCCGGCACCGCAGTTGTAGGCGGCAAGTGCCAGCTCCCAGTCTCCAAAGAAGCGGAAGTTGTATTCCAGTTTGGAAAGGGCTGCGTCGGTGGACTTCCATGGATCTCTCCTTTCGTCGTACCAGCTGTCTTTTTCCAGGTAGGGTGCCATGGAATTTGCCATGAACTGCCAGATTCCTGTTGCACCTGAGCGGGAAACGGCGTTTGGTATGTAGTTTGACTCTACTATAGGAAGGTATTGCAGGATAAGGGGCATGTTGCGCTCCTTAAGCTGTTCAAGTATGTAGGGCAGGTAGGGGGCAGCGTTTTCCAGTGAGCGCACAAGGACCTTCTGGCCGGAAGCGGTAAGGTACTGCCTTAGGAATTTCTGGCTAAGCTCGTGTTCGATTCCGGGAAGCTCAAGTTCCTTACGCCTTACTCCGTTTTGTATTTCTTCGCCGGACTTCATGGCGGCAACTTCTTCTTCTATAAGGGTTACCTTGTCCTTTTCCTTGCTCTTTTTGTTTTTGGAGGACTTTTTCTTCTTCTTTTTTAGCTCTTCCTGAATCTCTTTTTCAAGAAGCTTTTCCTGTTCGCTTGCGTATGTGTCGGAAGCGTCCAAAAGGTTTTCCTGGGAAATGGCCTTTCCGTCTGGGTCATTTGTGTTTGCGGAGGCAAGTTCCTGGGCAGTCGCGCAGGATGTCATGAAGACCAGGCATGAAAGCGTAAGGAGGAAAATTTTCCTCGCAAAAGCCGGACGGCATTTTTTTGATGTTGGCAGGGAAAGTTTCCCCGTCTGCATATTAAGGCCTACCCCCGGCTGGAAGGGCCCGCGCAAGCGGGTTGCCGACAGGCAATGGAGGGGGTAGGGCCCCCCGGAACCCTGGAAGGCGGGTTTGCAAAGGCAAGCTGGTCCAGAAAAGAATTTAAAAGAAAGAAAAGAGAATTTCATAATTACATTTTGTCTCCGTAATAGATTCCGGCCCATTCCCAGTTTCCGTGTACTTTTGGGTCAACGGGAAAATTTATTTTCCGGAAGTAGAAATACCATACCTTGGAATTTGTCCATCCCCATGTGCGAAGGTATGCCTCGGTGGGGGTGGAAATCTCGTCCAGTGTGTCATTGAAGCGGATTCTGTTTCCCCTCATGTAGTCGCTCGCATAGAATGTTGCCTGCGGATTACTTGAATTTTCGTCCTGCCGCCAGGATATGTTAAAGAAATTTACGCGGGACTTGTAGCTGTCCAGCTGGCCGGGGTTGTAGGTGGAGATGGCTTTTTTTACCGCCGCCACAAGTTCGTCCAGTGTCTCGAAGGTCCAGTTTTTGCTTGAATTGTAGAAGTCCACGAACTGCCTTGCGTTTGCAAATGCGTTGGGAAGGTCTGAAATCCTGATTGTGGATGCGTCGTCCTGTGCCAGAAACTGCCTGAATGCGCGCAGGGCCAGAGCCCATTCCCCCTCTTTTTCGTATTCAAGTGCCAGGCGGACGTACAGTTCGGTGATTTTTACCTTGTCGGGGAAGCGGGTGATAAGCTGGTTGAAGTAGGAAATCCTGTTGGTGGGGTTCTGGCTTATCTGGATCAGGTG
The DNA here is from genome assembly GCA_024695625.1 of Treponema sp. GTDB lineage: Bacteria > Spirochaetota > Spirochaetia > Treponematales > Treponemataceae > Treponema_D. The sequence goes on from JAILHV010000014.1 coordinate 10,752, forward strand.
CTGCAGGCTCATGAAGTGTACGGAAAGCCTTTCGCCCGAGTTTGCGGTAATCATCAGGTCGTTGTAGTTGTTGATGATGCGTTCAAAGTAGTATTCTGCTACCGGCTTGGAGTCTATTTCCAGGTAGGTGTTGGCCGTTACCAGGAGCCAGTAGGCGTTGTACTGGTCGTCGGGGTGGTTTTCCACCCATTCGGAAAGGAAGAGGATTAGGCCGGGATAATCTTTTTGCGAAAGCATGTTCTGTGCAATGTTCTTGATCAGCGCAAAACGCGTCTCTTCCGAAATGTCCTTTTTGTCCAGCAGCTTGCCCAGCTGTTCCTGGTTATATTCGTAGGTCTTTTCCCTTTCCTTCTGCGCCTTGCCCTTGCAGGAAAAAAATACCGCGGTGCTTGCGGCTGCAAGGAAAATGCCAGCGCAGATGAGGGTTGCCTTTTTTTTTGTCTGAAACATACGGTATTTTAGCAGTTCTCCGCATTTCTTTCAATGGTTTTTGTTGCCAAGGGACAGCCGGTAACGCTACCGCGCCCCTCCATGGCTTGATAATTAATTGCAAGGAAGAAAAAGCTTTTTTCATGGGGCAACAAACGAGAATGTTTGCAAAAAAAACACGTGTAAAAGTGGAGTTCTTAGGGAGGAAACAGCAGGCTTCGGACTCTGAGCGGTTTCCTCCCCTCCAGGCCGGGATCCAAGGGCTCACCCTTGAAAAAACTAGTATTTTTCATCTTTTTAGAGTTTACATTTTTTTTAGAGATTTTTTTAATTTTCCTATTGACATATTTATAAAAATGGAGTATTTTAATATTAGCTTGTAAATAAGCTGATAAACTCTCTCCGATGTCCAGATTTCTGGACGTAGGGGCTGCGGGCGCGTTGACGTTCACAGCCCCTATTTTTTTTGCCCTCAGGCCTTTTCCCCGCGGTCCAATTTCTTCCGTAGTATCTTGTAGCCTTTCTGCTTCCTTCCTTGCCTTTTTCTCATAAAATCAGTAGATTAAGAACAGAATAAAATGCAAGGGGAAGCGAATGAATTCAATAGACAGCGCAATCGACAACATTCTTGAGTCCTACAAAAAGTACGGCGGAATAAACTTGGAGGAGGCCAACGACTTTCCCAACCGCGAAAACGTTGTGAATGTGCTGCGCGACATACAGTGCCTCATATTTCCCGGCTTCCGGGTTGCAGAAGACCTTGACTCCCAGAACCTGCGCTTTGTGACCGGCGAACGCGTGAACCGCATAATTTCCATACTCACCCGTGAGATAAAAAAGGCCCTGGTCTACGTAATACAGGACGACATGGTAAAAAAGACCCACTGCTTTGCCCTGGCGGAACAGACAAGCCGCGCTTTGATAGAAGAAATTCCTGAACTCCGCCGCAAGATAGGACTGGACGTGCAGGCTGCCTACGTCGGTGACCCTGCCGCAAAGTCTACGGAGGAGGTAATAGTCTCCTACCCCTGCCTTGAGGCCATCACAACCTACCGCATAGCCCATTTCCTCTGCAAGGCCGGCGTTCCCGTAATCCCCCGCATCATGAGCGAGCATGCCCACGGTAAGACCGGAATAGACATAAACCCGGGGGCTGAAATCGGCGAAAGCTTCTTCATCGACCACGGAACAGGCGTCGTAATAGGCGAAACCTGCGTCATAGGCAACAACGTAAAAATCTACCAGGGCGTAACCCTTGGTGCTCTCAGCGTAAAAAAGAACCTGATGGACAAAAAAAGGCATCCTACTATAGAAGACAACGTGACAATCTATGCGAACGCCACGATACTGGGCGGCGAAACCGTAATCGGAGCCGGCAGCACAATCGGCGGAAACACCTGGGTTACAAAATCCGTGCCTCCCAATACCCTCTTTACCCAGAGCGGCAGCGGACGCTGAATTTTCTTTCTTTCTCGGAGCCACCGTCCTGTATTACCGTGGCCGGCCACTACGTGCCCGTCCACCCCATGCAATTTCTACCCGCTTTCCAGGGTTCCGGCATCCGCCTCCATTGCCTGCCGGCAACCGCTGCGCGGCCCTTCCAATCGGGGCTAGGCTTTATATGCTGTACGCTGCCCCAGAAAAATCCCTCCATGGATTTTTCTGGGGATCGGAGGTTTGCAGGCAAATCTCCGCGCTGCTAAGCCGCCCGTCCATGGGCTCTATGATTATTGGCAAGGAATAAATAATTTTTTTGTATGTCTTGCAAAGATGCGTTTGTTTGATAACAAAGTCGGGTTCTTAGGCATATCGCGAAACATTGAGCGATATGGCCCCTAAGCCGTGCCTGCCTTAAAAAAAATCCTTCCATGGATTTTTTTAAGGATTGCAGAATCGCTACGCAATTCTGCATGTTGCTAAGCCGCCATCCATGGCTATGTAATTGTTGGCAAGGAAGAAAAAACTTTTTTCATTGGGCAACAAACGAGAATGTTTGTAAAAAAAAGCACGTGTAAAAAGTGGGGTTCTTAGGGGCTTTGCCCCTAAGCCGTGCCGGAAAAGGGAGGGGTTTAAGGGGAGGGGAAAACCTCGCTTCGGAGTAGGGGTTTTCCCCTCCCCTTATTCTGGGGTCCAAGGGTCCACCCTTGATAATTTACATTAGAAATTTGCATTATATTTAAATTAGGCTTATAATATCTGTTATGGAAGCATCTTTTCTTAATCCCTTCCTCAGCGCATGTGAGGAAGCTTTTGTTACAATGTTCAATATCAGTCCTGAGCACAGGCAGCCATACCTGCTCAACCCAATTGCTCAGCACTCCTGGGAAATTTCGGGGCTTGTGGCGGTATCAGGCGACGAGACGGGCATAGTTGCCTTCCGCCTGCACAAGATTCTTGCCGCAAAGATGATTCAGCTCTCCAACATAGAAATTTCCTCTCCCGAAGAGCTTGAGGACATGGAAAAGGGGCTCGTCAGCGAATTTACCAACATCATTACGGGAAACGCAGTGTCTGCAATTACGGACAGGGACATATCGGTTTCTGCCCCGGACATACGCTACGGAGAAAACCATGTGATTCCCTGGCCCCGCTCTGCAAAGATTCTTGCCGTTCCCTTCTATACAAAGCACGGAACCTTCGAGGTGGACCTTTGCTTTAGGGGCATGTGACCCTGCCTCCGCATCCTCCGGGACGCGTGGTGGGAGCCAGTGCGTTTTTCATCCATATAAAAAAGCGAATTTGCTTTTCTAAAATCTTTCACCGTAAATTCCGCAAATTCGCTTGACATAATTTATTGAATTTTATATATTCTTAGAACGCAATCACTATATTGGTGTGCATTGATTGCTCTTGTAGCTCAGTCGGTAGAGCACATCGTTGGTAACGATGAGGTCAGCGGTCCGATTCCGCTCGGGAGCTTTTCTAAATAATATAAGGAGCTAATAAAATGGCAAGCAAGAAAAAGACGGCCGTGGAAATCATCGCTTTGCAGTGTACAGAATGCAAGCGCAAGAACTATACAACATATAAGAACCGTAAGAACATCACCGGCAAGATGGAAAAGAACAAGTATTGCCCCTTCTGCCGCAAGGAAATCCTTCACAAGGAAACAAAGGTAAAATAATTAGGTTTTTGTCTGCATGAATTTTTCGTGCAGCTAAGATAGGCGGTTGTTTACCGGAGTTTGCCTCTGGTTTCGCCGCTGCGGTTTTGCTGGAGTGTCCGGCCTGCTTGTGCAGTTTGCCTGTCGTTCAGCCTACCGAATCTTAGGTCAGTAGCTCAGTTGGTAGAGTCCCGGTCTCCAAAACCGGTTGTCGCGGGTTCGAGTCCTGCCTGGCCTGTTTTTTCTATCAAATAGAAGAGGTTGGAAATGAAGAAGATTATTCAGTTTTGCAAAGAATGTGTGGGTGAACTTAGGAAGGTAACCTGGCCAACCCGTGGTGAAGTCGTTGCTTCTGTAAAAGTCGTTCTTGTTTCCACTATCTTCCTTGCCGTTACCCTGGGATTTTTGGACTGGCTCTTCGTTGAAGGTATGCGCTTGCTGTTTAAATAGGGTAGGGGTATGGCAAAAAGCTGGTATATAATTCATACTTTCACAGGCTACGAACAGAAGATTGAGCGTACTCTCCGCGAGATGCTTGAACGTGGCCAGTTGGATTCCAATATCGTTTGCGACGTAAAAGTTCCTACTGAAGAAGTCGTTGAAATCCGCAACAATAAAAAATACGTAAAGCGCAACAAGTTTTTGCCCAGCTACATCATGCTGGAACTTGATTTGCCGCAGGTGGGCTGGAAGCCTGTCTGCAACGCAATCCGCCATATTCAGGGTGTTACGGGCTTTGTCGGTACAAATCCACAGGAGCGCCCCCGCCCAATATCTTCTGATGAGGCAAAGAACCTCCTTCAGCAGTCCGGCGAAATCAAGGGCGAAAAGACTGTTCGCATCAAGCAGAGTTATGAAGTGGGTGACCACGTTAAGATTAAGGACGGACCTTTTGCTACATTCAGCGGAATCGTGGAAGAAGTTCTGCCGGACAAGAACAAGCTTCATGTCAACGTGCAGATTTTTGGCCGCGAAACGCCGGTTGAGGTTGACCTCCTGCAGGTAGAAAAAGAAGTAGTCTGATCCGCTGATTGCTGCCACGGGCCCAAGGTCTGTTTTGGCAGCTTGTTCTTTTACAGAAAGTTTTGCCGTGAAAACGGTTTAACTCCGGCACTCTTGTGAATGCCGATTTGGGAGAAGCGCAAGTCCGTTGGACATAGGCGTTTCGTTAGGGACCGTCTGTTTTTTAGGCGGATTCCACACCAATGCAAGGAGTAATATTATGGCCACAAAAAAGGTAACAGCTGTTATTAAGTTGCAGTGCCCCGCTGGTGCTGCTACTCCGGCTCCACCAATCGGTCCTGCTCTTGGACCCCATGGTGTTTCTGCGCCAAAGTTCGTGCAGGAATTCAACGCCAAGACAGCTAAGATGGAAAAGGGACTCATCATCCCTGTCGTTCTTACAGTCTATCAGGACAAATCCTACACATTCATCCTCAAGACTCCGCCTGCAGCAGTTCTTATTGCAAAGGCAGCAGGAATCAAGAAGGGGTCTGGAAATCCTCTCCGCGACAAGGTTGGAAAGATTTCAGCAAAGGCTCTGGAAGAAATCGCAAAGCAGAAGCTTCCTGACCTCAATGCAAACGACCTTGAAGCCGCAAAGAAAATCATCGCCGGTACTGCACGCAGCATGGGCGTAGAAGTGGAGGGCAAGTAATGAAGCACGGTAAGAAGTATAACGAGGCTCTTAAAAAGTATGACCCCGCAAAGAAATACGAAATTGCCGAAGCATGCAAGCTCGTAAAGGACATTCACTACACAAAGTTTGACGAAACTGTTGAGCTTTCAGTTTCCTTGAAGCTGGAAAAGAACCAGACAGTCCGCGACACTTTGGTATTCCCGCACCAGTTCACCGGTGAGAAGCGCGTATTGGTTTTCTGTAAGGAAGACCGTGTACAGGAAGCTTTGGATGCAGGTGCAACTTATGCAGGTTCAACAGAATACATCGACAAGGTAAAGGGTGGCTGGACAGAATTTGACGTTGCAGTTGCTACACCAGACATGATGAAAGACGTTGGCCGCCTTGGTATGGTTTTGGGCCGCCGTGGCCTTATGCCAAACCCAAAGACTGGAACCGTTACCCCCAACATTGCACAGGCTGTTGCTGAACTCAAGAAGGGACGCACAGAATTCCGCGCAGACAAGGGTGGAGTAATCCACATTCCTGTAGGAAAGGTTTCAATGTCCGAAAGCGACACAGCAGAAAACGTAACCACATTCCTTGCCGAACTTGGCCGCAAAAAGCCGTCCGATGCAAAGGCTGGCTTCGTACGCTCTGTTTCCTTGAGCTCTTCTATGGGCCCCGGCGTTTGGATTGATTATAAGGAGGAAGCATAATGGCAGTATTGGCTAAGAAACTTCAGCCTGCTAAGACCGCAGCTATCGAAGAAGCAAAAAAGACACTGAGCGAATATCAGAACTATGTTTTCATTGACTACCGCGGACTTACCGTGGAGCAGATTACAAAGCTCCGCCACAGCCTTGCTGAGCACAAGGCAGCCCTCAAGGTTTTCAAGAACAATTTTGCACGCGTTGCTTTTGACGAGCTCAAGAATGATGCAGTTGTAGAATACCTCAAGGGACCTACGGCTATTACGCTTATAAAGGAAGATGCCAACGAAGCAGCAAAGGTTCTCTTTGACTTCTCCAAGGACGCTCCTAACCTTGTTGTTAAGGGTGCATGGGTTGACAATGAGCTTTACGATGCAGCAAAGATTGAGGCATTCTCAAAGCTCCCTGGAAAGAAGCAGCTTATCGCAATGCTTATGTCTGCAATCAACGGTCCTGCAAGAAAACTTGCTGGTACTTTGCAGGCTTATGTGGAAAAGCTGGAAAAGGAAGGCGGCGCAGCTCCTGCAGCAGCACCAGCCGCTGAAGCAGCCCCGGCTGCAGAGGCAACACCGAGCACCTAGTAAAGGTTTTAACCGGTTACTTGGTACTCAGTTAATTCTGAAACCCGGCCGTTCCCTCAAAGGAATGGCCAAAACCGCAGTCAGGCTTCAACGTGCTGATTACTGTCTGCGGAAAATAACCGTAAGCGGGCAAAAATGGACAGTTTGTCCTATTCCGCAACGGAAATCAATTAATCGCAATGATGATTATGGAGAAGACAATTATGGCACTTTCAAATGATGAAATCTTAGACGCAATCGCTAATATGACAGTTCAGCAGGCAGCTGACCTTGTAAAGGCAATGGAAGAAAAGTTCGGCGTTTCTGCAGCAGCTCCTGTAGCAGTAGCAGCAGCAGGCCCAGCAGCAGCAGCTGAAGAGCAGACTGAATTCACAGTTACTCTTGACAGCGTTGACGCAGCAAAGAAGATTGCAGTTATCAAGGCTGTTCGCGCAATCACAGGTCTCGGACTTGGTGAAGCAAAGGCTCTTGTTGAAGGTGCTCCTCAGACACTCAAGGAAGGTGTTTCTAAGGAAGATGCAGACAAGATGATCGCTGACATCACAGCAGCCGGCGGTAAGGCAAGCAAGAAATAATTTTGAATAGCAGATTGTTGTTCAATACAGACAAAATTAATTTTTGACTTATTAGCTTCAGGAAAGCGGGTTAAGGCCTGACTTTTCTGAGGCTTTTAGCGTCTATTGATATTGGTTCAGTGCGGGAATTTGTTTTGCCGGACTGTCCCGATGCCCATGCGTCGTGAAATAAACTTTATGCGGTGAACGTGACGCCCGCCGCGTAGCGGTTTCAAACACCCGCTGAGGACTCCGGTTCTTGTGCTGAGCAAAGTTTTTGCTTGTAGCGGCTCCGGCGTACCGGTTTTCGTACACCTGCGAGGGAAACAGATGTTTGCTAAAAGCAAAAAAATAAACCGTCAGTACTTTGGCAAGGAAATCAAAGATTTCTGGGAAATCCCTGATTTAATCGACATTCAGACTTCATCCTACGAAGAATTCATTCAAAAAGAAAGGTTGGACAAGGGAGAGCCTCTCTTGAACCAGGGCCTGCAGGAAGTTTTTACTTCCACCTTCCCGATTGAAGGCGGCCCGGACAACAATATGACCCTTGAATACGACCACTATGAGCTTGATGAAAAGAACATCAAATTCAGTGAGCTTGAATGCAAGAAAAAGGGTCTTACCTATGCAGTTGCCCTCAAGGCCAGAATCAGCCTGAATTTTAAGGACACCGGTGCCATTTTGCAGAAAGACATTTACATGGGTGACATTCCTCTTATGACGGAACGCGGCACTTTTGTTATTAACGGTGCAGAACGCGTTGTTGTCAGCCAGATTCACCGTTCACCGGGTGTTATCTTCAAGTACGAAAAGGGTGTCTTTTCCAGCCGCATCATTCCCTACCGCGGTTCATGGCTCGAATTTGAAATTGACCAGAAGAAAGACCTGATCTACGCAAAGATTGACCGCAAGAAGAAGATTCTCGGTACCATATTCCTCCGCGCACTTGGATATACAACGCGTGAGATGATTATCAACTGCTTCTACCAGACGGAGACAATCAAGGTTCCTTCAAAGAAGGACGCAAGGGAAGCCCTCATCGGAAGGGTTTTCTCTGCCAACGTTGTCATTACAGACGAAAACGGCGAGGAGAAGAGGCTTTTCCGTGCAGGAGACGAAATCCATCCGCACGACTTGGACGAACTCGTTGCCAATAAGATAGGTGAAATCAGCCTAATCAAGTTCAATGCCAGGGTGCATCCCAACAAGAAGGATGAAAAGAACCCGTCGCTTGACAGCAAGATGATTGTAAACTGCTTTGAAAAAGAGGAAATCATCTTTACAAAGGAAGGTGCAGACGTTTCCGAAGAGCCTTCACAGGATGCATGTCTTGCAAAGGTTTATGCCGTAATCCAGACTGGCGACCCGATTTCTACGGAGCAGGCCCAGAAGGAAATCACTGGCATCTTCTTTAACCCCAAGCGCTATGACCTTGGCCGCGTTGGCCGCTACAAGCTCAACAAGGCATTTGACTACGAAGACCAGTCAACGGACAACACCGTCCTTACCCAGGAAGACATCATCAATACGATGAAGCGCCTTATTGAAGTTTACATTGGCGACCAGCCTTTGGATGACCAGGACCACTTGGGTAACCGCCGCGTTCGTTCTGTTGGCGAGCTTCTTACAAACCAGTTCAAGACTGCATTCAGCCGCATGGAGCGCACCGCAAAAGAGCGCATGAACCTTAAGGAGACAGAGACCCTTAAGCCACAGGACTTGATTTCCATAAAGCCGATTAACTCAGGCCTCAAGGAATTCTTCGGTTCATCACAGCTTTCACAGTTCATGGACCAGTGTAACCCGCTTGCAGAGCTTACCCACAAACGCCGCCTTAACGCTTTGGGCCCGGGTGGTCTTAGCCGCGACAGGGCAGGCTTTGAAGTCCGCGACGTTCACTATACACACTACGGACGCATGTGCCCGATTGAAACCCCAGAAGGTCCGAACATCGGTCTTATCGTTTCCCTCTCCATCTTCACCAAGGTAAACGAATACGGATTCCTTGAAGAGCCGTACCGCAAGGTTGAAAACGGAAAGGCTACCAACAAGGTTGACTATCTTACCGCCACCGACGAAGACAAGTACTACGTTGGTCAGGTAACAGAAGGCATGAAGGATGACGGTTCCTTCCCGACAGAACTTGTTTCCTGCCGCCACAGGGGCGACTATACAAGCCGTTCCGTAAAGGACATCCAGTACATGGACGTTTCTCCTCGCCAAGTTATCTCCGTATCTGCATCCCTTGTTCCATTCCTTGAACACGACGACGCAAACCGCGCTTTGATGGGCTGCAACATGCAGAGACAGGCAGTACCGCTCTTGTTCCCTGAGCCGCCGCACGTTGGTACAGGCATGGAGGCAAAGACAGCCTACGATTCAGGTGTTCTTGTAAAGGCAAAGCGTGCCGGTGAAGTTGTATGGGTAGAAAGCGACCTCATTAAGATTAAGCCCGACGGGGTTAAGGGCGGTGAACTTGACGAATATCCGCTCCTCAAGTACCAGAAGACAAACTCTGATACAGTTAACCACCAGCGTCCGACAGTACAGGTCGGCGAAAAGGTAAAGAAGGGTGACGTAATAGCTGACGGTCCTGCAACCTTCAACGGCGAACTTGCACTTGGCCGCAATATCCTCGTTGGATTCGTTCCGTGGAATGGCTACAACTACGAAGACGCTGTCCTTATCAGCCAGCGCGTAGTAAAGGAAGATATGTACACATCCGTTCATATCCACGACTTCCAGACGGAAATCCGCGAGACAAAGCTTGGTCCCGAAAAGATTACCCGCGATGTTCCCAATACTTCCGAGAAGAACCTTGACCGCCTTGACGCAGAAGGTATCGTCCGCATAGGCGCAAAGGTAAGAAGCGGTGACATCCTTGTTGGAAAGGTAACGCCGAAGAGCGAAACGGAAAATACCCCAGAATTCAAGCTTTTGAATTCAATCTTTGGTGAAAAGGCAAAAGAAGTACGCGATACATCCCTCAAGCTGCCTCACGGTGTTGAAGGTGTCGTAATTGGCGTTGAGCGCCTCAAGCGTTCTCAGGGTGATGAACTTAGCCCGGGCGTAGACGAGGTTGTAAAGGTTATAATCGCAGACAAGAGAAAGCTCCGCGTAGGAGACAAGATGGCAGGACGCCACGGTAACAAGGGTGTTGTTGCCCGCATTCTTCCTGTTGAAGACATGCCTTACCTTGAAGACGGTACTCCTCTTGACGTCTGCTTGAACCCGCTTGGTGTTCCTTCCCGTATGAACATTGGTCAGATTATGGAAAGCGAACTTGGACGCGTTGGCCAGCTCCTCGGCGAATGGTACAATTCACCTGCATTCCAGACTCCAAGCCAGGAACAGATTGCAGAAAAGCTTAAGGAAGCAGGCTTGTCCCCCGACTGTAAGCAGATTGTCCGCGACGGATTCACAGGCGAGCCTTTCGTCAACCCGATTTTTGTCGGCGTAATCTACTTCATGAAGTTGCACCACTTGGTAGACGACAAGATGCATGCCCGCTCAACAGGTCCCTATTCACTTGTTACCCAGCAGCCTTTGGGCGGTAAGGCCCAGTTCGGTGGCCAGCGTCTCGGTGAAATGGAGGTTTGGGCTCTCGAAGCATACGGTGCCGCAAACACACTCCAGGAAATGATGACAATCAAATCCGACGACATGACAGGACGCTCAAAGGTTTACGAATCAATCGTAAAGGGAGACCCGACAGCTCCAATCGGTGTGCCGGAGTCATTCAACGTGCTTGTGCAGGAACTCCGTGGACTTGCGCTTGACTTTACAATTTACGACGACAAGGGCAAGCAGATTGCCCTTACCGAACGTGATCAGGAATTAATCGACAAGGCCAGCCAGGGCTTTGACAAGGAGAACGTAAATGCGTGACATTCAGGATTTTGCCTCCCTTCAGATAAAACTTGCCTCGCCGGAAACAATCCGCGCTTGGTCTTACGGCGAAGTAAAAAAGCCGGAAACAATAAATTACCGTACCCTTCGTCCCGAGCGCGACGGTCTCTTCTGTGAGCGCATCTTCGGTACGACAAAGGAATGGGAATGCTACTGCGGTAAATTCAAGAGCATCCGCTACAAGGGCGTTATCTGCGACCGCTGCGGTGTAGAAGTTACACACTTCAAGGTCCGCCGCGAACGCACAGGCCACATTGAGCTTGCAGCCCCGGTAAGCCACATCTGGTATTACCACTCAGTTCCGAGCCGCATGGGTCTTTTGCTCGACCTTCAGGTTGCATCCCTGCGCTCAGTCCTCTACTATGAAAAGTACATCGTAATTGATCCGGGTGACTCAGACCTCAAAAAGAACCAGCTTCTTACCGAAGACGAGTTCATCGAGGCCCAGAACCGCAACGGAAACTTTACCGCCGGCATGGGTGCAGAGGCAATCAAGACCCTGCTCGAAAACCTTGACCTTGACGCTTTGGCAGAAGAACTCCGCGCAAAGATGAAGGAAAAGGGACCAAAGGTAGACAAACGCACTCTCAAGCGCATCGAAATCGTTGAAAGCTTCCGCTCTTCCGGCAACAAGGCAAGCTGGATGGTTCTTGACGTAATTCCTGTAATTCCGCCGGATTTGCGCCCTATGGTTCAGCTTGAAGGTGGCCGCTTTGCAACCAGCGACCTCAACGACCTCTACCGCCGCGTAATCAACCGCAACAACCGCTTGCTCCGCCTGCAGAGCCTCTCTGCACCGGACATCATTATCCGCAACGAAAAGCGCATGCTGCAGGAGTCCGTAGACTCTCTCTTTGACAACAGCAAGAGAAAGCAGCGTGTTGTAAAGGGTGCCTCAAGCCGCCCGCTCAAGTCAATCTCTGACATGCTCAAGGGTAAGCAGGGACGCTTCCGCCAGAACTTGCTCGGTAAGCGCGTTGACTATTCTGGCCGCTCCGTAATCGTAGTAGGCCCTGAGCTTAAGCTGTGGCAGTGCGGTCTTCCCGAAAAGATGGCACTTGAACTCTTCAAGCCCTTCATCATGAAGAAGCTCGTTGACCGCGGAATCGACACAAACATCAAGCGCGCAAAAATGCGTGTTGAATCAGAAGACCGCGAGGTTTTTGAAATCCTTGACGAAGTTGTCCGCGAACACCCTGTTATGCTCAACCGTGCTCCTACCTTGCACCGCCTTGGTATCCAGGCCTTTGAGCCGGTACTTGTTCCCGGTAAGGCACTTAAGCTGCACCCGCTTGCATGTAAGGCTTTCAACGCAGACTTCGACGGCGACCAGATGGCTATCCACGTGCCTTTAACACAGGCCGCCCAGATGGAATGCTGGAACCTCATGCTTTCTGCCCGCAACCTTCTTGACCCTGCAAACGGAAAGACAATCGTTTACCCGTCTCAGGACATGGTTCTGGGAATCTACTATATGACAAGCATCAAGCCCAACGCCAAGGGAACCGGCAAATTCTTCAGCTCCGCTGATGAAGTCCGCATGGCAGCAACATCCGGTTCAATCGAGTGGCAGGCAGAAATCAAGATTCACAAGAACGTAATCGGCAAGTGCGTACACGATGACAAGGAACCCAACTCAAAGTACCTGCTCACGTCCGCAGGCCGCCTTGCATTCAACGAGTCAATGCCTGACCAGGTTGACTACTACAACGAGCTTTTGGGCGACAAGGGCCTCAAGAAGATGATTGAGGATGTTTACCACACAGACCAGTCATCGGACAAGAGGATAAAGGAACTCCTTGCGGAAAAGTATGACTTTGAGCGCTACGACGAAGACCAGGCCCTTAAGATTGCAGCAAATGCAGAATTCCTCAAGGAACTTTCGTTCATCCAGAACAAGAGCGAGCAGTACAATTCTTCATCTGCATTCGATTTCATAAAGAAGCTCTATACCGACGACCGCTCATGGCTGACCATTCAGATGCTTGACGCAATCAAGGCTGTCGGCTACAAGAACGCAACCTTCTACGGTGCAACCCTTTCTATGGAAGATATCCTTGTTCCTGACGAAAAGAAGGAAATGGTTGACGAAGCCAACAAGGAAGTAGAAAAAATCGTAGAGCAGTGGTCAAAGGGTGCGATCACCGAGCAGGAACGCTACAACCGCTCAACGGAAGTTTGGGGTAAGACCAACGACAAGCTTACGGACATAATGATGGACAAGCTTGCAAAGGACAAGGACGGATTCAACACCATCTACATGATGGCCAAGTCCGGTGCCCGTGGTTCCAAAAAGCAGATTTCCCAGCTGGCCGCAATGCGTGGCCTTATGCAGAAGCCTAACGGAGACATCATTGAACTTCCTATCAAGGCAAACTTCAAGGAAGGCCTTTCCGTTATCGAATTCTTCATTTCTACAAACGGTGCCCGCAAAGGTTTGTCAGACACGGCTCTTAAGACTGCAGACGCTGGTTACATGACCCGCCGCCTTGTAGACGTAGCCCAGAACGTTGTAATCAACGAAGAGGACTGCGGTACAATCAACGGCATCGACTATACTGCAATCAAGGACGGTGACGAAGTAAAGGTTCCTCTTGCAACACGCATAGCAGGACACTATACGATTGAACGCGTTCTTGACCCTGTTTCAGGAGAACTTCTTGCAGACGTCAACACATACATCGATGAAACCCTTGCAGAAAAAATCGACAAGGCCGGTGTAGAAAAGGTAAAGATCCGCACTGTTCTTACCTGCGAAAGCAAGTACGGCATCTGCGTAAAGTGCTACGGCAAAGACCTTGCCCGCAACAGAATCGTAGAAATTGGTGAAGCCGTAGGTACAATCGCTGCCCAGTCAATCGGTCAGCCTGGTACACAGCTTACACTCCGTACCTTCCATACTGGTGGTGCTGCTGAAAAGACGACGGAAGACAACCACATCGCAATGAACTACCCGGTATTCATCCAGAGCGTCAGCGGAACCCACGTTGTACAGGAAAACGGCGACTGGCTCTTTACCCGTAAAGGTTCAATGGTCGTTACAAAACTCTTTGACAAATTCCCCATTGAAAAGGGCGATGAAGTTGCTGTTGCGGACAATTCACGCGTGCGCAAAGGCAATGTAATCATCAGGCGTGCAAAGGGCGATGTTACTGCAAAGGACAATGGCCGCATCTTAATTCTTGATGATACTGTTTACCTTGTAAGCAACGATCAGAAGATAGAAATTGCCAACGGTTCAGTCATTTATGCAGCGTATGCAAATGGCAAATGCGTTGCAGACACCAATATCGTTGACCGCAAGAGCAAGGAAATCTGGGTTGGTGAATACGACCAGTTCAACGAACCGATTATCGCGGAAGTTTCTGGCTACGTACACTACGAAGATATCATCCCGAATGTAACTTTGGATGAGCACACGGATCCCCAGACAAAGGCTGTTGAGCGCCGCATCAGCGATCTCCACCTGGACGTAAAGCTGCCCCGCATCATCATAAGCGACGAGGCTGGTAACGAGCTTGGATCTTATCACCTTCCGGCTGGTGCCATCCTGAACAATGAACTTGAGGAAAATATGCAGGTAAGCGCAGGATTCACACTTGCAAAGCTTGCAAAGGCTGCCGTAAAGGCAAACGACATTACGCTCGGTCTTCCGCGCGTATCCGAATTGTTCGAAGCCAGAAAGCCCAAGAACCCGGCGATTATTGCCCAGATTACCGGTACCGTAAAATTCGGCAAGGTTTTGAAGGGCAAGCGTTCGGTTATCGTTGAGGATGAATACGGCAAGGAATATACGCACCTCGTTCCAATGACAAAACGCCTGCTTGTCCGTGACGGCGACCATGTTGAGGCGGGAGAAATGCTTTCCGACGGATCAGTTGACGCACATGACGTACTTTCCGTCCTTGGCGAAGACTCACTGCAGAACTTCCTTATGGATGAGATTCAGTCAGTTTACCGCGCACAGGGTGTAGACATCAACGACAAGCACATCGGTACGATTATCCGCCAGATGCTCAAGAAGGTGTCCATTGTCAGCGTGGGCGACACAAAGTTCTACTACGGCGAGCAGGTTGACAAGTACCGCTTCCATGAAGAAAACGAGCGCATTATCCAAGAAGGCGGCCAGCCGGCTGTTGCATGCCCCATGTTCCAGGGGATCACAAAGGCAGCTTTGGCAACGGATTCCTTCATTTCGGCTTCTTCATTCCAGGAGACGACGCGTGTACTTACAAACGCTGCAATCAAGGGTGAAACCGATGATTTGCGCGGCCTTAAGGAAAACGTCATCATCGGCCACATGATTCCGGCTGGTACAGGTATGCGCCAGTGCCACAACATCAAGCTGTCCGACTCAAGCAGTGCAGACCTTGACGCAAAGATGGAAGAAATTCTTGAACAGCGCCGTCAGGAGACTGAACTTGCACAGTCTGAGGAAATACCTGGTGAGATTGCAGAATCCGTGGATGCGGACTAGTTGCAGGAAACTTGAAAATTTCAGATGAATTTTGCCGAATTCAGCCCAAATTCCCTTGACTGGAATTAACTGAATTCGGTAAAATATGTTTACTTTTGTTTATTTTGTCCGAGGTGCTGCTCGGCGTTAAAAATAGGAGAATAGGCCGATGCCTACAATAAACCAATTAATTCGTAAGGGTCGTCATTCTGCTGCAAACAGAACTAAAGCTCCCGCGCTTGAGTCTTGTCCGCAGAAACGTGGTGTTTGCACCCGCGTTATGACAATGACACCTAAAAAGCCGAACTCAGCTCTCCGCAAGATTGCCCGTGTTCGTTTGTCAAATGGAATCGAAGTTACTGCATACATTCCTGGTGAAGGACATAACTTGCAGGAACACTCAGTAGTATTGATCCGCGGTGGCCGTGTAAAGGATCTTCCTGGTGTACGCTACCACATTATCCGCGGTTCAAAAGATACTCTTGGCGTTGAAGGCCGCAAGAGAGCCCGCTCTAAGTACGGTGCAAAGAAACCAAAGGCATAATAGGAGGTTTGAACTATGGGAAGACATAAGAAATCAGTTAACCGTCCGATTGTGCCGGATGAAAAATACAACAGCACTGTTGTCTCAAAGTTTGTTACACGCATGATGCTTGACGGAAAGAAATCCATCTGTACAAAAATCGTTTATGATGCATTGGACAAGCTCAAGGGCAAGACAGACAAGGATCCTCTTGAAGTATTCATGAAGGCCTTGGACAACGTAAAGCCAATGGTAGAAGTAAAGAGCCGCCGCGTTGGTGGTGCTACATACCAGGTTCCGATCGAAATCCGCGAAACACGCCGCGAAGCTCTTGCAATGCGCTGGATGATTACAGCTGCCCGCAACCGCTCAGGCCACGGTATGGCAGAAACTCTTGCTGCTGAACTTTTGGATGCATACAACAACACAGGTACAGCATACAAGAAGAAGGAAGACACCCACAAGATGGCAGAAGCCAACAAGGCATTTGCCCACTACAGGTGGTAGAATCCTGCTTCTGAACGCACTGTTTTCCAGTGCAGAGTCCCTCGTCTTTTGGCGGGGGATTTTTTTTATAAATTTTTGTAATATTTTCCGGTATTTTAACCGAAATCCCCTTGATTTAATTTTATAAATAGTATATAAATTACGTACTATTTGAATATCCGTAATCGGATTACCTTGCGGAAAGCTTCGCTAAGGTTTTGTAAGGGTTCTTTGAGAAGTCAGGCAGACGGTTTTGCCGTCCGGTTAAAGTCGTAAAGTTCAGTGCTTGTGCATTGTTCAGATTTTGGCACCCTTATTTGCAGCATGAGCGCGTTGCGTTTGTGCCGACTGGAAAGCATTTAAGGCGTCCGGACTTAAAAAAGGCTTGGGCTTGTCCCTTTGAATGCCAGACCAGTCATTTGGAAAACTTGAGTTTTCCTTGCGATGATGATAGGTGGTATAGGCCAACTGTTCCGAATTGATGAAACAGGTTTATGAAAAGTTGTCCTTTCCTTCTATTATAATCGTCTCAATTTAGGTTCTAAAGTGTGTATGCGAAAATGCTTTTCCTTGTTTGGAAACAGCTTTTTCTGGCTTAAAGTGCAGCACATTAATTTTATACATGCCACAGGGTAAACCTGCAAGGCAAGGAGAAAATCATGGCAAAGGAAGAGTTCAAAAGAACTAAACCTCACATGAACGTTGGAACCATCGGTCACGTAGACCATGGTAAGACCACTCTTTCCGCAGCTATCACAACATATTGTGCAAAAAAATATGGTGATAAGCTCTTGAAGTATGACGAAATCGACAATGCTCCAGAGGAAAAGGAACGTGGTATCACAATCAACAGCCGTCACCTTGAGTATCAGTCAGACAAGCGCCACTACGCTCACATTGACTGCCCAGGACACGCAGACTATGTTAAGAACATGATTACTGGTGCTGCACAGATGGACGGTGCTATCCTCGTTGTTTCAGCTCCTGACTCAGTTATGCCTCAGACAAAGGAGCACTTGCTCTTGGCACGCCAGGTTGGTGTACCGAAGATCATCGTATTCTTGAACAAGGTTGACCTTGTTGACGATCCAGACCTTCTTGAACTCGTTGTTGAAGAAGTAAAGGACACAGTTGCTTCTTACGGCTTCTCTGAAGAGACACCTATCGTTAAGGGTTCTGCATTCAAGGCTCTCAACGAAAGCGACAATCCAGACAACACAAAGTGCATTGAAGAGCTTCTTGCAACTATGGACTCATGGTTCGAAGATCCAGTCCGCGATGACCAGAAGCCATTCCTTATGCCAATCGAAGACATCTTCACAATCTCTGGTCGTGGTACAGTTGTTACTGGCCGTATCGAACGCGGTGTTATCCACATGGGTGACCCAGTTGAATTGGTTGGTATCCGCCCGACACAGTCTTCTACTGTTACTGGTATCGAAATGTTCAACAAGACTTTGAACGAAGGTATGGCTGGTGACAACGCTGGTATCCTTCTCCGTGGTATTGAAAAGAAGGACGTTATCCGTGGTCAGGTTCTCGCTGCTCCTGGAAGCATCCACCCACACACAAAGTTCGAAGCTCAGATTTACGTTCTTTCAAAGGAAGAAGGCGGACGCCACAGCCCATTCTTTACAGGTTACCGCCCACAGTTCTACTTCCGCACAACAGATATTACAGGTACTGTAAATCTTGAAGCCGGAACAGAAATGGTAAAACCAGGCGACAACGTAAAGATCATCGGAGAACTTATCCACCCGATCGCTATGGACGAAGGTCTTAAGCTTGCTATCCGTGAAGGCGGACACACAATCGCTTCCGGCCAGGTTACAAAGGTTCTTGAATAGTTTTTGAATTAAACGGGGCAGGGGTTATCCCCTGTTCCGCTTTTAGGAGTAATTATGGCAAACGGCAAGATTCGTGTAAGCCTTCGTGCTTTTGACGTAGCGCTTATCGATCAGAGTGCAAAAGACATCGTTCAGCAGGTTCAGAAGGCAGGAGCAAAGGTTTCAGGACCAATCCCGCTTCCAACAAGAATCAACAAGGTAACTGTGTTGCGTTCAGTTTTTGTTAACAAAAAGTCACGCGAACAGTTTGAGATGCGCACACACAAGCGCCTTATTGATATTTTTGAACCTTCTTCAGAAGTGATGGATTCACTTATGAAGTTGGAACTTCCTGCAGGTGTTGCAGTAGAAATCAAGCAATAATTTAATTATTGAAATAAAAGGTACGGTCCCTTGGATCGGGATGGCGGCCTAGTTAGGAGTATTCAGATGAAAGGTCTGATAGCAAAAAAAGTGGGAATGACCCAAGTTTTTGACGAAAACGGAAATCTGACACCAGTAACCGTGATCCGCGTCGAACCGAATACGGTCATTGCTACAAAGACAGAGGAAAAGTGCGGCTATAACGCAGTTGTTCTTGGTTTTGAGGACATGAAGGCCAAGAATGTTACAAAGCCTTATGCAAAGCAGTTTCCTGAAAATGTTGCGCCAAAGCGGCACTTGAAAGAATTCCGCGATTTTGATGGCGAAGTAAAAGTCGGCGACCAGATTGGCGTTGAGCTTTTTGACAAGGTGCGCTTTATTGATGTAACCGCTACCTCCAAGGGTAAGGGTTTCCAGGGCGTAATGAAGAGATGGGGTTTCCATGGTGGTAGAGCAACTCACGGTTCTAAGTTCCATAGAGAAGCCGGTGGCACTGGATGCTGTACAACTCCGGGACACACACTTAAGAATATTAAGATGCCTGGCCACATGGGTTGTGACCGTGTTACAGTTCAGAATCTCAAGGTTGTAAAAGTAGACCCTGAGCTTAAAGTTTTAATGGTACGCGGAGCAGTTCCTGGGACAAAAGACAGCACGCTTATTGTTAAGGCTGCTGTTAAGAAATAAGGTCGAGGAATAGTATGGAAAAGAAAGTCTATTCAACCGATGGTAAAGAACTCAGGACTATTAATCTTGACGATAAAATTTTCGGACTCCCAGTCAACGAAGACGTTATCTATTACGCCATCACAAACGAATTAGCAAATAAACGTGTTGGAACAGCTTGTACAAAGACACGCGCAGAAGTTCACGGCAGCAATGCCAAGCCATACAAGCAGAAGGGAACAGGAAACGCCCGCCGTGGTGACAAGAAGTCCCCGATTACTGTTGGTGGCGGTACAATTTTTGGACCGAAGCCGCGCGACTACAGCTATTATATCCCTAAGAAAGAGAAGCGCCTTGCAATGAAGACGATTCTTAGCCTTCAGGCACAGAACGACAGACTTACAGTTGTTGAAGACTTCAGCATTGAAAGCGGAAAGACAAAGGATCTCGTAAAGGTTCTTGACTCCCTCGCAAAGAATGCACCTGTAAAGTTTGAGCCTGTTCTCAAGACTGGTGCCGGCAAGACTCATCAGAAGAAGGGCGACAAGGCAGAAGACTACCGCACAGTCATCCTCTTGAAGGACGATGACAAGCTTATTAAGCAGGCTGGTAGGAACCTTCCTTATGTTTCATTCCTTTCTTTCAACCGCCTTCGCGCACATGACCTCTTCTATGCAAGAAAGATTGTTATGCTTGAAGGTGCTGCAAAGAATCTTACAGAATTCTTTGAAAAAGTGGAGGCTGAATAATGACATACGAAGATGTTCTTATTGAACCTATTCTTTCTGAAAAAGCGACACTTCTTCGTGAAGAAAACAAGTATACTTTCAAAGTAGACCCTGCTTCTACGAAGATTCAGATTAAGGAAGCTGTACGCAGACTCTTTAACGTAAAGGTTGTGGACTGCACAACAATCAACGTAAAGGGAAAGACAAAAAGACTTCGTGGTAAGCCTGGCAAGACAGCTAGCTGGAAGAAAGCAATCGTTAAGCTTGCTCCTGGCGAAACAATCAAGGTGTTTGAAGGCGCTTAAGCCTTTGAACGATAATTAAGGGGAACCATATGGCTCTTAAGATATACAAACCTTATTCAAAAGGTACACGTGGCCGTGTTGATTTGGTTCGTGAAGAACTGACAGCCGATAAACCCGAAAAAAGCCTTACTCACGGTATTAAAGCTCATGCTGGCCGTGGCGCAGGCGGACGGATTTCTGTTCGTCACCAGGGTGGCGGTCACAAGAGAAGATATCGTGACATCGACTTTAAGCGCGACAAGCACGGTATTCCTGGAACTGTAAAAACTATTGAATACGATCCATTCCGCAGTGCAAACATTGCTTTGATTGCATATGCAGACGGTGAAAAGCGCTACATCATCGCTCCAAAGAATTTGACTGTTGGTCAGAAGATTATGTCCGGTGAAAATGCAACACCTACAGTAGGAAATGCACTTCCGCTTTCCGTAATTCCTGTTGGTTTTACAGTACACAATATTGAACTTACGCTCGGACGTGGTGGACAGCTTGTTCGCTCTGCCGGTGCAGGTGCTTTGATTGCTGCAAAAGAAGGTGATTATGTTACAATTAAGCTTCCTTCTGGAGAACTTCGCCGCATCCATGGCAAGTGCTATGCTACAATCGGTATCGTAGGCAACGAAGAACGCATGAACACAAAACTGGGTAAAGCAGGCCGCAACCGCTGGAGAGGCATCCGCCCGACAGTTCGTGGTATGGCTATGAACCCTGTTGACCATCCGCTTGGTGGTGGTGAAGGTGCAGGTAAGGGACACTTGCCTGTTACTCCTTGGGGACAGCCTTGTCGTGGTTACAAGACGCGCAATAAGAGGAAGCCTTCCAACCGCTTCATTATTAGTCGCCGCAAGAAGTAGAGCGAGGAGTAGAAAGTGTCTAGATCTGTAAAAAAAGGACCTTTTGTAGATAAATCACTTTACAAAAAGGTAACAGAAATGAATAAGGCGGCAGCAGCTGACAAGAAGATGATTAAAACATATTCCCGCTGCTCCACAATTATCCCGGAAATGGTTGGAAACACTATTTCCGTTCATAACGGCAAGTCCTGGATTCCTGTGTACATAACAGAAAACCTTGTTGGCCACAAGCTCGGCGAGTTTGCTGCTACACGTACATTCAAGGGCCACGGCGGTACAGACAAATCTGCAGGTAAATAAGGAGCAAGATTATGGCTGAAACTGAGAACAAAGAAACAAAACGCAGGCTTAAGAAAAGCGTGCGCGCTGCTAACAGACCGGAACAGCCCGGCTATGTTGCTACAACTAAGTTCCTTATTGCATCACCTACAAAGGTTCGTCCTGTAGCCAATGTAATAAGAAGCAAGTCAAC
Source organism: Treponema sp. (assembly GCA_024695625.1). Classification (GTDB taxonomy): domain Bacteria; phylum Spirochaetota; class Spirochaetia; order Treponematales; family Treponemataceae; genus Treponema_D. Next base: position 32,362 of record JAILHV010000014.1, read on the forward strand.
AACAGAAGCTCTTGCTATCCTTGATGTTATGCCTCAGAAGGGTGCACGTCTTATCAGCGGAACATTAAAGTCTGCTGTTGCAAATGCACTTTATGCAAACAAGAAGTTGGATGAAGATATGTTGTATGTAAGGGAAATTCGCATCGACGAAGGTCCCCGTCTTAAGAGGGTATGGTTCCGTGGCCGTGGCCGTGCAGACCAGCTCCTTAGGCGTATGTGCCATATCACTGTAATCGTTGACGAAAAGGCGGGTAAATAACATGGGTCAGAAAGTTAGTCCTATCGGTTTACGTCTTGGAGTAAACAAGACATGGCAGTCCCGTTGGTATGCAGATCCAAGGGAATATGCAGATCTCTTTCTTGAAGACATCAAAATCCGTAAGTTGGTAAACAGTCTTCCTGAATGCAAGAACGCAGACATTGCCGAAATCGAAATTGT
>JAILHV010000078.1 GCA_024695625.1 Treponema sp.
TCAGAAAAATCTTTATTTTGCAAAACGGCTTGAAAATAACACTGTACTCAGGATTTCCTGCCGCCAATATACGGTGGGTATTTTGATATTGGGTTTAAGTCAGGCTCTTTTAGTCATGCTTATGATAGCACTGATTATTTCCGGAATGGCAGCATCTGGACTTTCAAAAAAAATCACAAAATCTATTGAGCGAATTGATTTTGACAATCCCGAAAAAAATGAAAGCTTCAATGAATTCAAGCCCTTCATTAAGCGGATTAGCGATGAAAACTTTGAGAAAAAACAGCGGGAAGAAATCAGAAAGCAGTTTTCTGCAAATGTAAGTCACGAACTAAAAACTCCGCTTACAAGTATAAGCGGTTTTGCTGAAATAATGAAATACGGCACAGTTGATGAAAAAACAATGATCAGTTTCTCTCAAGATATCTACAATGAAAGCCAAAGGATGATTCGTCTTGTAAACGACATATTAAAGCTGTCAAAGCTCGATGAAGAATCCATCACGATGGAAAAAGAAGAAGCCTGCCTTGATGAAATTTGTCTTGATACGATAAAATCTCTGAAATCTTATGCAAAAAAGAAAAATGTTTCCATAAAATTTGAAAACAGAACAAAAGAAGCAGTTTATGTAAACGGAGTTCCAACCGTCATACAGGAGATGATTTTTAATCTTTTGGAAAATGCAGTCAAATACAACAAAGAAAATGGAAGCGTCATCGTAAAAATCGAACAGATTATCCTAGAAAAAGATTATCTAAAGCTTAGCATCAAAGATACTGGTATCGGAATTGCAGAAAATCAGCAGGAAAGAATTTTTGAACGATTTTACAGAGTAGATAAAAGCCGTACTAAAGACATTCAGGACAAACGAACGACAGGCACTGGACTTGGACTTTCAATCGTAAAACACGGTGCAAAATATCACAATGCAAAAGTCAGCGTAAAAAGCAAAATCGGGGAAGGAAGTGAGTTTTCCCTAATGTTTCCGATATAATGTAATAATCACATAACATAATTTTCAAAGCCGACAAACCGGTCAAGCCGGTTTTCGGTTTAAAATATTGTTCCCAAGCCTGCAGCTCTTGGCAAGAAAGAAAAAATTGTGCGCACAGAAAAACAGGATTATAATAGAAGAAAACAAGACAAAGGGAGAAAGCCATGCATTCAATAAGCAAAATAAAGAAAACTCTTGCCACCATATTACTGCTTTTTCTTGCAAGCAAAGCCTTTTCACAAGGAAAAAGCACCAGCCCCGGCGGATGGCTTCCAGGCGCTTTTACAACAAGCTGGCAAGACTACTACATGGACATGAATGCCTCTCTCTGCGAAACTGGAGACAATACAATCACCTTCTCCTACAGGAGCGGCAAAGACAAGTTCTGCATCAAGGACGTGGTGGTCTATTTGGACGGCAAGGCAATCCTTTCGGACAGCAAGGAAAGGACAATCGACTCATCTTCAAAGAAAATCCCCTACACCTTCCCCTACACCTTTGAACCCCGCTTCCGCACCTTAAGGCTCACCGCAAAAATGCGCACAGTAGGAGGTAGCGACATAAGCGGCCTCATAGATTTGGCTCCTGCGACAAAAGTAACCGTAGTCAAGGTGGATTCTGCCGCAGAAGCAAAAAAACGCGCTGCTTCTAAAGACAGCCTAAAGAACGGCATACTTACCATTGCACCCGGCACAACCAAAATAGAAACCAGCGCATATGAAAACAACGGCAGCATTACAGAAATCCGCATACCCAACACCGTAACAGAAATTGGAGGAGCTGCATTCAAGAACGCAAAGGGGCTAAAAAAAGTAGTCATCCCCGGAAGCGTAAAAATCGTAAACATGTACGCATTCGCAAACTGCGCAAACCTGGAAGAAGTCATCTTTGAAGACGGAATTCAGGACATAAGGCAGTCAGTCTTTTCCGACTGTCCAAAGCTAATATCCGTCACAATCCCGGATTCAGCAACCAAAATCGGAGAAATTGGCCTTTACTGGCAGAACAAGGAAACCCGCGTTTTCCACTGCCCGGCGGGAAGCGAGGCCTACAGGCTTGCCATAAAAAACGGCTACAAAAAAATAGACGTAAGCGGAAGCGGCAAGAAAAATGCGTCTACCCTTGCAGAAATAGACTTCTCCGGCAACGAAAAAATTGACCCCCTCCCCTCTGGCTACAAAAACCTTAAGAGGGTAAACCTTGGAACAAACGTAAAAATCATTTCGGCAGAAGCATTCCGAAAGTACGACCTTGAAAGCATAGACCTTGGGCCCTCCATAAGCGAAATAGGAAAAAATGCATTCAGCGACAAGACAATCCTCCGCACAAGGCGCGGCTCCTATGCAGAAAAATGGGCAAAGACCAACGGCTACTACCTTTGCGGAGTCCTTGCAGACCTTAACTTCTATTCAAGGGACAAGTCAAGGCAAATCAAAGAAGACTTTACCCGCATTCTCTGCGACGACGACTCTTACGCAAACTGGACTTCCTACAAATTCAAGGTGTCTGAACCGCTCCTAATCGAAAATGTTTACGGAGAAATCGTACTAACCTCTTTCATGCTTACCCCCTGCGAAAACGTTACCGTAACAAAAGACGGAAAGACGGTGCTAAGCAAAAAGACCATACAGCCGCTAACACGCACCCTGCTAGAAAAGACAAATAACACAGACAAACCCGCCGGCTACAAAATCACAAGCACGGACCCGCTCTACAAAAAGCTTTCATCCCTTTCATCCGTAATAGACTGGACGGTTACCTTTAACGGAGACGACATAAGAAGATCCGTCCCCGAATACACAGCCAAGTACAGGGCCGAACACAAAGAAAACTATTACCACATGCCAACATTGCCCGCCCATTGCCGCAGCTGGATACAGGTTATCTCCAACGTAGCCTACACAATCGCAAGCAGGGAATACGAAAACCTCTGCTACAAAAATGTAAGCGAAAAAGCCCTCTACAAGGATTCAGCAAAGACAAAATTCCTTACAAAAAAAGAAATGGATGAACTCCTGCAAAAAAGGCGCAAGCACGCATTCAAGCTTGGGCGCATAGACGGCACAGGCCACACGGCAGGGCTTGGCGACACGGAAGGAAACACAATCCTGTGGGACAAGAACTGGCTTTACCTCTTCCGCATTTGGCTCAGCGATGAATGCCTGGAATTCCAAAGCTTTAAGGACTCATGCCAAACCTTCTTCCACGAGTTCTCGCACAACATGGGATGGAGGCATTCAGACGGAAACATGTGCCCCTCTGCCAGCACCACGACAGGCTTCCCAGGAATAGGAACTTCTGTCTTTTTATCCTTCCTTGAATCAGGTACGCTACCCTACCCCAACGGATATCTTTTAAATCCTGCCACATTCTCGCAAAAAGAGCTAAGGGCTCCGCTACCCGCAAATGATGCAGTAAAAAACGGAGTGCTCTACTTTTCAGACGGAGACCCCTTCATAGAAATAAGGCAAAATTTCCCCCGCTTTACAAAAGCCGTAATACCGCCATCGGCATCCGTAATCAAGAAAAACACCTTCTACCAAACGGAACTCCAGGAAATCTACATACCCGGCACAATTAAAATCATAGAGGAAGACGCATTCTGGAGCAGCGGAAAACTTTCAAAAGTTACAATCGAAGAGGGCGTAAAAGAAATCGGTGCCAGTGCCTTCCTTGGAACCAGCATCAAAAAACTTAAAGTCCCCGAAAGCGTCGTAAAGTTTGGCGAAAACATAACAGACAAAAAAGTTGTCTGGAGCGTAAAAAAAGGAAGTGCGGCCCACGAGTATGCGGTAAAAAACAAATACACTGTGGAGTTCTTCTAACTTTCTGTGTCTTACTCGCCAAACTTGCGGATTAGTTCTTCGTGACCATTGCAACCTGTCTTTGAGTAAATGCGCGAAAGATAGTTTTCAAGAGAACGGTTTGCTATGCTAAGTTCACTTGCAATTTGTATCTTGCTCTTTCGCTCCAGAAGCAGCTTAAAGACCTTCTGTTCCTGCTTTGTAAAGCTGTCCAGCATTGTGCGGTATGTAAAAAGCGGCGGGACCAAATTCTGCTGCACATAGTTTTCGCCGCCAAGAACAGTTTTGATTGCAGTCAAAAGTTCCGGCTCTGGGGCAGATTTTGAGACAAAACCCTTAGCTCCGTTTTCCAGGGCAATGGACACAATTCCAGGTTTGGCAAACATGGAATAGACAAGAATCTTTACGGAAGGAAATTCCTTGACAAGTTGGCGCATAAGGTCTATTCCGCTTTCTTCGCCCAAAAACAGATCCAGTATGAGGATTTGAGGAAGTGAGTTTTTCTGTGAAAGTTCCGAAAGTTTTTGCAAGGCCTCGTCTGTTTTAAAAGCAAAGCCCATGCAGTCAAAACCACTTTGCTCCGTAAGAAGCTGCCTTATTCCCAAGTTTGTAAGGGTGTGGTCTTCTATAACAAAGAATGTGTACACTCACCCCCCCCCCTCACTTTATGTATAGTATCGTTCTTTTTCATAATGTTTATTTGCGTTCCGTCTCCTATTGCAGAGCTTATACTGATTTTTGCCCCTATTAAAGCAGCCCGCCTTTCCATTCCCGAAAGACCAAAATGCTTCTGCCCTGTTGCAAAGAGGATGTTCTTTTTGGGTTCAAAGCCTTTTCCATCGTCCGTAATAAAAATGTAAAGCCCCTTTTCTTCGTTACTGCTTTCGTTCCTGAGCATTACTGTTGCCTCGCTTGCCTCCGCATGCTTAAGGATATTGGTAAGAGCCTCCTGCACGATTCTGTAAAGGTTAAGCCCTTCGTCTGCCGTAAGAAAAGAAGTGTCAGTGCCGTCTATAAGCGTAAAACGAAAGTCTATTCCGCTCTTTTCCGCAGACTCTGCGCAAAGACTCATAAGGTTGGCGGCAAGATCGTTCTGGATTATGTCCGGCGGGGCAAGATTGTAGCTCATGGCCCTAACCTGCTGAATTGTCGCTCCCAGTATGGATGAAATTTGGGGCAGCAGTTCACTGGCATTCTTCTTTTCGGAAAGGCTTTTGCAGTAACGCAAGTCCTGAGCCACAGTGTCGTGAAGTTCCCGGGCAATACGGCTTCTTTCT
>JAILHV010000095.1 GCA_024695625.1 Treponema sp.
CAAAGTGACTATGGGTTGGGACGAAGAAAAAGGCCAGACAGTTGTTCAGCGTACAAAAAACAGCTTTGTTGACTACCGCTTTGTTGTAGAGCCGGACATTAAGCCCTTTAGCGTTGGCGACGACTTGCTTAGCCGCGCAAAGAGCCGTGTTGGTGAACTGCCGGAAGCCAAGCGCGTAAGGTTGCAAAAGGAATACGGCTTGAGCGACTTTGACGTAGAAACCCTTACTTCTACCCGCGACCTTGCCGAATGGTTTGAAAAGGCCGCCACCGGTGCAAAAGACGTAAAGAAGGTTGCAAACTGGATTTTGGCAGAGCTGCTTTCTGTCTTGAACGCAAACAAGCAGACAATAAACGACGTAACAATTACACCCGCCCACATTACAGAACTTGTTAACATCATTGCCGAAGGAAAAATTTCCGGTGCCCAGGGAAAGACCGTTTTTGCAAAGATGCTGGAAACAAACGATATGCCCGCAAAGATTGCAAAGGATCTTGGCATGGAAGTTGTTTCCGACAACAGTGCTATCGAAGCGATTGTAGACAGCGTTATTGCCGCAAACCCCAAGGCTGTGGAAGACTTCAAGGGTGGAAAGACCAACGTTATTGGCTGGCTTACCGGTCAGGTAATGAAGGAATCAAAAGGCAAGGCCAACCCAAAGATAGCCTCCAAGCTAGTAAACGAAAAGCTCTCTGCCCTGTAACCACCACGGTTGGTGAGTTCATCGAACCACGGACCTGCCTGCAATTGCTAACCCGCTTTCCAGGGTTCCGGGGCCCCAACCCCTCCATTCGCGGCAGGTTCATCGTTTTGCATGACCTAGCTAGGCAAACAAGGCTCTTCTTGTATGCCCTGCCGCGAACGCTTGCGCGCCCTTCCAATCGGGGGTAGGCTTGCTTGTGTAAAAGAGAAAGTTTTTTATAGTAAGCGCCTTAGCATAAGTGAAAATGCAAGGATAAAGAAAAGAAGTGGAATTACTGTAAACAAAAGGCTTGTAATCGGGATTCCAAAAACAACAAAATCAACGGTAAAGACAAATCCAAAATCCAAGAGCAGGTTGTAGACAATGCCGGCGTAACCTATTACTGTTCCCGCAACAAGGCTCATCCATGCAGAATCGCGGGTCTTGCTCCACAAAAGTACGGCTAAAAACGCAGTCAGCCCTCCCAGAATTAGCTTAAGCAAGTAAAGAATCAATTCTGACTGCGCCATAGAGCCGTCCTCCCAAATGAATCATCGGGCAACCTCCACCCTAGGAAAATTGCCTGCCTACATATTTTATCGGCAAACTAAAAATCGAATTTAGGGAAATGCGATTTACGTCCCCCTGAACTGGTTGGTGAGCTTGTCGAACCACAGGGTCTGTAAATCCAGAATTTGAATTTTTTTAGGAGAAGCTGCTTTTGCCAAGCTTTGCAAATACGCCTTTGTCTGCCTTGAAGGGAACTATTCCGTTCTGTTCGTATGAAGGCGGGGGAACAAGCTGGCAGTCAAGGCAGAAGAGTAGAAAGTCTTTGTAGCGTTCCTTGCTTACCTTTGGGTAAAGGTAGGGGCCTTTTCTTAGCCAGTAGGGTGCAATGTATTTGTCGTAGATAAAAAAGTCTTTTTCGCTGTAGCTTTGAATAGCCGCAATCAGGTCGTATATTGAACGCGCAAGGGCTGCCTCTGTTACTGGGGCAAGACGGATTGTGCGTAAGCCGCCAAGTTCAGAATGTTCTTCCCCAGAAGCCGCTTCGTTTGCCAAAAGCCCTGCTTTTACAGCCAGCAATTCAGTTTCGCCAGCCCAAGGGAAGGGAGCTTCAACAATCACGCAGTCTGTAGCAGAAAAATCAACCGGAGATGAATCTTGGGTAAGAGCCCAAGGCTTGTAAAAAGAAATGTCCCCACTGAATTCTTGTGCGCCAAGCAGAGCATCCTGCCGTGAACCAAAAACAAAAATCTTCCTTTCACTAAAGAGAAGCTCGCTAACAGCCTTCTGCAAACGGTAAGTCATAGCCGTAGCAAAACTGCCGGTCAGTCCGCGCTGTAGAACATCCTTAAAAACAGTAAATGCCCCGCTGCCTTCCGAACCCCAGCCAAGAATTGCCCTTCCGCCCTCGCGGTACAAATCCGTAAGGCGAACTCCCTTTTCCGTGTACAGAAAATTTCCCCTGGCCCTTTTTATGTTGCCGTAGCGTAAAAAAATCTCATTGCGCAAAAATTCAGTGTTATTCATAAATCCACTTTCTAGAAGTTTAAGGAACCACCTGCATAGAATTTGAAGCAGTTGAGGTCTATGTCATCGTTGATGGTGTCGCTGTGGCCGTCTATGCTAAGCCTGTATTTTGTGTCCCCGGTGAATATGCCCTTGAGCCCAAAGACTGCGCTTAGTGGAGAAATGGGGAAGAGCTTTGCCTGAATGTCAAATCCAAAGCCAGAGCTTTTTTCGTAGATGTTGTAGTCTACGCTCTTTCTCCGAAGGCCGTCTGCATCGATGTCACCGAACATTGCCATGTACTGCCATGCAAATCCTACCCCGCCCTGTATGGTAAGCACCTGGGGGATTTTTATCGCTATTGCAGGGCCCACGAATGTGTCGAATCCAAGCAGGAAGTCAAAGTCGTCATGGGTCACTGAGTTTTCGGCATAGATGCTTTTGCCTATGGTAAGGTCACAGCCGAGCATGTAACCGAGGCCAAAGAAACTTGCCAGTTCGTAAAAGCCTGCATTTTTTAGGCCAATGTCAAAGTTGTTGGACTTCCACCTGAATGTTCCGTCGTCAATGGTCATATATTGTTTTTCGTGTCCAAGAACAAGCTGTATGTCTCCGCTGTAGTCGTCTGCAAATGTGCTTGAGGATGCCAAAAGAAAAAGTGCCAGTAGCAGAGCTTTTTTCAGAAATTTTTTCATGATACCTCCTTTTTGTGACAGATTTAAATATACCTGTAAAAATGTGTCTTGGTCAAGTTGGCTTTTTATTCGTGGCGAAATATCCGATAAGGAATGTATGGCTAAGAAATTTAAAATTGATAATGACTCCCCTGTTTCGGTCTGTTTTGCCTTGCTTTTGGTTTTGGCATTTGCACTTGATTCATTTGCGCTTAATGGAAAGCTGCTTGCCTCCATCCTTACATGCCCGGGCGGAAAGCTTAGCAGTCCCGGCTTCAATTTTTCTTCCGGGGCGGACTACATAAAGCTTCTTTTGCACGTGTTCGGCTCTTCTTCCTGGACTCCTGCCTTTGTGAATTCCCTCTTTGTCCTTTTGCTTGGCCCTGAACTAGAGGAGCGTTACGGTTCCCCGGTTTTTGCCCTTATGCTTGCGGTCTCGTCCCTGGTTACCGGCGTTCTTAATGCTTGCCTTTCCCCGTCCCCTGTCTTTGGTGCATCCTGCGCAATATTCACGATGATTTTCCTTACGGGAATGACAGACCTTGCAAAGAAGCGCATAAGGATTTCCTGGATTCTTGTGTTTTCCTTCTATATTATATACCAGCTTTACTCTGTCTACAGCGGTAGCGACGTGCGGCTTTCTTCTTCCGGAAACGGATTCCTTCTTTTTTTGAAAAAGAATGTGGTAACCTTCATAAGCCTTGCCGGCGGAATCTGCGGAAGCCTCTTTGGTTTTCTTGTTTCGCCAAAAAAGCGCTCTGCCCCCAGAAAGAATTTTGACGACACCGAGCTTGAAGTGGAATCTCCAAAGAAGCATTCCCTTTTGGGAAAGGCGGAAAAAGCGCGGAAGTCATCTGCAGGCGATGAGACTGTAATCGGTACGATAAGCCTTTAGGATAATGCTACGCCGCCGTGGAGTGGCCCGCCAGCGGCGGGTTGCGTAACGAAGTGGAGCAATGTAGCGGGCAGGGACCCGCGGAACCACGCAAGGGCGGTGACGCAAGGGCATGGCAGTCGAGTTAGCCAGGGCATTTTTGGTAGAGCCAGAAAGGCTACCGTCCATACTCCTAACTCCATTTGAAAGTTTTTTTTATTCACGCTAGAATAGGGCATGCTTATTTTGGGAGGAAGGCCATGACGATTTGCGATGCAGTTAAGTATGTTGGAGTTGACGACCACGACATTGATTTGTTTGAGGGACAGTTTGAAGTTCCCGGCGGAATGGCGTACAACTCTTATGTAATCCTTGACGATAAGGTTTGCGTTATGGACAGTGTTGACGCAAATTTTGGCGGCCAGTGGCTTGGCAATATAGATGCCCTTCTTGGCGGACGTAAGCCTGACTATCTCGTTGTCCAGCACATGGAGATGGACCATTCGGCTAACGTGATGGCTTTTGCAGAGAAATATCCTGGGGCAACGATTGTTGCGTCCAAAGTTGCCTTTTCCATGATGAAGAATATGTTCGGGACGGATTTTGCCGACAGGCAGCTTGTGGTTTCCGATGGAAGCGTCCTTGACCTTGGTGAGAGGAAGCTAAGCTTTATTTCTGCCCCCAACGTGCACTGGCCGGAAGTTGTCATGACCTACGATGCAGAGGACAAGATTCTTTTTTCTGCGGATGCCTTTGGAAAATTTGGTGCCCTTGACTACGATGACCCTGAGGGCTGGGACTGCGAGGCCCGGCGCTACTATTTTGGCATTGTGGGAAAATTTGGCAGCGCGGTTCAGGCTCTGCTAAAGAAGGTTGCCGCCCTGGATGTTAAGACCATCTGCCCCCTGCATGGGCCTGTTCTTGAAGGGGATTTGTCCCACTACATTGGCCTTTACGATATATGGTCAAGCTACGGTGTGGAAAGCGAGGGGGTTGCTCTTGCCTATACTTCGGTCTACGGCCACACGAGGGAGGCTGCTAAAAAGCTTGCACAGATTCTAAAGGAAAAGGGCTGTCCAAAGGTTGCCATCTTTGACCTTGCCCGCGAGGACATTTACGAGTGCGTTGAGGATGCCTTTAGGTACGGAAAGCTTGTTCTTGCTTCTACGACTTACTGCGGAGGGGTTTTCCCTGCCATGAGGGAATTCATCCAGCATTTGGTGGAGCGCAACTACCAGAAGCGCAAGGTGGCATTCGTGGAAAATTCCAGCTGGAATCCCGCTGCTGCAAAGACTATGGCCGCCCTGCTTGAACCCTGCAAGGACATTACTTTTGCGCAGACCAAGGTTTCCATCAAGATTTCTATGAAGGATGCGGATGTTGCCGCTCTGGAAAAGTTGGCCGGGGAACTTCTCGGCTAAGTATTTTTTTTAGAATTGTTTTTTAGGATTATTTTTTAATGAATTTAAGGAAGTCTATCTCAAACCGCTTTGGAAGCGCGGCATTTTATTCTTCTGCCCTTAAGATTGCCCTTCCCGTGATGGCGCAGCTTTTGGTGCAGAACCTTGTTTCGCTGATTGACAATTTTATGGTCTCCGGGCTTGGCGACGTAAAGATGTCCGGTGTGAACATTTCCGGGCAAATCATCTTTCTCTTTATCGTCTTCCTGACGACGGTCTGCACTGCGGCGGGAATTTTCATGACCCAGTTTTCCGGTGCGGAGGACAGGGAGGGGATGAGGCAGTCATTCTGCTTTAAGCTTTGGGTTGGCCTTTTTATTGCGGGAATTTTTATGTTTGCCTGCATGGCTTTTCCCCGCAAGGTTTTGTCCTTTATGGTCAGGGGAAACACACAGGCGGATGTGATTCTGGACCAGGGGCAGCAGTACCTTTGGATTATTGCCTTTACCGGCATTCCAGTTGTCGTTGCGACGGTAATAGCCTCTTCGCTTAGGGAAATCGGCAGCGTTAAGGCCCCTCTCGTCATATCCATAGTTGCAACGCTTGTGAACACATTTTTCAACTGGGTCTTCATTTATGGAAACCTTGGTGCACCGCGCCTTGAAGTTAGGGGTGCCGCAATCGCTACGGTCATTGCCCGTTCGGTGGAAATGGTGGTTTTTGTGGCCTATGTTGCCGTAAAGAAGCCTCCCTTTGCAATCCGCATATATGACATGTTCCGCGTGAATTTTAAGCTTTACCGGGAGATTTGTGCCCGTGCCGCCATGTCATCCTGCTCCGAGATGCTTTGGGCTGTGGCGGAAACCGTGTCTGCGGCCCTCTACAATGGTCGCGGAGGCTCGGAGGTCGTATCCGGCATGAGCGCGAGTTTTGCAATCGCAAACCTTTTCTTTGTTGCGTTCAGTGGAATCATCACTTCCACCGGCGTAATCGTTGGGAAAAGCCTTGGCCGCGGGGAGCTAGACCTTGCAAGGAAGCAGAAGGTCTGGCTTTTGAACGGGGCAAACATTTTTGGCGTCATGATGACGGGAGTGGGGCTTGTAACGATTCTGCTTGTCCCGCTCGTCTTTAGGCGCTTGAGTCCAGAGGCACAGGGCATTTGCAAGAGCATGGTCTTTGTAATGGCACTCTACATGCCGGCCTGGGTCTACATCAACGGCCAGTTCAGCGTTAGCCGTGCAGGTGGTGACACGATGATGGGAATGCTGGTTGACGGAATTTCAAACGTATTCGTTGTAATTCCGGGCATTATCATCATGGCAAAGTTTACCAGCATAGGGCCCGTCGTGATGTATACAATCATCAAGGCGGTGGAATTCCCAAAGATTGCCATAGCTACCTGGTGGCTCAAGAAGGAAAAGTGGCTTGTGAACCTGGCGGCAAAAAATTGAATTATGCCCCAATGCTTTCCGCAACAAAATCCCGCTTTATTTCAAGAAAATCACGCAGCCTTTCCATGAGCAAAAAGAGGTGGGCCCGGTCTTCAAACTCGGCGCGGTTTTGCGGAAGGGGTTGGCTCTTCATTTTTTGATGGATAAG
>JAILHV010000101.1 GCA_024695625.1 Treponema sp.
ATTTACCTTTAGCGTCCTAAAATACAGCGCAGAAGATTTATTCAAAAAGGAACACATGGCTGAATTAATAGACTTAACCAAGCTTGAAAAAAATCCCCACTGGATTTTGAACATCGATGCGGCAATGAGAGGCGTTGGAACTGGAGCTTGTGGACCAGATACACTTGAGCGTTACAGAATCAAGCCGGGCGTTTACAAATTAGATTTATTGATTTGGTAAGAGCGCGGAAATTTCCCACACCAAGCACGGCAGGGATTGGAGGGGCGGGCGCAAGCCCGTTCCGCAGGAATGGAGGGGGAGGGGCCCCGGAACCCCGGAAAGCCCTTAGCATACAAAAGTGCCGCAAAAAAAAGAAAAAAGAAAAGCCCCCTTGCTTGCCCACAGCCCAATCTTTTTGTATACTGCCCTTATGGCAAACCCAAGGCTTTTTGGCATTATAGACAAGGCCGTTTACGACTACGGCATGATAGAAAAAGGAGACAAGCTTCTGGTTGGAGCATCAGGAGGAAAAGATTCCACCGCGCTAATTGAATACCTTGCAAAGCGCCGCCAAAGAAAAGAAGAAGACTTTACCTTTACTGCCCTTCACATTCAAAGCGAAATAACGCCTCCCCTGCCAAAAGCCATTTCCGGCCTATTTGAAAAATGGAATGTGCCGCTCGTAAGCATTTACGTGAACGTTCTTGGCCGCCTAAAGCCCGGAAAAAAAATGAACTGCTTCTGGTGCGCAACCCAAAGACGCACGGAGCTCTTGGACTACGCAATAAAAAACGGCTACACAAAACTTGTTCTTGGCCACCACCTGGACGACATTCTTGAAACGCTTTTAATGAACATGCTGGGAAAGGCAGCCCTCTGCACAATGCCGCCCCTACTCAGGTACAAAAAATATCCGCTTGCGGTAATCCGCCCGCTCTACTACGCCCCTGTCCACCTTATAAGCGAACACTGCGCCGCAAACGGCTACCTTACACAAACATGCACCTGCACTTACCAGGACAATTCCACCCGCAAAGAAGCAAGGCGCCAGCTTGAACTTTTAACCGGCGGAGACGATATAAAAAAGCGGCACATCCTGCAAAGCCTAAAAAACATCCAGACCGAATACTTGCCTTAAAAAAATCCCTCCTTGGATTTTTTTAAGGATTGCAGAATCGCAGAGCAATTCTGCACGCTGCTAATACGCGCGTCCATGCGCTTTTAAATTATGGCAAGCAAGAAATGTATTATAAAAACGATCTCGCCAACAAAAAAAATGCCATAACATTGCGTCATTCTGAGCTTGACTCAGAATCTCAAATTGCAACAGACTCGTTTATAACAGCAGGCTCTTTTATAAAACAAGAATGTTAAAGCTTAAAATACTTCTTGTAGGCATTCCAAGTAGAACCAATAAGCGTGTCCACATCGGAATAATGCGGCTCCCAACCAAGCACCTCTTTTGCAAGCGCAGAAGTAGCGGTAAGCTGGGCAGGATCACCCGCACGCCGACCAACGTATTCAGCCTTAATCTCCTTGCCGGTAATGCGCCTTGTAGCCTCCAGCATCTCCGTTACAGTAATGCCCTTGCCTGTTCCAAGGTTCAGCGTAAGGCTCTTCTTTTCCTTTGCAATATATTCAAGGGCAAGAACGTGTGCGCTGGCCAAGTCCGTAACGTGAATATAGTCGCGGATGCAGGTTCCGTCGCGGGTAGGATAGTCGTTTCCAAAAATGCTTATCTTTTCCCTCTTTCCGCATGCAACCTCCATCATAACAGGCAAAAGGTTTGCAGGATTCTTTTCAAGGCCGTAAAGCTCACCGGTAGGATCATAGCCTGCCGCATTAAAATAGCGCAAAGCCGCAAAGTGCAAGCCCCTAAGCTTTTCGTACCAGCCCATGAACTCCTCTATCTTAAGCTTTGTAAAACCGTAGTAGTTTTCCGGATTCTTTGGATGCTTCTCGTCAATAGGAAGATACTGTGGCTCGCCAAAAACCGCCGCGCTGGAAGAAAAGACCATGTTAAGGCATTTGTGCTCTACCGCGCTGTTCAAAATATTCATCGTACCGGAAATATTGTTAATAGAATATTTTTCCGGCTGAACCATGCTCTCGCCCGCCGCCTTAAAAGCCGCAAGGTCAACAAAAGCGTCAAAGCCCTTTGCAAAAGCCGCGTCCAGTTCTTCCTTGTGAAGGATAGAGCCCGCAAAAAATTCGTTCCCGGGGTAAAGATTCTGAATCAAACCGCTTGAAAGGTTGTCAAAAACGGCAACCGTGTGGCCCTTAGCCATAAGTTCCTTTACAACATGGCTTCCTATGTAGCCTGCACCGCCAATAACTAAAACTTTCATTTTTCCTCCAGCACAACACGTCAACACGTGTCGACAACAATTATACTATACCCCATAAAAAGACCCTTTGCAAGTGAAAATATTTCTGAATATTCGCTTTTTTTTTACAAATCTGGAGCAGAGGCCATCTTACACTGAATCCGGCAGTCCGTGACCAGCCAGCTCTTGCACTTTTTACCCGCTTAAAGCAGCTTTATCAGCTTCTGGTAATTTTCCACCACTTCTTCCGGGGGCATTTTCATCCTGGAATTAATCCACCACTTTATTGTTTCGCAAAAGCTCCCTGTAAAAAATTGCAGGGCAAAATCTTTTGGAACTTCGGAACGAGGATTTAAGTCATCATAAAAAGTCTGTTCAAGGTAGTCACGGAAATACGAGGTAAAAAGCTTTTCCGTTTCGCCGCCCATAATAGCCCTAATGTTTTCCTTGTGCTCTTCGCGTCTTGCGCGGATAAAAACTGCCTTGCCTTTTTAGTCTTCCAGACATTCACTTTAGCACTGTAGAAAAGCTTTTGCAATAAGTAACTTTTTGTCACTAAAGATGTATTTTAGTATTGACAAGTCACAAAAGATGGCATACACTTTAGTTAAGTGACACAGCGTTACTAAAACTTAAAAAGAAGTTTATGGAAAATTAAATTAAGGGCGTTCCCTGCCTAAAGGCAGGTCGGGCTTTTCGCACTTCGCCTATTCGGCTCATCCCTTCGGGACTGCCTGCGGCAGGTGCTACAATCCCTAACGCAAAATAAAATTTCATGGAGGAAAAATATGAAAAAACTTATCCTAACACTTTTACTTGGAGGCATCATTATGTCAGGAGCATTTGCAAATCCTTCGGCAGGCTCAGGAACCGCATTTGTTTACTTTAGCGCAACGGGAACAACAGAGCGCATGGCAAGAAACGCGGCAAAGGAAATGGGAGCGGATCTTATTGAAATTGAACCGGTTCACAAATACACAA
The DNA here is from genome assembly GCA_024695625.1 of Treponema sp. Taxonomy (GTDB): domain Bacteria; phylum Spirochaetota; class Spirochaetia; order Treponematales; family Treponemataceae; genus Treponema_D. The sequence continues at coordinate 3,289 of JAILHV010000101.1, forward strand.
GCGCAGACTTGAACTGGCACGACAAAAAATCCCTTTCTTCTGTTGAATGCAACGACCCAAAAAGCCGGCCTGCAATAGCAAACAAAATTGACATTTCTGCCTACGACACCGTTGTGGTCTGCTATCCAATCTGGTGGGCCTATGCGCCAAAAATTGTCTACACCTTTGTAGAAAGCCAAAACTGGAGCGGCAAAAAACTCGTTACCATTTGCACAAGCGGTGGCAGTGGTCTTGGACGCAGCGGAAAAGACCTTGCCAAGTTTGCAAAAGGCGCAGACTTCAAGGGCGGCAAAGACTTTACCCGCGGAAGTGGCGCAGACATAAAGAAATATATCGATGGACTTTTGAAATAGGAGCAAACAATTTATGGTTTTAGATAAAATTAATTCGCCGGCAGATTTGAAAAAACTTTCGCTTTCCGAGCTTCCGGCGGTGGCTCAGGAAATTCGCGAGGGACTTTTTAACCGGCTTACAAAAATCGGCGGACATTTTGGCCCTAACTTTGGCTTTGTGGAAGCGACAATCGCCCTGCACTATGTTTTTAATTCTCCAAAAGACAAATTTGTCTTTGACGTTTCCCATCAGTCTTATGCCCACAAAATGCTCACGGGACGAAAGGCCGGCTACTTTGACGACAGCCGTTTTGCGGAAGATTCAGGCTACACCAATCCGGACGAAAGCGAGCACGACTTTTTCAACATCGGTCACACTTCAACTTCAATTGCCCTGGCATTGGGACTTGCAAAAGGCCGCGACATCTTGGGTGAAAAAGAAAACATCATTGCGGTTATCGGCGATGGTTCCCTTTCCGGTGGCGAGGCCATGGAAGCTCTTAGCGTTGCAGGCAGCGAGCTGAACTCAAATTTCATTATCGTAGTGAACGACAACGAAATGGCAATCGCAGAAACTCACGGAGGAATCTACAAAAATCTGAAGGCTCTCCGCGATTCCAATGGCAAGGCGGAAAATAACTGGTTCACAGCATTTGGCCTTGATTATATTTATGAGGAAAATGGAAACGACATTGCCTCTTTAATCAAGGTGTTTGAAAAGGTCCGCGACTCCAAGCATCCTGTTGTAGTTCATATCCACACTCAAAAAGGTAAAGGCTATGAGCTTGCGGAACAGGACAAGGAAGCCTGGCACTGGACCATGCCGTTTGACCGCGCAAGTGGAAAGCCGACAGTCAACTTCGGAAGCGGTGAATCATATTTCGGTATGACTTGCCAGTACATAATGGAAAAGGCAAAAAAAGACAAGGATTTTGTTGTCGTGTCTCCTGCCATGCCTATGTCTGTAGGACTTGGACCTGCGGAAAGAGCAATGCTTGGCAGCCAGTACATCGACACAGGCATTGCAGAAGAAGCAGCCGTTGCAATCGCGTCTGGAATTGCCCGCCGTGGTGCAAAGCCACTTGTTGTAACAAACATGACTTTCTTACAGAGGGCTTACGATCAGATTTCCCAGGATGTCTGCATCAATAAAACTCCGGTCACAATGCTCATGAACTACACTTCTTTCGACGGCCTTACCGATGTTACTCACCTTGGAATTTTTGGACTTGCAGCTTTCACTAATATTCCAAATCTTGTGGTGCTCTGCCCTTCAAGCGCGGAAGAATACACTTCAATGCTGGACTGGAGTCTTGAGCAGAAGGAAAATCCTGTTTTGATTCTGATTCCGGGAAACCAGGTTACACACCGTCCCGCAGACAAAGACTACAGCATCTTGAATCACTTTAAGACAGAAGAAAAAGGCGAAAAAGTCGCGGTAATTGCTTTGGGAGATTTCTTCCAGAAGGGAAAGGCTCTGGCAGACGCAATAAAAGAGAAATGCGGATTTACTCCAAGCCTTATAAATCCACGTTTTGCTTCGGGTTTGGACAAAGAGCTTTTGCGAGAACTTGAAAAAGACCACGAGCTTGTAATCACTCTTGAAGACGGAATCCTTGAAGGCGGATTTGGACAGAAGATTGCTTCTTTCTACGGCCCTGGCAAAATGCGGGTTAAGAATTACGGTCTTGAGAAGAAATTCTACGACCGCTACAAGCCGGAAGAACTTTTGCGCGACTGCGGCATGACATGCGAGCAGATTATCGAGGATATTAAAGCACAATGAAAAAATTTGCAGCCCTTATATTCACACTTTTAGGAACACTCACTATGGTAAATGCAGAAAGCTATCCTGCCCCCGGTGAAAACTTCGTTCTTATCAAAGGCGGCTCATTCATAATGGGAAGCCCTGCTGCAGAAGACTGGCGCAGCAATGACGAAAGCCAACACAGCGTTACGCTTGCCTCCTTCTACATGGCAAAGTACGAAGTTACCCAAAAGGAATGGCGGGAAATCACAGGTAAAAATCCCAGCAATTTTAATGGCGACAAACTCCCTGTAGAAAGCGTCACCTGGCTTGAAGCAGTTGAATTCTGCAACGCATTGAGCAGAAAGAATGGCAGGACACCAGCTTACACTGTTACGGACGGAGGGCACAGTGTAAGTTGGAACAGAAGCGCAAACGGCTTCCGTCTTCCCACCGAAGCTGAATGGGAATACGCAGCAAGAGCTGGAACAAGGACACCCTTTTATTCCCGCAAGGTTCCGGGAGCAAACGACGTAAACTTTTACGGCCACTACCCCTATCAGATTGAGCAGAATTATTTTCATGATGCAGTTCTAGAAACCCGCCCTGGCACCTACCGGGCAAAGACAGTTGACGTAGGAAGTTTTGCGCCAAATCCGAATGGACTTTATGACATTTACGGAAACGTAGGAGAATGGTGCTTTGACTACTACGACGACTATTCTGCTTCGGCAGGCTTTTCGGGCGGAAGCAGCACAAATCCGTCTGGGGTAAGCGAAGGAAGCCGCCGCGTTTACCGTGGAGGTGGCTGGAACGACTTTGGAAAAAATCTCCGCAGCGCATACCGAGCAGCCCTTCCGCAGGCAAACAGGGCATACAACGTAGGCTTGCGTCTTGTCTGCAATGCGGACGACAGCGTAAGAGGAATTGTAAGCACAAGGGAAATTGTAGCAGGAAAAAACTCCGCTTCGGGCAAGGGAAAATCCCTCATAGTATTTTATTCCTGGAGCGGAAACACGCGCGGTGTGGCAAAAGAAATTGCAAGGCAAACCGGCTTTGACATAATCGAGCTGGAACTTGTAAAACCTTATTCCACTGATTACAACACGGTCTTGGATCAGGCTCAAAATGATCAGCACAAGCAGGCACGTCCTGTCCTAAAGACAAAAATTGCCCGCGAAAAATGGGCAGAATACGACACAATCATTTTGGGATATCCAAACTGGTGGGCAAGCATACCTATGCCAATTGCAACCCTCCTTGAAAGCTACGATTTTACAGGAAAAACAATCATGCCCTTCTGTTCCCACGGAGGTGGAAGATTTGGCCAGAGTCTTACTGCAATTTCAAAGCTTGCACCAAAAGCAATTCTAACAGAAGGACTTTCCGTTCATTATTCAGGAGGCTCTTCACTTTCCAAAGATGTAGAAAAATGGTTAAATAAGGTAAAGAGGTAAAAAGTGAATTTTGAATCCGTCATAATAGGCCTTGCATCCCTTGTAATCATCGGTCTTTTTCATCCGATAGTAATAAAGGCGGAATATTATTTTTCTGCAAGGATCTGGTGGGTCTTTGCCTTGGCTGGGCTTGGCCTTATTTTTGCAGCTCTTTTTACCCAAGGCCTCTTGTCTTATATTCTGGCACTCTTGGGAACAACATGCCTCTGGTGCATCGTTGAACTCTTTCATCAGAAAAAGCGGGTGGAAAAAGGCTGGTTTCCAAAAAATCCAAAAAGAGAGGAGAAGAAAAAATGAATTTAGCACGCAAAATAAGAATGCCAATCGACATAGCAATGACGCTTCTTTCCATCATCCTCATGGGAGGAAACTATTTTTTTCCTGCCGACATTGTGCACGAGATTTTGGGCGTGGCACTTCTTTTGCTTTGGGCAGTCCACATTGCACTCAACCGCCGCTGGTACGGTGCAATCTTCCGTGGCAGCTACAATCCCTACCGCGTAATGCAGACAGTCATAAACTGCGGCATTTTGATTTGCGCAATTTTTCTGATGATTAGCGGAATCATTCTTTCAAACCACATCTTTACTTTTTTGGGAATTGAAAAAGGCCTTGGCTTTGCACGAATCGCACACCTTTTGGCAAGCCACTGGTACTTTCTTTTTATGTCCATGCACATCGGCCTGCACGTAAGTATGATTGCAAACAAAATGTGTCATAAAGAACGAACTGCCTGTCATCCTGAACTAAATGCATGTCATCCTGAACTTGTTTCAGGATCTCCTGGCAAAGAGATGCCAAAACAAGCTCGGCATGACAGTTCATCAACACGGCATAACAGATTACGAAAAATCCTTTTGTTCAGCATTCTTGCCCTCGCATGCCTTTACGGCATCTATGCCTTCATCATACGCGGGGTCTGGAAGTACCTCATCCTGCAGCAGCAATTTTTCTTCTTTGACTTGGAGCGTGGCTACATCCTATTTGCCATTGACTACATTTCCATTATTATCCTATTTGCTGCAATTTCTCATTTTGTGGCAGCAATCTTAAAAAAGAATCGATAAATATGGAGGATTAAAATTGCCATTGAACGTCTTGTTTCTGACGACAAAATCACTGAACAGGATAAAGCATTTACAAGAAATTGATGTTGCATTTTACCTTGTCAGGTTGTATTTTATTAATAATAAATAGGAGTACGCAAATGTTCAGACCAATGAGAAGATTCAAGCAGCAGATTACAAATGATGAATGCAAAGCGATTTTAAAAAACGAAAAACGCGGAGTTCTTTCACTTCTTGGTGACGACGGCTACCCTTACGGGCTTCCCCTTTCACATCTTTACAGCGAAGAAGACAAGAAGATTTATTTTCACGGCGCAAAGGAAGGCCACAAAATCGACGCCATCAAAAATTACGACAAGGCAAGTTTCTGCGTTTACGATTCAGGCTACCGCAAGGACGGCGAGTGGGCGCTGAACATCAACAGTGTAATCGTCTTTGGAAAAATCCGCCTTGTGACCGACCCGGACCTTACCCGAAAAATCTGCACAAAGCTGGTTCAGAAGTTTACAGACGACCAGGCCTATCTTGAAAAAGAACTTACAAATGCCCTGCCACGCGTTCAGTGTCTTGAACTGGAAATTGAACACATGACCGGCAAGCTGGTGAATGAGTCGTAAAAAAAAACTTATACGCTCTTCTGTTCCAGAATAATTTCTTCAACAACATCTACAGCAGCGGCAACCATCTTAGGGCAGAACTCTGTGAAGAGTTTATTGTCGCGGCAGTATTGAACGCCTCCTGCTGTAGCAACATCGCAGCCTAATAAATCATTGCAGATATAAGAACCGCACTTTTCCTTGAAGTGGTCCATCATTAAATCATTCACTTTATTCGAAAGCAGCCGGCCTTCTGTGTCACCGGCACTTTTCTGACCATACAATAATCCTAAAACCATCAGGGCTCCAGTCACAGCTCCACACACCTGCCCCTTGCGCATGCCGCTTCCAAAACAGCTGCCAAGCTTAAAAGCCTCTTCTTCTGTAATTCCGCATTCATCAGCAAAAGCCGCCAAAACCGACTGAGAACAATGTAATTTCTGCGAGAAATAATTTACTGCTTTTTCTTTGTGATTCATATTTTCTACCCCAAATACTTTTTCACATCTGTTACGCTCAAGACCTTTCCTGTCGAAACAATCCTATCATTCACTGCAAGAGCAGGCAGACTCATTACACCGGTTTCCATAATCTTCTGCATGTCTGTAACATACTGAACGTCTGCCGCAATATTCATTTCTGCAAGCGCATCAATTACATTTTGATGCAGGGTCTGGCATCCTTTACAGCCGCTTCCATAGACTTTAATTGTAAGATTTTCCATACCATTCTCCTTTCCAATTTATAAAAATATTGCTTCAAAAAAATTAAAAAAATACCCGACAATAATTATTCCAACTACGCAAATTGAAACAAAAATTACCAGCAATTTTGTTTTAATCACTTTTTTAATCATAATCAGAGAGGGCAGACTCAAAGTCGTTACCGCCATCATAAAACTCAAAACCACTCCCAAAAGAGCCCCCTTCATTAAGAGACTTTCAGAAATTGAAATGCAGGCAAAAATATCTGCATACATTGGAATGCCTACAAAGACAGCAAGAATTACCCCAAGCGGATTTTTCTTACCAAGCAAGCTAACAATCCAGCTCTCTGGAATCCAGTTATGAATTACCGCCCCCACCGCAACACTCAAAAGTATATAAGGAAAGATTTTTTTTAAAGTACTGCCAACAGACTTTAATGCAGAAAACAGCCTTTGCTTCTGTGAAAGCTTTTCTTCTTCAAGAGAATGGCCTTTTCCGTTACGGATAAAATCAGCAACCTGATCTTCCATGTGAAGACGCTCTATTATTGTTCCGCCTGCAACAGCAATAACAAGCCCCAGTACAACATAAGCAAGGGCAATCTTCCAGCCAAAAATACTGGTCAGCAAAATGAGTGAAGCAAAATCAACCATAGGTGAAGAAATCAAAAAACTAAAGGTAACCCCAAGCGGAAGTCCTGCTGTCGTAAATCCCATAAAAAGAGGAATTGAAGAACAGGAACAAAAGGATGTCACCGTTCCCAAAAGCGCAGCAATTATCCGGGCAGAAAATCCTTTGCAATGCGAAAGTATTTTTTTACTTCTTTCTGGCGGAAAATATGACTGAACATATGAAATCAAAAATATCAATACAAAAAGAAGGATTGTGATTTTAATTACATCATAAATAAAAAAGTGAAGACTTCCACCAAAACGGCTTTCGACATCAAGCCCAAAAGCAGAAAGCATTTTTCCGATAAGACTTTTAAGCCACAACATTCCAAGAATCTGGTTTTGAATAAAACTGCCCATAATCACTAATCCTTGCAGCAGCACTTTCCAGCTGATTTTTTTGCAGGTGAAGTTTTGCAGGTAAACTCAGAGACAGAACTCTTGAACTCCGAGAACTTTTTGCAGTTTATTGAATAATATGTCCACTTTCCTTCTTTTCTCGAATTGACAAGATTACAATCTGTAAGAATCTTCATGTGATGAGAAAGAGTTGGCTGAGTAATATTAAAAGCGTCAAGAATTTTACAGGCACATAATTCTCCGCCCGTCAGCATTTTAACAATCTGAACCCGGCTTTCATCTCCCAAGGCCTTACAGACAAGAGCGAGTTCTGAATCATTCATGTATAACCTCATATTGATATTTATCTATATGTTTTATCATAAACGATACATAGATGATTGTCAATATGAAAAAAGGATAAATACCACAATTAGATGACCCTAGCTTTTCATTTTCCTGATTTTTTGCTATACTCACAACACTTAATGCAAACGACACATGTGTTGAAGCAGCACTTCAAGTAAATCTGATTACGGCACATTAAGAATTCTTTTTTACGGAGGATTTCTTATGCCAAGAAATCAGTTTCAGAGAATGGTCTTTGCATTCATCACAGTTGTAATTACCGTTCATGCTTATGTTTTTTACAGCATTTATGTTGTAAATGGAGATTCACTTCGACAGGCTGTGGGAACAACC
>JAILHV010000117.1 GCA_024695625.1 Treponema sp.
ATGATCCGGATATTGCAGAACATGTCGATGAACAATTTCCTGACGGCATGTTCAGATTTGAAAAAAGACTGTGACATATTAGAGGATACAGTGATATGATCTTGCCGTAGGGATGCAATTTCGTATGGATAATATGGGGGAGGAACTGACATGCAGTTGACAGGAACAGAAGATGAGCGCATTGCCACCGCCATCACATTCGCCAAGGCACACCGCAGCCACGAATACGACCGCGACATGATTGCCGAAACCTACCGCAAAGCCGGGGTACCCTTTACGCCCGCTGCAGAAAAGTTCTGCCGGGAATGGGACGGTGTGTTTGACCGCGTAAACATGTATCCAGACCGCCCCAACGTTGTGATGGATGACGGAACTCATTATCTTATTGATATTGATTTTTCCTTCAATCTTCTTTCCAACAGCGAACATGTGCATGACCCCGTGGACAACGTTAAGGTATGGTACGACGCTGACTATATGAGGCGCGACGGAGACGGCTGCTCGAAACGCTGTGCGGAGAGCATTGAATACATACGGCAGGACTATGGGGATGACACTGTTCCCGTGGCGCAAGGCGGATGGTATTACCCTGATATCATCTGTGCATGTCCCGACGGTAAAATAGTTGCCTATCTCCCTGAAGAAGGCAATGATCAGGTTTTTGACAACCTTGAAGAGTTTTTACATCTTCATATAGGCGGACACGGTTTGAGCCGCATAGAGGTTGTCCGGGACGAGGAGAAACTTGAAGGCACTATGGACGAGCGTATTGCCGCCGCCATCGCATTTGCCAAGGCGCACGGTGGATTTGAACACTGCCGGCTTTTTGCCCAGATGTACAACAGAGCCCCTCTGGATTTGAGCCGCATACGAGAACAGGAAAACCGTAGTGGCAACGGCACTGACAACAGCATCGCTGCCCTGTTGCTTAAAATCTTGGAAGAAGCAACGCCCAAATGGTATCACGAGACAACCTTGCCTTGCAAAATGGAATTTGTGGAAGAATGAATAAGTCCATCAACATTAGCTCATTTACCGAAGACGAGAAAAAATTCCTCGCGGTGTTCATCACATGGTTTGCCGATTACGATATGTATGCCTACAACCATTCTGTTCATGCAAAGGCAATCGAGATTCTTTTGCCCGAAAGTGACGGTGCGCTTGAGTCCCTCGTAGAAAAAGGCATTGTCAAATCAGAATACGGCAACAAATATTATGGTCTTCCGCTGGAAAATGCCAAAGAATTGCGAAAGCAGATAGATGTCCATACCTATGACTATTCGCACTATTTACAGACCATAAAGGATGTTTTTGCCGATTCGTCAAAAGACGAGTTCCGTCAGGAATATTCGGAATGTATCACATACAGCTTTTTTGTCTGGGGTATTTGCAAGGACGTTGATTTGTTTACGGAATTCTGCAATTCAGTTTGGAAACACAGGATTGCGATGTACGGCACTCCCTGGCCTGCGAAGATACTGGAATCTATGGAGCAGATTGCTGCACCACGTCAGCTGGTGAAACTGCTTCATGCCGAAGGAAATATGGAAGATTACAGGCAAGAGTTTGAAGATGCACAGGTGGATTACAGAAGGGCACTGGAAGTAATAGACTCAATGGAAGCAACCGAGGAGCTTTTGTCGGAAAAAGCCCTGATTCTCAACGAGCTTGCAGAATACGAAGAAGATAATGACTTGGCAAAAAAGTATTATCTGGAAGCGGTGGAAATTGACCGCGGTCTGCCGCCAACCACAGAGAACAGGCTCAACCTGGCGCGAGACATTCACAACCTCGCAATGGAAGAGCGTTTCTGGCTAAAAGACTTTGAATCCGCCAAGAAGCATTTTCTTGAAGCCTTGGAAATAAAGCACAATCTGCCCCAAACGCCGGAAGTCCTGCACAGTGTCGCCTTGACCCTTCACAGCATGGGATGTTTTGAAAAGCAGGACCTTGGCGAGAACGCCGCCGCCGTAAAGCATTTTCGACAGGCATTGGATATATTCCGCAGGTGTAACGATGAGTTTAACGAAGGTGGTATTATACAACACATCGAAGAGCAGCTGGCGGAACTCACGATGAACGAACAAGTTGAAAACAAAATAACGCTTCCCGTTGGAGAGTTTGAACTGCGCATAAATGGGAATCCTGCAACCTATAGTGCCAAACAAAATACGGAACTTGGTTACTATGGCGACAATGACACCCTGCGCAAACCAGACGGAATGTATGAAATTTGCCTCGATGCTGCCGATTTCAAAAAAGGTGATGTCATTACCGCGAAGATTTTAGGCGTGCCGCTGGAACCTGACACCAGCGATGAATGTACAATCAACCTTAATGGCGTAAAAGACGGCATAACCTATGGGCTCGGCACTGTGGACTTAATGTGGGAACCTGCAGAACACCAGTTGTTTGCAACGGACATAATTGACGGCGGATTCAGGCTGGCATTCAACGGTAGCTTACAAGATTATCCTTGTTTTCCGAAAGACTACAGACTTAAATTTATTGTGGCTTGGATTAATGGCGACGGGGAAGCTGAATACGATGTAATCAGCTATTGCACCTGTTGATTGCGGCAAGGAGAACACGATGGACGACAAATCATTTCCAATAGAAATATCCGGCATTCAGTACGGCAAAATGATATATGTGCAGGGCGGAAGTTTCAAGATGGGGTCTGACCATTTTGACTGGTCGCTACCCATACACGACGTTACCCTTGACGATTTCTATATCAGCGAAACCCAGGTGACGCAAGCTTTGTGGACGGCCGTAACAGGCAAGAATCCAAGCGATGAATATTACGGCTACGGCAGGGAGGACAATTTTCCTGTGAACAGCGTTTCTTGGGATGACGTTACAAATCTTTTCCTTCCAGAACTGAACCGGCTTACCGGAATGAAGTTCCGTCTTCCCACCGAAGCCGAATGGGAGTTTGCGGCACGTGGCGGCAATCTAAGCAAGGGCTACAAATACAGCGGAAGCAACAAACTGAACGATGTTGCCTGGTCAGAAAGAAATTCACAGCATGAAGAAAACGGACTCATGTATGTGCATCCTGTTGCAGAAAAACTGCCCAATGAACTTGGCCTTTACGACATGTCTGGCAACGTCTGCGAGTGGTGCAGCGACTTCTTTGCACCATCGTATCAGAGTGAACCGGTCGTTAACCCGACTGGACCTGCAAGCGGCAAAAGCAGAGTTTTCCGCGGCGGTAGCTATCACAATAGTCCTGTAAATTTACGCGTAGGACACCGCTGCGGCAATCCCCCAGGTTTTAAGGCTTCCTTTTTGGGTTTAAGGCTTGCTATATAAATTTATAAGGAGAATAAAATGAAAGAAAACAACAAATTGGTAGATGTTAAAGAAGACGAATTAAAATTCCTGACAGTGTATGTTACTTGGCCAGACGGTGGCGTTGATTATGATGTAATAGAAACGCTCTTGCCCGGCAGCGACGACATTCTTCATTCCCTTATAGAAAAGAAAATTCTTTCTTACGAAGATGAATCCTTCCACATCGACAAGCGCATTGCAGATTCATTCCGCAAGCAATTGGATTTTGAAAAGGCAGATTATTCCGACTATTTTTTGAACATCAAAAAAAATGTGGTCTTTAATTCTGTGAATCAAAATTATACACAAAACTATTCACCGTATATTGCAAGCAGTTTTATCAACTATGGAATTTGTAATGACGTTGATTTGTTCAAGGCATTTTTGAACGCGCTTTACAACAACAATGATCCTATTCTGAATGAACTTCCCCAAGATGAATATGCAAAGCTTCTACACAAGCTGGAAGAAAAAGCAGATTCTGCCCAGTTGGTAGATTTGTACAATGCAGAAGCGCGTGTGCAAGTTTTCTGCAAGAATCCTTCTGCCGCTAAACCGCTTTATTTAAAGGCAATAGAAATAAGCGATGCCATGGAAAAAAATGACGAAAACCTTTCTTCAAAATCAACCCTGCTGAACAACCTTGCATACCTTGAAGAAGAAACCGGAGACCTTGAATCGGCTTATGCCCATTACAAAGATGCGGTAGAAATAGACAAACAGCTTTCGCAAACAGAAGACAACTTGGCAAACCTTGCAGACCATCTTGGAAATCTTGCAGTTTTTGAAAACCGTCTTGGCAATGCTGAAGAGTGTAAAAAGCGCATAAGCGAAACTTTGGAAATAAGGCGCAAACTTCCCGAGCAGCCCAAGAACCTGAACGACATGGTGGACATGCTCTACGGTCTTGGCATGATAGAAAGTCAGAGCGGTGATATTGAATCTGCCAAAAAACATAAGGAAGAAGCCTTGGTACTAGAACGCAAAATAAATGAGAAAGTACCTGATTTGCCACATAACTTTCAGAACATGGCTCGCGAGCTTAACAGCCTTGCAATGATAGAAAACAAGCTCGGCAACCTTGAATCCGCACTTAACTATCTGCAAGAGCAGGTTGAACTAAGAAGGGAAAAGTTTCCCCACTCACCGAATTTTATTGATGGGCTTATAAACGCCTTATACGGTCTTGGCATTGTTGAAAAGCAGTCCAACGATTCTGCCTCTGCTAAAAAACATTGGCAGGAAGCGTTGGAACTTGCCAAGGAAATTAATCATGAAAAATGGATAAAGGATATAGAAGAAATTTTGGCTGAATAAAAAGACGCTGCTGTTTAAAACGAGGTAAAGTAAAGTAAAGTATGAGCATATTTGAATCAAAGAAGGATGCAAAGCGGGGATTCGTTCCTTCTGACGAAAAGAATTTTTCTCCTTCTGCCTTGGAAACTTTGCGGACTGCTGCAAAACACATCAGTTATCTGATTAACGAAGGTTACGATATTAAATCAGCATCCACTTTTGTGGGCAATCATTTTTCGCTTTCGGAACGACAAAGGCTGGCCCTTGTTCGGAGCATTTCTGTAAGGGAGCATCTTAAAGTAAGAAAAGAAAAAGAACTTTCTTCTATAGAAAATCAAGAGGTCTGGATAGACGGATTCAATACTGTGATTACGTTGGAGGTTATGCTCTGCAATTCCATTTTGTTTGACTGCATGGACGGATGCATTCGCGATCTTGCAGCCCTGCGTGGAACCTACCGAATTATTCCAGAGACAGAGTATGCGGTTAAGATGCTTTTTTCTACGTTGGCAAAAATGAATGTCAAGTCTGTACATATTCTGCTTGATGAGCCTGTTTCCAATTCGGGAAGACTCAAGGCTTTGATTGCCGACATCAAGGAAGAAGAGGGGAATAACTGTCCATACAGCTTGGACATTCAGCTACTAAAAGAAGTGGACAGGGAACTTTGGACAAAGGAAAATGTCATTACAGCTGATGCAATCATCTTGGACCATTGCATCAGCTGGTTCAACCTAATGGCGGCCTGTGTGAAAGAGAATGGCGCAAGACTCATCCAGGCTTGGGCATGAGTAGGAAACGACAGTCTTTTTAAAAACTGAACTTTCCTCCCAC
>JAILHV010000169.1 GCA_024695625.1 Treponema sp.
GCCTGCGAAGACGCGCTGTTAAATTCTCCTTGAACTTTTCTGCGTCAAATTTCATTTGTTCCTCCTAAGAACTGTATATAAAAACACGGTGCCTCCACAGACCGTATTATTCCCAATTTGCTTGGCCATGCTATTTGGCCATCAGTATTATCATTGAGCCAGCCGGAAGCACATAGCGTGACTGCGAGTGAAGCTGCTCTATGCGTCCTTCCAGAACAAGGCTGTCGTCTGCTTCTATTGAAGTGTCTGCCACCCTGTACCACCTGCGTCCGTCTTTTAGCGTTGGGATGGTTACCAGAGTGTCGTGCCTGTCCGTGCTCATGGCTATGTAAAAGTCGTTGTCGCTCTTGCCATTTTCGTTAAGGCTGTACTTTCCGCTGAGCGTAAAGCCCAAAAAGTTCTGCATTACGTTCCAGTCGGGAAGGCTTCCGTCGTAGGCGTACCACTGAATGTCCGGCACTTCTCCTGCCTTGTTGCCCCTGAAGAAATTTTCCCTTCTGAATACGGCGTGCTTTTTTCTGAGTTCTATTGCCCTCTGGGTGAATGTTACCAGCCTGTCGTTCAGTCTGCATATTCCCCAGTCGATGTAGCTTGTCTCGTTGTCCTGGCAGTAGGCGTTGTTGTTGCCCTGCTGACCCCGCCTAAATTCGTCCCCTGCAAGAAGCATTGGTGTTCCCTGGGAGATGAGCATTGTAAGGATAAAGTTCTTCATCTGCCTTGTGCGTGTGCGCTCTATGGATGGGTTTGCGGTTGGGCCTTCAAAGCCAAAGTTGTAGCTCCAGTTTGAGTCGTTGCCGTCGCGGTTTGCCTCGCCGTTTTCCTCGTTGTGCTTTCCGTTGTAGCTTACAAGGTCGTTCATGGTAAAGCCGTCGTGGCAGGTGATGTAGTTTATGCTGTTGCATGGCCTTCTGAACTGGAAGAGGTCGTTTGAACCGCTTATTCTTGTGGCAGCTGCGGTGGCAAGCTTTTCGTGACCGTTCCAGAATTTGCGTATGTCGTCACGGAAGCGGTCGTTCCATTCTGCCCAGCGTCCGGGGAAGCAGCCAGACTGGTAGCCGCCGCCTGCATCCCAAGGTTCAGCAATCATCTTTGTGTCGTGGAGTACCGGATCTTGCTGGATAGCGTCTACAAGAGATGAAGCTTCTACAAGACCCCCGTCCTGTGTCCTGTTAAGAACAGCCGCCAAGTCAAAGCGGAAGCCGTCTATGTGGTAGTTGAGCACCCAGTAGCGAAGGCATTCGATGATGTAGTTTGCCAGAACCGGGTGCCCGCAGTTTGTTGTGTTGCCGCAGCCGGAAAAATTCATGTAGTGTTCTTTGTGCGAATTGGGCAGCAGGTAGAATATGCTGTTTTCAAATCCACGGAAGCAGAAGGTTATGCCGTTTTCGTTGCCCTCAGCAGTGTGGTTGAACACAACGTCCAGGATTATCTCTATGCCGTTCTTGTGAAGCTCTTTTACAAGCGTCTTGAATTCGTTTACGCAAGCTCCTGGACTTTTGTCTGCCGCATAGGAAGCCTTGGGGGCAAAAAAGCACATTGTGCTGTAGCCCCAGTAGTTCTTCATGCGCTCGCCAGTCCTGGGGTTGACGTTTGTGTTTTCGTATTCGTCAAATTCAAAGATTGGAAGCAGCTCTACGCTTGTAACACCCAGCCGTTTAAGGTAGGGAATCTTTTGGGTAAAGCCTGCGTATGTTCCGGGGCAAGAGACGCTGTTTTCCTTTCCTGCAGTAAAGCCCTTAAGGTGTGTTTCGTAGATGACGCATTTGGAAAGGGGGTAGTTAAGCGGTTTGTCACCCTCCCAGTCAAAGGCGGAATTGTCCACAACCACGCACTTGGGGAATTTTTCCATATCCCTGCCCTTAAAAACTTCCATGTCCTCTTTGTCCACAGGAGGCCTGTAAGTTGGCGGAATGTTCAGAAACAGTGATTCGGAAGTCAAAGCCTTTGCGCGGGGGTCAAAAAGATAGACTTTTGGATTAAAGCGGTGCCCCTCCGAAGGTTCAAAAGGCCCTTCCACGCGGAAAAGATAAAGGGTGCCGGCCTTAATTCCCTTGACAAAAATGTGCCACAGATCCCCGGTGCGGTTCTGCTCTGGGGAAAGGACAAGAGTCGAGTAAGGCTTTACATCGCTGCTTTTGTCAAACAGATCCAAAAAAATGCGCGTTGCATTCCTGGAGTATACGCTAAAGTTCACTCCGTCCGGATAAACTTGAGTGCCAATCGGCAAAGGATTTCCAGCAAACGTCTGCAATTCTTCCATATCTAAAAATTATAGCATTATACTCAAAATATTGCTAGCAAATTCTTTGCGGAATTCACACGAATTAACAAAATTTTAATGTTTGGCTTTTATTGAAACAATCTTGATTTTAGCTTTCAGTTTTTAGCTTAAGAACTTCTTCCGGCGGAAGGGAACAGCACTTTGCAATCATTTCGGGAGCAATACCTTCTGCCAGGAACTTTTTTGCGGTCTCAATTGCCTTTTGTCGCATGCCTTGTTCAAGCCCCCGCCTTTCTGCAGCCAAGAGGCCACTCGTGTAGTCGCGCTT
>JAILHV010000197.1 GCA_024695625.1 Treponema sp.
TAAGGGGAGGGAAAACCCTCGCTTCGGAGTAGGGGGTTTTCCCTCCCCTTATTTCCGGGGTCCAAGGGCCCTCCCTTGAAAGCCCCCCTTGACAAAGATGATGGGGGTGGGTACATTTACAGAGTATTTTTAAAAAGTATTCGGAGAAAGCAAAATGAAAAAGTTACTCGCGTTCGCACTTGCGCTTACCATGGCAGCAAGCGCCTGCCTTTCCGCACAAGCCGTAAAAAAGACAAAATCAAAATCGGCCGCAAGACCAAAAGCCAAAAAACCGGACACGGTCCTCTTTTACGGATGCACAACCGGAGCCATTGAAGACTTATATTTCATTCAAAAAGACACAAGCCTTGCCCCTTCCTACTTTAAATGCAGCTGGGGTTCACATTACTGCGGAGAAGCCATAAGCGGTGGCACATACAAATGCACCTTCTCCAGACTCAAACTAAACGACACAATTTATGTTGGGCAATACGGCCTTGCCATCCCAAATGACTTTGACTTTGTCCTGCCAAAAGGAAAAAACAGAATTGTCTATATAGGATATAAAACTTGCAGCGGCAAAAAAGTTGACGTTCACTATCTTGATGATAACGGATGGTACAAAAACGACAGCCCAGAAGAAAAAGAGAAGACCATAAAAAAGATGGAACTCAAGGCCCGCAAAAAAGCAGTAAATTCAATGCTCATCGAATTTACCGGAACAAAATGGGAACCCCTCTTAAAAAAAGAACTTGAAAAAGTAGAAGATTTGCAAAAGCAGCTAAAGAACAGCGACTAATAGGAGAAGAGGAATATGAAAAAGTTTTTGCTAGCGCTATCACTCTGCATGGCAGCCCTTGCCGCAAGCGCAAAAGACGTTGATGCCGTAGTTAAGATTACAATCAATGCCCCCGGCGGATGGAAATTCCTAAAAAAGACATTTAAGGTAGAAAACGACGTAAAACCAAGAATGACCGAAAGCTATAAAACCACAAAAGAATTTTTTGGTGCTTTTGAACCCGGAACCTTTTTTATACAGGAACGCGAATGCCAGGTAGAAGATTCCATTGAATACACAACAACCCCAACCTGCTACTATTATCCAACCGAAGCACCGGAAGCATTCTACTACATACCAAGCCTTGCCCGCTGCATAGTCCCCAAAGACACAAAATATGCCTACGCAGGCTCATGGATAATCACAATAGACCCGGCAACCCTAGACATCTCCAAGATAGAACTTGTAGATGAATACGACCAGGCAAAGGAATGGTTTGCAAAAAAGTACGGCACAAAAAAACAGCTTGTGCGCGCACAGATTGTTCCATTCGAAGACAACACAAAAAAGGAAAAGTAGCAGACTAGACCGAACGTGTCATTATCGGGTGGTTGGTGATCTTGTCGAACCACGACCCGATAATCTGCTAAACCCAAAACTAAACCTAGCATAAAAAACATCAGGAGGAAGTGAATGAAAAAAATACTCACATTTGCACTTACGCTTAGCATATCAGCAAGCACTCTTTCCTTTGCGGAAAACCTTAAGGAAAAAGTTTGCGTTGTCCGCGAACAGTTTTCCGACAGCTCAAAAAAATGGATTAAAAAGAATGCCGAATACCTAAGGCAGCAGGGCTTTTCAAAAGAATCAAAGTTCATGGAAAAAATAGACGGCAACACCTTTGGTTCAGGCTTTGTCTATGTTGCCCCGGACGGCACAAACTACATCGTAACAAACCGCCACGTTGTCTCTTCTTGCGAAAAGGCAAGCGTCCAGTTTGAACAGGAAGACGGTTCATACAAAACCTACAACAACCTAAAGGTTCTTGCCTCCGACCGCGACTTGGACTTGGCACTTCTTTCATTCCCCAAGGGAGAAAATCCCTTTGCAAGCGGAATGACTGTCTCTTCCCGCTCAGTAAGCGACGGTGAGGAAGTATGGAGCGCAGGATTCCCAGGTCTTGGTGCAGAACCGTCATGGCAGCTTGGCAAAGGCACGGTAACAAATGCAACAACCCGTATAAAGGCACTTGTAGACCCGGAAGTTTCAACCCTAATCCAGCATTCAGCCCCGGTAGATTCAGGCAATTCCGGCGGTCCCCTTCTCCGCAAAAATGCCAGCGGTTCCTACGAAGTTGTAGGCGTAAACACATGGAAGGTAAGCTTTAGGCAGTCAACAAACATTTCCATGCCTGTTTCAAGCCTCAAAAAATTCATAGAAAAAGCAACATCCGCTCCTGCCCCACAAAGCCTGGACAAGAGAATTTCTGCCTTTACAAAGGAACTCAAAGAAGATGAAGTTTCCTGCAGCAAAATAGAAAAATTCCTTTCCAAAAAATACGTGGGCAAATCCGGTACCGAAACTTTTGCCTACGTAATGCGCAATTCAAGCACCGCAGACTACGCCTACACATCAGCATCATTCGCAGAATATCCACTTTCAGGCTTTTACGCTGCCCTTGCGGTAGACATAAAGAACACTCTTACAAAAGACGACTTTGCAAAGAACTGCAAGATTGTAAAGCCCCAGCAGCTGGACGACGGTTCCTATTCCGTAGAGCTTATAAACGGCAAAACAATCTACTACACGCTCTGGTCCCAGCAGGCAGAAGCAGAAGGCTCTTCCTGGTGCATAGACAGCATTGGCGAAGGCAAGTATTCAGAAAGCAACGAGCTAAAGGAAAAACAAAAGGCCGAATCAAAAAAAGCAGAAAAAAAATCCCAGAATTCCAAAAAAAGAAATTCTAAAAAAAAGCAAACAAAAAAATAAATTCACCAGTCTCATTTCCAATATTTTTCTCTGCAATTTATATGCATACTTAAAAGAAAAAAATCTTTGGAAATGGGACGCAGGAAAAAAGCAAGTCCACCTTTCCAAGATTAAAATGCAAAAGACAAGTTCATATTTGTTATGAAAAAAATAAGCTAAGAAAGCACTGGAATGTAGGCATACAACAGCAGCAAGTACGTTACGCCGTGGATGTAAAAAAGCATTTGTTAAAAAGAGGGGTTCTTAGGGGGAAC
>JAILHV010000065.1 GCA_024695625.1 Treponema sp.
GAAACCAAATCAGAAAGCAGGGAATCAACCCGAAGCCTTTCAACCGCAACCACAACAAAATCGTATTGGTCCAAGTCGCCAGCGTCATCAAGAACTTCCACATAAGCCGTCTCAGTCCAACCCGAAGCAGCGTTAATCAGCGTAATACCGCAGTCGCTTATCCACTTGGCTTTTTTTCCGCTCTCGCAAATCGTTACGGCTATGCCCTGCTCGGAAAGTTTACAGGCAAGTATCTGGCTTTCTACATTTGTGCCGTAGATTAAAAATTTTAGCGCAGATTTATTTTCACCGCTCATTGTTCACCGCCACTTTTTTTATGCCCTTATTCTAGCAAATAATATTTTCTTCCTCAATATAGAATTTTATTTTCCTTCCCGCTATAATCTCTTTTCATGAAGAACACGCTCAAAGAATTCAGCTTTAAAAAAATGATATTCCAGCCGCAGTTTGCAAAGAAATTCTGCTGCATGTTTTTTGGAATTCTTTTTATGGGATTTTTCCTATCCTTCCTGATTAAGATAAACTGGGGAACAGACCCGGCCTCTTTCCACAACAAAACCATTTCACTGGCACTTGGGTGGACCTTTGGCAATTGGCAGCTTCTTTACAACACAGTCTGCTTTGTAATAGTTCTACTTATTAACTGCAAGCTAATAGGCCTTGGCACATTTTTTAACTGGGTGCTCATCGGCTATACCGCAGACTTTTTCTGCTGGCTTTGGGACAGAACAATTCCTGCCGCAATCTTTTCCACAAACGAATACCTTGCGATAAAGCTTACGATTTTTATTCTCGCCCTTTTGCTTTTCGTAATAAGCGCAGCCTTCTACATGAACGCCCAGCTTGGACTTTCCCCTTATGATGCCCTTGCAAGAATTTTCTCTGAAGCTACGGAAAAGCACATGCCCCACTTTGCATCAAGAATCATTTACGACATGACAATCGTTGCAATTGGAGCAACGGTCGGCATTATCTTTGGAGTTCCAATAAAAACAGCCCTGCCAGGCTCAATTGCAGTTGGACTTTTACTTGGCCCCGCAATTCAGCTGGTAGGAACTTTTGTAAACAAGCATATTTTAAAAATAGAGTCTTAAATCCTAAAAAGCAGGTCTTCATAGCTAGGATAAGGCTTGCAAGATTCTGACAGGAGTGGCTCTATCTCGTCTGCAACGGCACGCGCTTTTGCCATAGCAGGAATAACTTCATCTGCGTAGGCTCTGGCCTGTGCCATAAAGTCCTCGTTCTGCTTTGCCCTGGCATGGCAGCTGCTCAAGTCCGCTTCTTTTTCCGCAAGCTCGTTCACAAGTGCATCCAATTTTTCCAAAAGCTTTTCCTGAGCAAAGGCCCTTGCCCCTGGAACAATAGCCTTAAGGTTTATGGCCGCACGGCTAACTTCATTGATGTACCTGAATGCGCAAGGCAAAATGTCCTTGTTTATCATCTCAAGCATAGTCTCAACTTCTATGTTCAAAACCTTGCAGTATTTTTCCAGCTTTATATCGTAGTGGCTCTTCATCTCAACATCAGTGTAAACGCCAAGGTCGGTAAAGAGCTTAATGTTCTTTTTGTCAAGATAATGTGCCACCGCATCGGGAAGGGTGCGCAGGTTCAAGAGCCCGCGCTTTTCCGCTTCTTTTACCCAGCTTGCATCGTAACCGTTACCGTTAAATAGGATTCTCCAGTGGGCAGTAATCTCCCTCTTGATAAGGGCCTGCAATGCACTGTTAAAGTCGGACGCTTTTTCCAATTCATCTGCAAACTGGCCAAGGGTAAAGGCAACAATACTGTCCAAAGTTGTATTTGGTCCTGCAATGCTAAGGCTTGAACCCACGGAGCGGAATTCAAACTTGTTTCCGGTAAAGGCAAAGGGGCTTGTCCTGTTGCGGTCAGTTGAATCCTTTGGAATCTGCGGCAAAACGTCAACACCAATGGTCATCTTAAGGTTTGCCTTGTTGTCGTAAGGCTTGCCGTCTTTAATGGATTCCAGAACTGCATAAAGCTCATCGCCAAGATAAACGCTTATTATTGCAGGCGGTGCTTCATGGGCTCCAAGGCGGTGGTCGTTACCGGCAGATGCAACGCTAATGCGGAGCAAATCCTGGTTTTCGTCCACAGCCTTGATGATTGCCGTAAGGAACAAAAGGAACTGGGCATTCTTTTCCGGAGTTGCGCCTGGTTCAAGAAGATTTTCACCCTCATTCGTGCTCATTGACCAGTTGTTGTGCTTTCCGCTGCCATTCACTCCTTCAAAGGGCTTTTCGTGCAAAAGGCATACAAGTCCGTGGCGGCGGGCAACCTTCTTCATCACTTCCATGGTAAGCTGATTCTGGTCAGTGGAAAGGTTTGTCGTAGTAAAAATTGGTGCCATCTCGTGCTGGGCAGGAGCAGCCTCGTTGTGTTCAGTCTTGCTAAGAATTCCGTACTTCCACAGGGTATCGTTAAGGTCTTCCATGTACTTTACGATGATTGGCTTAAGTGCCGCAAAATACTGGTCGTCCATCTCCTGACCCTTTGGCGGCTTTGAACCAAAGAGAGTGCGCCCGGTCATACGAAGGTCCTTGCGCTGCTCGTAAAGCTTTTCGTTCACAAGAAAATATTCCTGCTCTGCGCCAACCGTCGTTACAATATGATTTACAGTCTTGTTGCCAAAAAGGCGAAGAATGCGGAGGGTCTGCTTGTTCAAAGCTTCCATTGAACGCAGCAAAGGCGTCTTTTTGTCCAGGGCCTCTCCCGTGTAAGAGCAGAATGCCGTTGGAATGCAAAGCGTGTGTTCCTTAATAAAAGGATAGGCAGTAGGATCCCAAACCGTGTAACCGCGGGCTTCAAAAGTTGCGCGGCGGCCACCAGACGGAAAAGAAGAAGCGTCTGGCTCTCCCTTAACAAGCTCCTTACCGCTAAAAGTCATTATTACGGTTCCGTCATCCTGCGGCGTAATAAAAGAGTCATGCTTTTCCGCAGTTATACCGGTAAGCGGCTGGAACCAGTGGGTAAAGTGGGTTGCACCCTTTTCTATGGCCCATTCCTTCATTGCGTGGGCAACCTGATTTGCAACGTCAAGCTGGAGCGGCTCCCCGTTGTCCAGCGTCTTCTTTAGCGCCTTAAAAGTTTCCTTAGAAAGACGTGCTTGCATTGCCTTCTGGTTGAATACCATGCTTCCAAAAAGTTCAGGAACGTTAGTTGCCATATTTTCCCCCATTCGTTTTTGCTAACAAAAAAAGCGATATGAATAACAATTCGCTGCCACTTTCTGCGACCGGCAAGAATTATTAGTCACATCGCCTCTCATACAATTAACTATACAGTATAGTTTTTTGCACCTTTTGTCAAGGCAATAAAATCCAGCCCAAAAGCCTGTCCATAATCTTCTGGCGGTTCCCTGCCTAAAGGCAGGTCGGGCTTTCCGGGGTTCCGGGGGGCCCTACCCCCTCCATTGCTATAGCAACGGCTTCGCCGCCCCTCCAATCCCTAACCGGTCTCCTACAGAAAAGCACTTCCGTAAAAGAAGCAAACTCTTTCCCTAACCGTCATGCCGAACTTGATTCGGCATCTGTAGAAGAAAAATTATAATTTACCAATTGCTATAAAACCCAGGAAAAAAGACATACACCAGAAAAGCAAGTAACCAGAATATTTCAAATACTATCACAGTCCACTTAACAAAAGAATCCCGTAACGAAGCTTGCATCCGCAGCAAGAAAAATAAAATCCAACCGCCACCAATGGCTGCCGAACCAACAAACCAAATAAGGATATAACCAAACGCCACTCCAAGGATTTCCATACCAATATATTTCCCTTAATCGCAAATAGTTATACCGGGGATACGATTATACCGAATAAACAAATAGCCCAAAACATAGCATAAAGAAATTACAAATATAGTAATTATCAAGCCTTTCTTTGAAAGCTTTTTCCCCGTGCGAATTATTTGTATACTTAAACCCAACAGTATAGAAACTATTAAACCAATAACAAACATAAGCTAATCCCTATCAATCAGAAATGCGTTGCGATTTTTTCAAAATAATATAAAAAGAGTGTGCCTTTGTAAACCGCAGTAAAAGCATTATATAAACTTAATGGGTTCTGCATTTATATTTTTAATCTTATTATCAACAAAAAACTTGTACACCCGATTGGAAATTAATACACTTTTACAACATAAAAGCCCAGCTCCGTGCCATTCTTGGCTCAAATAAAAATCCTTATCCAAATCTTTTAAAATTTCTTTTGGTGCGAAGATTTCAGAATCATCCTTTCTCAGATTTTTTATTGTATTACATGATTTACAGTTAATCACTTCTTTAGTATCAAATTTCAGCTTTTCTGGAAATATTGCGTTGATTTTTAACTGAACAATATTATCAACAATTTGTTTGGTCCTAATATTTTTTACAGGAATAAATTCTATTCCTGTAAACTTTTCTTTTATGAATAAATCCCGAAGCTCCGTTGTAATAAAGAATGTGTCATATATCCAGTACACGCCGCCAAAACGTATTTTTTCTATGTTAAAAGATTTCTTTAGATAAAAAGAATCATTTTGGACAAGACCGCTTCCACAGTCTGTACAAAAGTTTGTGATGTCAAAAGTGTAATTAATATATGAATTCTTAACATCAATTGCTTCTGGTTGTGGATATCCCGAATATCTCCTTAACCAGATATCTAAATACTTTGCTTCTGCAAGTTCTTTCTTTGAATACTCACATCGAATTTGTGGTTCAATAGAACTTTGAGAAAAAAGACTTGATATTTGAAAAAACAATGAATCATCATCATATATACTCAAAGAAATACAATCTGATATTTTCGAGTATTTTATTTTTTTCTCATCAAGAAAACTAATAATTTTTCCACGTTTGTCACGACTCTCATTAAAAAAATAGTGATATTCTTTTTTCATCATTCAATCCATAAAGTATGTTGCTTTGCTTCATCAGGGAAGAACCCCCAGCGTCTTTTGTTGAATAAAAATCATTTCTCGGATAAGAGATATAATAGAAAAAAACTGTGCCTTTGTAAACCGCAGTGAAAAGTGCAAAAATTCTCAGTGAGAATTTTAAAAAAGTCAGTGAGAATTTTTAAAAACTCAGTGAGTTTTTCTATAAAATTTACTGAGAATTTTTCTTTATTTGCAAATAAACTAGCGGCAGGGATTGGAAGGGCGGCGTAGCCGTTCTCGCTTTGCGAGAATGGAGGCGAAAGCCGGAACCCTGGAAAGCCCAGAAAAAATGCCCTCCATGGTGCTGCTTGTTTGCAGATAAGAAAAAATGCAAAGGTGTTCTTTCTCCAAACATTTGTCGGACAAAAAAATTGCCGCCCAGAAAAAATCCAGACGGCAAATTCAGTATAATTTTTTCCCGAACCTTATGGGCGAACAATTACGTCTGCCAAGTGGGGGCGCTTTTCCATATCCTTTTTAAGGCCTTCTTCGCGCGCTTTGTTTACGTAAGAGGGATCCTGGAAGGAATAGGTAAAGTTTGTGTGAACGTCGTAAGTTCCCTTCATAAGGGCGTAGGCGTCTTCCGTCATAACAAGCTCTTCGTCTGTTGGGATTACAAAAATCTTTGTTTCGCTGTCGTCCGCACTGATGCATGTTTCTGCGTTGCCGGTAAAGCTCCATTCGTTTTTCTGAGCGTCAATTTTGATTCCGTAGTTTTCAAGACCGGAACATGCCTTAAAGCGGGTAATCGGTCCGCGCTCGCCAACGCCTGCCGTCCAAACGATTGCATCAACACGGCCAAGTTCTGCGGCAAATGCACCAATGTACTTCTTTATGCGCAAGGCTTCCATTTCTATGGAAAGCTGGCAAAGCTTGTCTCCCTTTGCGGCGTCAATTTCTATGTCGCGGCGGTCTGAATATTTTGTGGTAATGCCAAGGCAGCCGCACTTCTTGTTAAGCGCAGTGTCCATCTCGTCTGCGCTCATACCTGTTTTGCGCATGATGTAGAATGGAAGTGCCGGGTCAAGGTCTCCGCTGCGAGTTCCCATAACAAGACCTTCGAGCGGTGTAATACCCATTGTTGTGTCGTAGCACTTGCCGTTCTTTACTGCGCACATGGAAGAGCCGTTTCCAATGTGGCAGATGATGATGTTTGTGTCCTCTGGCTTTTTGTGCAAAAGAACAGCGGCACGCTTTGCGGTATACAGGAAAGATGTTCCGTGGAAACCGTAGCGGCGGGCTGCATATTTTGTGTACCATTCGCGGGGAATTGCATACATGAATGTTTCTTCGGGCATGGTCTGGTGCCAGGCTGTGTCCATGATTGCTGCATGCGGAACGTTTGGCATAACCTTCTGGGCTGCCTCAATACCCATGATATTTGCAGGCATGTGAAGAGGGCCAAGGTCTATTACTTCGCGGAAGCCGTCAAGAACTTCCGGTGTAATAAGGACTGACTTTGTGAACTTTTCTCCGCCGTGCAAAACGCGGTGTCCTACGGCTCCAATTTCGTCCATTGATTTTATTACGCCAACTTCCGGATCCGTAATTTCCTTGATGATTAATTCAATTGCTTCCTTGTGTGTTGGGCAGGGGCTTGTTATTTCCGTTTTCTTTCCCTTTGCCTTGTGGGTAATGCAGGAGCCTTCAATTCCAATTCTCTCCACAACACCGTTTGCCATAACCTCTTTCTTGTCCCAGTCGTAAACCTGATACTTTGCGGAAGAAGAACCGCAGTTCAATGTTAAGATAACCATTGCCATAAAAAACCTTCTAGTA
>JAILHV010000217.1 GCA_024695625.1 Treponema sp.
TATTATCATTTATAAATGATATTGCCAAGCTTTTTTTTCATTTTTTTTCTATTTTTAACTATTTTTTTAATTATTTTTTTTATTTTTTCTTAATTTTTTACTTGCCGTATTCATTAATTAGTGATATTATTAAGATAATAAAGGAAATTAACCAAAGGCTTGCCCATGCCGATAAATGGGCAAGGAGCTAAACATGAAATTTTATTTGATGGCAAAAAGAACCACCCTCGATGGCTTCGCAGAATCTTTTAATGTAAGCATAGACAACGCCCCTACAGATGACTATGATTCAATCCTTTTTTTCGACACAAAAGAACAGGCTGAAAGTTGGACTAAATCAAAGTATGCTTCTGAATGGAAGGGATGCACTTTTGAAATTTGCGAAGACAACGAATAAGAATCTGTCTATTAAGACATAGCCCAAAAGAAACACCCCTCCAACAGGAGGGGCTTTTTTTATTTTCCATACATGCCATCAATCCACATCTGATTAGCACGCAACACCCTCAACGCGCTGCACAAGGCAGACCCCTCCCCCTCTGTCACTTCCAGAAGCTCCGCCAGCTTCCTAACCTCTGCCGACTGTTCATCCGTAAGAGCCTTGAACGGCATCGCCATCATTACCACCTTCCTACATTCCTGTTCCGCCATAAAATAACCTCCGTTGATGTTATGCGGGAATCCTAACAAAAATGTAGCATTTTAATGAAGTTTAACCGGGATGTCTTTTCTGCAAATTTTTTTGAAATTGAATTTAAGTGAATTTAAGCGTCCTTCATGTACTTTGCAAGGAGGTCTGCCGTAGTCTCGCAAAGGTTGCGCTCCCTTGCGTTCTTCAACTTCTGCGTTATGGTGGGCTGTGAAAAAAGGTCTATCTCCTTCTGGAGCTTTCCCGATGCAAGCTCGGCAAGAATCTTCTTCTCGTCCTCCGTGAGGTTCAGTCTCTCCGGCCTGTGCGTCTCAAAAACATAGTCCATCTTGATGTGGAACATCACGCAGTATATGACGTGGATTAGGAACGGAGTTATGCCGAGCCTTTTCTGTGAATACGCTATGAACACGTTCACTAGGTAAAACCAAGGAGCTGTCTTCCTTATCTTTGGGTTTGCGCCTATTGCTATAAGCATGAAGAAAATTGTGGCATAGTTGTAAAAGTTGTTGATATACACCAATGCACACGCAAATATCATAAGGCCGTAGGAAAGCCCCTTTCTGCCGAAAAGAAAAATGCAAAGGGAAATAACCGCGCATCCGCCCGCCCTTAAATGCCAATGGTACTCTATCTGGCCCACATAGTTTTCGTATACATGGAGGCCTATTAGAAGCAAGTGGAGAAGGAACATAAGGGCTAGTTTTTTGTCGTTTTTCAGAAGTTCTATGCGCTGTCGTAATTTCATATTATCTAAGTCGGAAAATATCAAGCGTTCCTTTAGCTTTCCTTGACTTCGTAGCCGTTGCATATTCCGTAAGGCTGTACGCTCGCTTCCTTGACCCATTCCTCCCTGTTGTTGCAGTAAAGTGAAAGCCCCATCCGCATGTAAGAGTGCTTGCAGTTGTAGCAACACGGTAAGGCTTTCAAAATTTTGTAAGTCATCCTGTTTTTCAGCATTTTCTATTTCTCCTCCTTTTTTGGTGGTTCTATTTCCTCCCTGATGTAAGCCCATCTTTTAACTTTGCCCATGTCGCAGTAGTAGGCGTTACGTTCCAGTAGCGGACTCCATAGCCGTTGTGCTTGAATTGTACTAAGCATGGTATTTGAGGGTAGTCTTCCTTTGCATACTTCCCCGAAGGAACTGGTTCTTCTTCCGTCGTATGCTATTTATTATCCTCCGCATTGTCTATGGCCTGTTCTATGCACATGGCAACATCAAAGGGTGTGGCATCCTTGTGTCCATGTGCCGCATAATCTTTAATAGCTTTCAGTAGCTTTTCATCTTCATATTCGTTTAGTTTCTCCCATGCAGCTTTTGCGTCTTCCCGGTATAATTCAATTTTATCTCCCGAAGTAAGCTTCAAGGTCAGGTATGGCAAGACCTCACCATACCCGTTGGGATATTCTGAATAAAACCCGGCACTTGCTATTTCTGCTTTGTTGATAACCAAGTCGGTATATTTCCTTGAATCCAAATAGAGGTAAGCACCTGTTATTTCGTGCTTACGGATTTTTACAAAGTTACTCATATCTTTCGGCCTCCTTCAAAAAAGCTTCTGCCTCATCCAAGTCTTTCACGGGATTATAACTCCTGTTCCTTATGTCCCATGAAAGTTTCTTGATAATAAGTTTTGCCTTGTCAAGCTCCTCAACAACTCTGTATGTTGCCTCTATCTGCTTGTCCAATAGTTCCTGTACCTTGTCATTGTCTTTTTTGAGTTCATCAATCTGCGCGTTTAGACGCCGCCGCTCAAATGCTTTTTCTTCCGGCAATCCCATATCTTAATCCTTGAACTTTGCAATGTCTTCCGGTGTCACGCCCATGCTTATAAGCAAAAGTATAAGATAACCTATAAGGTCTACCGTATCGTTTATACGTGGTTTTTCTTCCGTGTTACTTATAATGCGACCTAATTTATCATCAAGGCGGATAAGGATTGAGTTCGTTGAATCACCTTTGTAAAAAATCTTTTTAGGCTTGAGTGCGGAGTCTCCGTACATCTTGTTCTTGTACAGGAGAAGGTCTTTCATCGCGTCGAACGTGTCAGAAATTTTCTTCTGTGTGTCAGTTGTTGGTTCATTCTTTGTCATTGTTTTGCTCCTCGAAGGCTTCTTCAAAGGTCTTTTTTTCAGTGTTTCCATCTACTTATCTCCTTGGTATATTATAATATAAACAACAATTAATTACATTGCATCGATTTATTTTTATCTTGCCATGCACACCACGATGCATTAAAATAGCTCATGGGGGTGCGCCATGAACATCAATACTGCGGCAGAGTACATCTGCAATTATCCAGACATTTACGTTGACAACCTCAAACTGCAAAAGCTCCTTTTTTACGCACAGGCTGTTTCTCTTGTGCTTGGAAAGAAACCTTTGTTCCAAGACAAGATAGAAGCATGGGATTACGGGCCTGTAGTACCATGCATTTACCGTAAGTACAAGAAGTATGACGCTCAGATTCCAAAGAAGAAGACAACTCAAAAAGGACACGAAGACCCAGAATGTTTCCATTGGATTGACCTTGCACTCAGCCATTACGGGGATATGACAGGAAGTCAACTCATAACACTTACACATTCTGAAAAACCTTGGCAAACTGCATACGCAAAGGGACGCAATACCGAGATAACAAAGACCTCCATAAAAGCTTTTTACTCCAAGATTTTCCATTATGCCTAATCCTTCTTTTTCCGTCTCTCCGCAGAAAAGCTTTTCAGCTGACAAGAAAACTTTTTCTGTGGAAGTTTCGTACAAACTCGATTTTTCAAAATGCTCTGTAAAAGACTTCCCGTCCGACAAAAAGGATTTTACCCAGATTGTCGAAACCCTAAAATGTTTCTCTGATTCAAAACTGCTTGAATCCAGGAACCGCCACAAACTGACAAAAAAGAACGTAGGCAAGGAAGCCGACAGAATTATTAGCTTCATCAATTTGTACGATTCCGTATACAGCCTCGATGTATATCACAGGAATGGCCACAAAGGAGGTGTAAGGCTTTTGTACACCCCCGATTATGACGATTCAACTCTTATATATATATTAGACTGCTTTATTGATACTCATTGATTACTGCTTTCCCTTCTCCTTCAATCTCGTGGAAAGTGTTGTACCATTCTTCCTTCACGAACTCATTGTAAGCAATGTACCGGGAACGGATGTCCGTGAACATAAATTCTTTCTTTGCAACCCATTTCAGAAACTTGTCAAAATAACCGCAAGGCTTGAACTCTGGACACCCGAAGCGGTAGATGCAGTTAGGCACAAGAACATCAGCCATTTCCGGGCATGTCTTTCCTAACTCCCTCTTGAAGTCTTCCGCAAGTTCCCTTGCTTCCTTTGTTGCGCAATGGCAGAGCCTTTTTCTCCAAGCGTCTATAAGGTTCTGGGCATTGGCATACCCGTCAAAGTTTACAGGGTTATCCTGCCTTGCCTCGTTCCTGTCAAAGCTGTTCTGCCTGTCGTTCCTAGAGCTGGAAATGAATTTTTCGTTCTTGTGCCTAGCCCATTCCATAGCAACCCAATACTTGATTCCCTTCCAAGACCAGTCAACCTCAAGAAGCCTTATCGGTGAGTGTTCGGAAATAAGCAACTTTCTTTTGAAGTTTTCATCCGGCTCATTGTCGGTAAACTCCTTATTAACTGTAGTTCGGCAGTGGTTCTTTACCCTTTTCCAGTCTTTAATAATCTCATTTATAATCGTCTTCATTTTTGACCTCCGCTTCTTCTAACTCTGCACATGTCATATCGCCTTTGATTTTCTTTGACCCCTTTTCTTCCTTGCATATAATCTCTTCCGCAGAATCCAAGAGGGACTTTACATACTCAATCCGCCTTCTTGCCTCGTTTGTGTTGATTTTTCTTTGAAGAAGAAATTCCAACTGTTCCGTTACCTCGCGGTGGATTTCAGCAAGCCCTGTAATGTTTGACAAAGTCATTTCATACCTCTATGTTCATTATACTGTATTAAAATTCGGTATTTCACACCATGCGTCGGGAATTATTCCCTTGTCACCAGAATTATCATACCAAGAATCCTCTGACTTATTATAATACAAGATAAAGCTAAGCTCTGAAAAACTGCACAAGACGCGCTTGGAAATTTCCGGCAAATCATCAGGATTTTTTCGCAAGTCGTGCCATCGAAACAACTCTGTGCGCAAAGCACGGAGCATAGCGTCGTCCATACACTCGTCATTCTTGCAATAATAATACACTCCATCTTGAATATCACGAGGCATTGCTTCAAGAACTGTCATTTTTTACTCCTATTATCAGTCAAATCTGATTTTTTTATATTCCTTCATACTCCCCAGGTTTCTTATCTATAAAGAACTTCCCCTTACTTTTGACTTCAGTAACGCTTCTTTCTTTATCCAATTCCTCCCATCTTGGATATTTCAGCCTGTACTCTTCAAACCTTTCGTCAGCTTCTTCTTTCGTTATTCTGTAGCAGTGATAATAAGACGGATATAATATCTCGTTTCCATCACCGTCGTTGACGTGGTAAGTTACTTTCCCGTTCGGCCATTCTTTCTTGTAAGAAAAGAAACCTATGGCCCACGGGTCTCCCAAGTCTTCTTTGCGGTATTTTGTTACCAAAACGTATTCACCCGGTCTTGGATTTTTTATCTTTCTCATACACCCTCTGTTCTCCTTAACAAATACACGATATAATCCAACTCTTCCCTTGAGATGTTCAGTTTTATCCTTGTACTCAAGATTGTACGGCTTTCGGACTGAACCTTTTCCAAATGGTTTATAAGGTTTTCCTTAAAATCTTTTTCTGTCATAGGTTCACCTCATATCTTGAAACAGTCGCACTTGTCGCAAGAATACACCTCATAACAAGGTTTAGCAGTTAAATGGTTGTAATAATGCGGAGCTGCTGAAACTGTATGTTTGTTTTTGCAGATGGCCTTTCTCTCAGCACAAAGATTCACCACCTTGTATGAGTTAGGAAGCAGACTAAGGAGCCGATTCAAATAAATATCTTTTCTTGTCACAATATATCGTTGCCTTATGTTTTCAAGATTCCATAAAACAGCATCGGCTTCAAATTCATAAAACGAATCAACATACGGCTTCATGTTAAAAACTTCCCTCGTTATCGGTGTATTAACAATCAACTCTTTTTCTTCTGGTGTGAAATCACGCATTTTCTAGCTCCTCTCTTACCTCAGCAAGATGTATCGCATACACAGGCTTGTCTATATGCAAGTCGGTGTCCTTGCCGTCAACTACCTCAATCTTAGTGATTGAGGCTTCAAGTCGTCTTTTTGGGTTATATCCTTCTTGCAAGTAACACCAACTAGGAGAAAATACGACATCATTTTTTGCATGAATAGTTGTGAATAACCTTTTCTCCCAGTACGGCTTCACTTCCCTGTACTCGATTGTCTTTTCGTCGGACTTGATTTTCTCGTACCATTCTTTTTTCAGTGGAAATATCAG
>JAILHV010000220.1 GCA_024695625.1 Treponema sp.
ATTGCGGTTATGTCCAACCACCGGCTTTCGGGAATCGTAAACACAAAGGAAACGAATCAGGAAGAACTCCTGCGGCTTTCCGCAAAATATTTGTAAGAGAGGCAAGCAATGGCACAGGATATAGAAAGCGTAAATTCTTTGGAAGAAAGCGTAAAATTAAACGAGTACAGCAAGACTCTTGAAGAACTCCGCAAAGACGGCGTAAACAAGATTTCTTTATTGAACCAAAAAATTGCGGAAGTAAAGCGCAGCAAGATGATGAATGCGCAGGAAAAAGAAAAGACTATTGCTGAATGCAAGGCCCAGCTTCAGGAAGCAAAGTCTGTTGCCGCAAAGAACAATGCTAAGGACAAGGCAATCACAAAAGAAGCCGTTGCCTATGCAAATGCCCTTAGCAAGAACATTGTTGCAAAGGTAACTGCAGAACAGAATGCCGTAAAAGAAAACATAAAGAGGGAATATCTTGCCACCGTTGAGCAGATTCAACTGGAAGCTGCTGAGCGTGAGTCAAAGATTCTTTCTGAACGCAGCGAAAACACCAAGGCAGAACTTGCCACGGCCCGCTACGAGCTAAAGAGCGCCCTCTTTGATGCAAAGAACAAGTACAAGGACGCATTGCAGGACTGTAAGGATGCCATCCACCAGGCCTTTGTAGACCACGTTCAAAAGAACATAAGCCTCCGCAACAGCCGCACAAATTTTGTGGAAGAGTTCCAGCAGGGAATAAGGAACTATGCCTATCAGTTCACCCCGCAGGAATTCCTTTTAAAGAACGGACTTTACGTTGCAATCCTCATTTTCTTTATTGCATGTATAATCATTGCACCGCTTGCAGGAAAGGGCGTACTTCTTAACCTGCCCAACATCTTTACCATTCTTGAGCAGTCATCAGTCCGCATGTTCTATGCCCTTGGCGTAGCAGGACTCATCCTTCTTGCCGGTACAGACTTGAGCGTTGGCCGCATGGTAGCTCTTGGTTCCGTAATCACCGGCCTTCTTTTGCACCCGGGCGAAAACATTGTAAAGCTCTTTGGCCTTGGCCCCTGGAACTTTACCGCAATGTCTGTGGGAAGCAGAATTGCAACTGCAATCATTCTTTCTATCCTCTTCTGTGTAATGTTCAGCGCAATAGCAGGATTCTTCTCTGCATACTTTAAGATGCACCCATTTATTTCAACCCTTGCAACGCAGCTTATCATCTACGGACTTCTCTTCTTTGGAACAAGCGGAACTCCGGTTGGCTCAATCGACAAGGCAATCAAGGACGCAATTGGCGGCAGATGGGAACTGGGATATGTTGGCGGAGACTTCATCACCTTCCCCAAACTGATTGTCCCGGCAGTAATAGCAGTCTTTGTGGCATGGTTCATCTGGAACAAGACAACCTTCGGCAAGAACATGTTTGCTGTAGGCGGCAACCCCGAAGCTGCATCCGTTAGCGGAATCAGCGTATTCTGGGTAACGCTCGGCGTATTCGTAATGGCTGGTGTCTTCTACGGATGCGGTGCCTTCTTGGAAGCCTTCCGTGCCAACGCTAGCGCAGGAACCGGACAGGGCTACGAAATGGATGCAATTGCCGCTTGTGTAGTCGGTGGTGTTTCCTTCTACGGCGGTATCGGAAAAATAAGCGGTGCGGTACTCGGTGTAATAATCTTTACCGGATTAACCTACTGCCTTACCTTCCTTGGAATCGACACCAACTTGCAGTTCGTATTCAAGGGACTCATCATCCTTGCGGCCGTTTCTCTTGACTGCGTAAAGTACTTGAAGAAAAAATAATTTTCTTCAACGAAATATAAACTAATTTTTTTCCCGTGCCACAGTCTGGTTCTTGCCGGATTGTGGCTTTTTTTTGCCCCGGTCATCGTGTTTTTGTCCCGGTCATTGAATTTTTTTTCCGGTCATTGAGGCTCTTTTCGCGGTCATTGAGGCTCTCGAAATGGCCTGCGTCAGCCAGTCTGCTTGCAAAGTTTTTTGGATTTGTGATATAGTCGCTGCATGAAATGTCACATTTATATTGCCCGCCATGGTGAGTCCCAATGGAACGCAGAAGGAAAGGTTCAGGGGATTACGGACATTCCTCTTAATCAAAATGGAATTGAGCAGGCTCACGCGCTTGCAAAGAAAATCAAGGACGAAAAGATTCCTGTAGACATGATTCTTCATTCCCCGCTTTGCCGGGCTGCAGAGACCGCCTGCATCATTGCAGAGGAGAATGGACTGCCGCTTGCCCTTGAACCCCGTCTTATAGAACAGAACTTTGGTGAATTTGAAGGCCATGAATGGCAAAAGCATCCCGGCCTTTTTCATGAGGCAAAAAAGCAGTTTGCCTGTGACTACAAGGGCGGTGAATCCATGCTGCGTATGGCCCAGAGGGTCTACAACCTAATTGATGAGCTCAAGGCCCGCTCCGTTGCTGAAGACAAAACTTTTCTTCTAGTTACCCACGGCGGCTTTGTGCGAATGTTCCATTCCTATTTTTTCTCCGAGACAAACGAGGAATTCGCTTCGTCCGGCATAGCAAACTGCGAGGTTCGGGAGTACAAGTTTTAGTTTTTCCGGGAGGCGGAATTCATGGTTGATGCGCTCGTGGTCGCAGACGCTGTACCATTTGCCGTTAACCTGTTCTTTATGCCACTTAAAAGTATTTTTCAGGCCTCTACTTCCATATCGCAAAAATTATTCATATAATGGGGCTATGGAAAAAGCATTTGAAAAATTAAAGTCCTATATCAATGAACATACAAGGGATATGGTTGAGCTTGAATCTCTGCTGACGGCAATTCCTGCGCTTGCCCCGGAGAATGGTGGTGATGGCGAGTTTGAGAAGGCTGCTGCCTTGGAGAAGTGGCTTCGCGCACATGGAATTACGGACATTTCCCGCTACGATGCGCCTGATGACCGAGTGTCTTCTAAGTGCCGGCCTAACATGGTGGCAAAAATCCCTGGTGCTGATGACGGTGCGCCGGATTCATACTGTATTTGGGTTTGTGCCCATCTTGACGTTGTCCCTGTTGGGGAGAAGTCTCTTTGGAACACCGATCCCTGGGCACTTGTGGAAAAGGACGGAAAGATTTATGGCCGCGGTGTGGAGGATAACCAGCAGGGTTTGGTGAGCGGAGTCCTTGCGGCTCTTGCCTTTGTTGCTACAGGAAGTATTCCGGCACATACGATAAAGCTTTTGTTTATGGCGGATGAGGAAGTTGGTTCAAAGTACGGTATGAATTATCTTCTTAAAAACCACATTGAACTTTTTGGAAGAAATGACCGCATTTTGATTCCCGACGGGGGAGACAGTGCCGGAGCTACGATAGAGATTGCGGAAAAGAATATTCTATGGCCACGCTTCCACACTATTGGAAAGCAGTCCCACGGTTCAAGACCAGACCTTGGAAGAAACGCCTGTCTTGCAGCCGCGGATCTTGCCCTGCGCATAAATTCTATGGAGCAGACTTTTAACGGCCGCAACGAGCTCTTTGACCCGCCCACTTCTACATTCCAGCCTACAATGAAGCTGCAGAATGTTGAAGGAGTGAACATGATTCCCGGTGATGACGTTCTTTATGCTGACTGCAGGATCAACCCGGACTATCCGCTTAGCGAGGTTAGGGCGGAGATTAAAAAGCATGTTGAGGCTGTTGAGCAGAAGTATGGCGTAAAGATAGAGGTGTCGGAGGTTCAGGCGGAAGAGAGCAAGGCTACGCCAAAGGATGCCCCTGTTGTTAGGGAACTTGCCGCTGCCATAAAGGCTGTTCATGGCATAGACGCAAAAACTGTTGGAATTGGAGGTGGAACAGTGGCTGCTGGTTTGCGTAACCTTGGCTTTGATGCGGTTGTCTGGTCAACTCTGGATGAGACTTGCCACCAGCCCAATGAGTATGCCATTGTGGAGAACATCTCTAAGGATGCGCTTACGGTTGCCTATATGGCGGCAAGTTAGTTCAGGGTGACGGCAGTTGTAAAACTAGCGCTGGATTCGTCCGCTTGCGTTGCCCGATGCAAGTTTTTCCACTTCTGCAACGCTTACCATGTTAAAGTCGCCCTCGATGGTGTGCTTTAGGCATGACGCTGCTACTGCAAATTCAACAGCTTCTTGGTTGGATTTGCCGCTTAGCAGTGAGTAAATGAGGCCTGCGGTGAAGGAGTCTCCGCCGCCAACTCTGTCCACTATCCAGACTTCGTATTTTTTTGAGAAGAAGAAGTCTTTTCCGTCGTAGAGGAGGGCTTGCCAGTCGTTGCGGTTTGCGTTTATGGAAGTGCGCAGGGTGATGGCAACTTTCTTTAAGGAGAACTTTTCCATTATCTGCCTTGCTACGGATTTGTAGCCTTCCGTGGAAAGTTCGCCTTTTGTAGTGTCGGTGTTTTCTGCCTTTATGCCAAAAACGTCTGCCGCATCGTCTTCGTTTGCAACGCAGATGTCCACGTACTTGCAGAGTTCGGTCATGGCTTTGTTGGCCTCTTCCCGGCTCCAGAGTTTTGCCCTGTAGTTAAGGTCCAGGCTTACCGTGGCACCTGCCTTGTGGGCTTCTTCTGCTGCCTCTATGCAGGATTGTACCAGGTTAGGGCCAAGTGCCGGAGTTATGCCTGTTATATGGAACCAGGATGCGCCCTGCATTATCTGCTTCCAGTCAAAGTCTTCCGGTTTGGAAAGCTGAATGGATGAGCCTGCCCTGTCATAGATGCATTTTGAGCCTCTCTGGGAAGCACCGCGCTCGTTGTAGTAGATTCCGACCCTGGGGCCGCCCCTGACTATGTACTGAGTGTTCACTCCAAATTTGCGGAGGGAATTTACAGCCGCCTGTCCAATTTCGTGGCTGGGCAGTTTTGTTACGTAGCAAGAATCCACTCCAAAATTTGCAAGGGAAATGGCAACGTTTGCCTCTGCTCCGCCAAAAGTTGCACTTAGGTTTTCCGTCTGAACAAAGCGGAGGTATCCCGGTGGTTCAAGTCTGAGCATAAGTTCGCCGAACGTAACGACTTTCATGTTAACACTCCTGATGAAAA
>JAILHV010000074.1 GCA_024695625.1 Treponema sp.
ATATGTGTGGCTTGCCGGGTCTGTGTACATGTTTTCTGCATAGCCGCATTTGTGTGCGTCCACTATGTTGTGAAGGCTCATTGCGTAGTTAAGGCCTGCCTTGATGTCTCCCGTTCCGTGCGGGGCTGCGCGGTCCAAGTCTGAAATGCGTACCTTGATTGGTTTTACGCCGCCCTTAAAGTATGGGCCTACCGGTGTAACAAGGATGCGGAACTGGTATTCGTCTGCCGGCTTTACGCCAATAACGGCACTTGAACCGAACATGTATGGGCGGATGTAGAGAGTTGCTCCACTGCCGTAAGGAGGAACGTATTCAATGTTTGCTTTTACAGTGTCAATGACAGCCTGGACAAAGCGGTCTTCCGGGAATACCGGCATTTCAAGGCGGCGGCATGAGTCTGCCATACGGGAAGCGTTCAGGTCAGGGCGGAAGCATACGATTTTTCCGTCCTTGGTTGTGTAGGCCTTGAGCCCTTCAAAACAAGTCTGTGCGTACTGGAGGACACCTGCACATTCAGAGATGGTGATGGAGTGGTCCGTTGTAAGGGTTCCTGAATCCCATGCTCCGTTCTTGTAGTTTGCAACAAAAGATTTGTTGGTCTCCATGTAGCCAAAGGGAAGTGAAGCCCAGTCCAATTGTTTTGCCATTTTTTAATCTCCTGTAAAAATAGATTGTACGTCGGGCGTAAATCTTTTTGTCCGG
Source organism: Treponema sp. (assembly GCA_024695625.1). GTDB lineage: Bacteria > Spirochaetota > Spirochaetia > Treponematales > Treponemataceae > Treponema_D. The sequence continues at coordinate 704 of JAILHV010000074.1, forward strand.
CACTTATAATAAGCAATTTTATTGTAGTGTTTTTGTGGCTGTTAATCAAGCGATGTGTTGAGGTGCGTGCGGAAATCTGGTAAACTCTTTTTTTTGGTGGTGGTTTTTGATGATTTTGAATTTTGATATTCCTGAGTGGCTAATAATAGTATTTGTGGTCGTGATTACATTTTGGCCTTTGCTTGTAGCATCTGGCAGTACGTCAATTGTTGCTCTGATTACTGCTTTACTGACAAAAAGCTCACTTGCGTTCAAAGTGGCGGGAATTGCGGCACTGGTGTTTTTGGCACCCCTTGTTATAGGCTTTGTTGCTGCTCCAGTAATAAAGGGGTTTGATACCGCATCCAGCTTGTCTTCCGAGAAGAAAGAGGACACGCCCCTTATCCGTGCGGTAAAAAAACAGGATGCAAAAAAAGTGGCAAAGCTTCTAAAAAAAGGAGCGGATCCCAACGAGATGTCCAGGTACAAGGACAGAAGTCCGCTTGGGGAATCATGCCTTGCCTATGGGGATGAGGAAAAGGCGCTCAGGATAACAAAAATGCTTTTGGATGCTGGCGCGGATCCCAACATTGGGAGGCCTATGGAAAACGCCGTAGTGTCTAAGAGGCATGGCGCAATCAATCTTCTTCTGGACTGTGGATATAGGCTTTCGAATGAAGACGGAAGCGGACGCGGTATAGTTGAGTTTGCCGTAATAGTAGGGAACTACAAGGAGGCAATCCTGCTTCTTGAGCGAGGGGTGCTTCCGTGCGAACGCTATAACTATGGCTCTTTCTTTGATGATTACACAATCTTTATGTATGTTTTTAGAAAGGAGCTTTTTTACCATCCTTATGAGCAAAAAGATGATGATGAGGAAAAGGCCACCGACTTAGTCCGCATCTTTTCGCTTCTTCTGGAGAAGGGTGTTGACGTAAACTTACGGACAATTGACCACAGGAAGGAAACAACTCTTATTATTTTGGCAAGGAATTATACGACTAAAAGAAGGGACTATTACAAACTGCCCCTTTTAAAACTGCTTTTGGATGCTGGCGCGGACGTGAATGTTAAGGATTCGTACGGAAAGACTGCGCTCCACTATTTTGCAGAAAAATCTTGGGCAAAAGACCTTGATGACATGCAAAAGGTTATTGAACTTTTGGTTTCTTACGGGGCGGACAAATCTCTTCTTGACGGGGACGGATTGACCGCACTGGATGTCTTTCACCGTTCGTGCCGGAGGGATGACCGTGGCATAGACCCTGCCGTGTACGACAAGGTTGAGCTCCTTCTTACGCCTGTTTCTAAAAAGCGTAGGAAGTCTGCAAGCCTTGGTGACATAAAGCCTAAAAAGGGGCGTGTGGCGGCAGTTGGGAATGCAAAGCAGAAAGTTGAAGTAGAAACTATGCCGCACACAACGCTGCAAGACATGGGCGATGCCTGGTAAAGCTTAGCTACAGGCGGGATGCTATTTCTTCTATGTATTCCCAGCTGTTTACGATTTTCTTTGGGGCTGGGGATGCAAGCTTGGCAAGGTCGCCTGTCATGATGCCGTCTTCGATTGTGCCGAGGGTAGCCTTTTCAAGTTTATGGGCAAAGTCTGCAAGTTCAGGTGTGCCGTCAAGTTCTGCGCGCTTGGCAAGTGCCCCTGTCCATGCAAAGATTGTGGCTACCGGGTTTGTGGAAGTTTTTTCGCCTTTGAGGTAGCGGTAGTAGTGCTTCTGGACGGTTCCGTGACTTGCCTCGTATTCGAATTCTCCGCCCGGACAGACCAGAACAGAAGTCATCATTGCAAGACTTCCGCATGCAGATGCAATCATGTCGCTCATGACATCACCGTCGTAATTCTTACAGGCCCAGAGGAATCCACCCTCGCTCTTAACCACGCGGGCTACAGCATCGTCTATGAGAGTGTAGAAATATTCAAGTCCTGCCTTTTCGAACTTGTCCTTGTATTCTTGGTCGAAAACTTTCTGCATGATTGCCTTGAAGTTTCCGTCGTAGGTTTTTGAGATTGTGTCTTTTGCGCCAAACCATACTCTGATTTTCTGGTCAAGGGCATAGTTGAAGCAGCAGCGGGCAAAGTTTTCGATTGATGCGTCAAGGTTGTGGATTCCCTGGATGATTCCAGGTCCCTTCATTTCCATGATGGTCTTGCGGATTTCCTTCCCGTCTGCTCCTGTAAAGACCAGTTCTGCTTTTCCGGCTCCGGGTGTCTTTATTTCGCAGTTCTTGTATACGTCACCGTATGCGTGGCGTCCCAAGGTGATTGGCTTTTTCCAGCAGCTTACGGTTCCCTTGATGTTGTTTACGAATATTGGAGTGCGGAATACTGTTCCGTCAAGCTCTCCGCGGAGGATTCCGTTGGGGGAGGGGGTAAGGTGGGTAAGCTTGTATTCTTCCACGCGGGCCTGGTTGCTTGTGATTGTTGCGCACTTTACGCCTACACCCAGCCTCTTGATTGCGGCGGCTGCTTCGTATGTTACCTTGTCGTCTGTTTTGTCGCGCTCTGTGATGCTGAGGTCGAAGTATTCAGTCTTTAGGTCGATGTATGGAAGAAGGAGCTTGTCCTTTATGAGCTTCCATAAAATACGCGTCATCTCATCGCCGTCAAGTTCGGCAATGGCATTCTTCATCTGAATTTTGGCCATCTGTTTCTCCTAAAATATATGCTCTTTTTTAGCCCGCCCTTTGCAAAGCGGACTTATCTTTCTTGAAATAAAGCCTAGCCCCGATTGTAAGGGAGGCGTAGCCGTTGCCGTAGTGAGGTCCCTGAGCACAGTCGAAGGGCCGAACCTAGGCAATGGAGCGCGGTTAGCGCGGAACCCTGGAAAGCGGGTTAGCACAAGGCCTACGCTCCGTATTAAAGAAATCACCTGAATGCGATTTCTCTTGTTAAAAGCTAGTTCCCTTTAGGCAGGAATTTCCTGCGTAGTCAAGGTCGGTCAGGATTTCCGTGTGGTCTGGGAAGACTGCTACAGTGTGCTCTTCGTGGCAGCTCCAGCTTCCGTCCGCGGTGATTACTGTCCATTCGCTTTCTTCGTCGCCTGTGATTACGTCTGCCGTTCCCTCGTTAATCATGGGTTCTATTGCAAGCACCATGCCTGCCTGTATGCGGGGGTTGCGCTCGTGGCTTGGGCAGTTGGGGATGCTGGGGTCTTCGTGCACGTCAAGGCCTACTCCGTGACCGCAGTAGTCATATACGACTCCGTATCCGTTCTGCTCGTAGGCAACGTGGTAGACTGCCTTTGAGATGTCGCTTATCCTGTTGCCAGTGTGGCATGCGGCTATTCCTTCCAGCAGGGCTTCCCTTGTTACCCTTACAAGCTTTCTGTGGGCTGGCTTTACGTTTCCAACCTGAACCGTGTGGCAGCTGTCGGAGATGTAGCCGTTAAGGTTTATGCCTATGTCCAGCGAGACAAGGTCTCCGTCCCTTATGATTGTCTTTTTGGACGGGATTCCGTGGATTACGTGGTCGTTTACGCTTATGCATGCGCAGCCGGGGAATCCTTCCGAATACCATGCAGGTGTTCCGCCGTGCTTGCGTACGAATTCCACGCACCAGTCGTCGATTTCCTTTGTGCTTACTCCGGGCTTTACGCGGGGAATAATTTCGTTGAACAAGTCTGCCAGTTCGTGGCAGCTTTTTCTGATGCCTTCAATTTGTGAATCATTCTTTAGCCTAATCATATATATACTTCCTTAATTTGTTCCTTTTTTAGTTTGCCTTGTACCTGCTGACATGGCACTGTGCTTAGCCTGCCTGCTGCAAAACCGCTATGGCTTCTTCCCGGCAGATGGCGGCTGTTTTTTTGTCGCCAATGTTTTCGTAGGCATCCGCCATCTTGTTAAGAAAAAAGGCGTCGTCGTTCTTGCCAAGCCTAAGGTCCAGTGCCCTTTCCCAAGCGTCTATGGCAAGTTCGTCGCTTACGCTCTGTTCGATGTTGTTGCGCAGTACGTGTCTTGCAAGTGACTGTACTTCTTCAAAGAAGAACTTGAAGTAGTTGTACTTGAACTCCATCTTCATAATCTGTTCAAGCAGGATTACCGCGTCGTAGTATTCCTGCCGCATTACAAGCTCTTCTGCAAGGATGAAGCCGTAGTCCATGAAGTCTTCCTTTGTGAACCAGTGCTGCAGCTTGAATGTTGGGCGCTCCATGTTCATCTTCTTGAATTCTGCAACGGCATCGTCTTCGCGCGAATGGATAAGGTCAAAGAATATTAGTTTTGCGTAACATTCGTCGTCTGCCTGTTCCAGAAGCCATGCGCGGTAGTCAAAGGTTCCGCCGCTTGTCCTAAAGTGGGGGCCGTTCTTGCTCCACTTGTATTTTTCGTCGAACAGTGAGCGCGCCTTTGCGTCTGACAGTGTTTCGTATGCTTCCACAAGTTGGCGGAAAGCTTCGCTGTCTGAGTGCGAAAGGTCCGGGTGAAGTATCTTTGCCTTTTGCCTGTAGGCCCGCCTTATTTCCGCAGCGCTTGCGGTGTGGGG
>JAILHV010000001.1 GCA_024695625.1 Treponema sp.
ATAGACTTTGCAGTAGAAAGAACCTTCTTGTATTCTTCAACAGTCTTAGGACCAACATCCATTGCCATAAGGTTTTCTGGAATGTCAACACCGTCAACTGCCTCTGGCTTTGCATCAGGGCTAAATTCAGCAGCACCAACATGGTCTACAGGAAGAACAATCTTTACGTTCTTTGCAGCAGCATCGTTAAGAAGCTTCTTTGCTGTATCAATAAAGTCATCTTCAACAAGAGACTTACCAACATTGTGGCCCTGAGCCTTAAGGAATGTGTATGCCATACCGCCGCCAATAACAAGTGCGCTTGCATTCTTCATCAAAGACTCAAGAACTGCAATCTTAGAAGAAACCTTTGCACCACCAATAATTGCAACCTGTGGCTTTGGAGGATTAGTTACCATTGGCTCAATATTCTGAACTTCTTTTTCCATAAGGAAGCCGCCAACCGGCTTTTCGCTCATGAATTTTGCAATTGTAGCAGTAGAAGCCTGATCGCGGTGGGCTGTACCAAATGCATCGTTTACAAAGATGTCACCGTAAGTTGCAAGTTCCTTTGCCATTGTCTCGCGCTCAGCTGTGTCCTTGCTTGTCTCTTCTGCGTGGAAGCGTACGTTTTCAAGCATTGCAACTGCACCTTCTGGAAGAGCGTCAATTGCTGCCTTCTGGCCAAGTGCATCAGGAAGGAATGTAACGTTCTTGCCAAGCTTAGATGCAAAGTATTCAACAACCGGCTTCATGCGGTTCTTACCGTTTATGAATTTTTCCTTATCTGCATCTGTAAAAGGCTTGCCTGCTTTTTCTGCCTTTTCTGCTGCCTTCTTAACATCCTTTTTTGGGTCTCCCAAGTGGCTCATCAAAACAAGAGAGCGTGGGCTCTGATCAAGAATATACTTGATTGTAGGAAGAGCTGCCATGATGCGTGTGTCATCCTGAACAACGCCGTCCTTCATAGGAACATTGAAGTCTACGCGCATAACGATGCGCTTACCCTTAAGATCAACGTCTTTTACTGTCTTAATCATAAAAATATTCCTCCGTATGGATATTTACAATAATAGAATAAATATACCGTGTTTTGTAAAAACATTCAATATTTTCTTTTTTTGGACGAACCTTTTTCTGCTCTACCATATATCTTTTGGCTAATACGACCGGACATGCCATTTTTTACGGGCTTTCCGGGGTTCCGCGGGGCCCTTCCCGCTCCATTGCTAACGCAACCGCCTGCGGCGGCCCCTACAATCCCGCGTAGGGCGCCTCGAAAAATCCATCCTTGGATTTTTTACTGCAACATGCTATAATAGCCTAAGACATGACGCAAAGACAAAAATCTGTATCCTTTATAGCAAAGACAATACTCTGCCTGCTCATCCTGCTTCCAACACAAAAATCCGCATCCGCCCAGGCAGAAGAAAGCCCCCTTCCAAAACACCTGGAAACACCGATCGGCACATTTACACTAGAAGAATCATCTAGCTATTTTAAAAGAGCAGAATGGGACGGTCAGGAACTCTCCTTAATCATCACCGTTGACTCCAAAACCACACAAGAAGAATTGGACCAGCAAATCTCGTACTTGGAACAACTCCGCAGTAACTTCGCCTCAAAAGAAGAAGCCATCCAGAACTTCGCCGCCAAGGAATTCGACATGGAACCAACGGAAGAAAACCTTTCTTCTTTTGAAATATTGGGCATAACAACATACCCCAAAGGGCACTACGACTACGCTGCACACTACTGGGTCAGAGGCTGGCTCCTTCCCCATGACTTAATCGTATGGGAACTTTCAGACGGAAGCCTCGTTGATTTGGACTTTGTGGGTATGGAACAGTAAAATTCAGCACAAACCCCTTGAATCAAAAAGCAAAATAGTGTACTATTATTTCCGTTGCAATTGCATCTTGCTTTTGCAGCACATCGGGCTATAGCGCAGCTGGTTAGCGTGCTTGTCTGGGGGGCAAGAGGTCTCGGATTCGAATTCCGATAGCCCGACCTAACTAAGGCAGTTCAGAACTTACGTTTTGGACTGCCTTTTCTTTTGTTCGATATAACAAAAAGTTATAATTTTTGCCCTTGCGCAATTTCAAAGCTGTGCTATACTGAATTCAGATGGTAAGGGAACAGGAACAAGGAGCCTGAAGACCGCCATATCGACGGAGGCGATTATGCAAATTCCGACAAAGATAGGGCGCCCCTTGAACGGGACCCGCTGACCCAAGCCGCCTGCGGTTAAGCAGGAACACATCTGAAGTGCTATGAATCAACTTGACCAGCGCAGATAAGCCCTCCAGAAGGAGGGCCTTTTTTTTACCCAAAACCTGTATTAATTCGGTATTAAAATTATCATATATAGACTTTTAGCCAGTATACCAAAGCAGTTCCTTATTTTCTTATACTCTTAGGTGCTGTGGGGTCAAAAGGCCTCCCCGGCCTGCTCACAGCAGATTGGTCAATATGCGCAAAAAGCTTAGACATATCTGTTCTTATTCCGCTGTGTCCGGTACAGACAACCTTTACGCCAGACCCTGCAATTCTATCCCGCAGCCTTATAAGAGACTTTTTATTCAATGCAGGATTCTGTGTAAAAAATTCAAAGAGACTGTAGCCGCCGCTTTCGTTTACAGCAAGGCAATCCCCGCTGAACAAAATCTTATCATCAATTATATAGCAGACGTGCCCAACCGTGTGCCCCATCACTTCAAAAACTTCAATCTTTATTCCGTCAATATTAAAAACTTCCCCGTCGCTCACAGTTTTATAGCCATCGCGAAGCCTTGCTGGGTTCATAAGCGGAATTCCCATTTTTATCATGCGGCAAACATGGCCATCAAAATAGTTTTCCTCACCTTTGCCGATATAAACTTGCGCATTCGGGTAAAGATATTTTTTATTAGTCCTGTCTACCCCTCCAACATGGTCAACATCAGAATGAGTAAGCAAAAGAGTTTTTATAGAAAGCGGATCTATCCCGATTTTTTCAAACTCTTTTTCGATTCCCTTAAAAACAAAGTGCCCCGCATCAATCGCAATGGTAACACCGTTTTTTGTATAGAACCAAAGGTTAACATCATCCTCTTTAATGCAGCTAATTCCATCCTGATAAACTCCTGTCTTTGACGGATGCAGCATCCTCTTTCCATACATCACAAAGCGCTTTAATTTGCAGTCAAAAAAATACATGAACTTCATATTCTACCTCACTTATGATTTCTGATTTTCTTTACATTCCTGTTCATCAAATGCCTGCCAAAATGCCTGTAGGCAAACTTTTTAATAAGGCTCAGCTCCTGACCATGTTCCTTCAAAAGTTCATCAGGGCTATCATATACGCCAAAATCCTGATTTATCCCTTCGCTCTGGATATAGGTATTATTTCTGTCAAAATCAATAACGGGATTCTTAAAATCTTTAACCGCGCAACCAAAACCACAGAAGCTTCCTCTACACGTGCTGTTTATACTCTGAAGCTGCTTAAGATATTTTTTGTCAAGAATGAAGGCTTCAAGCTCATACCACTTAGCTTCAAAAAAAACTTCTACCCAGCTGTGAAAAACATTCTTTGGTGCATTCTTATAAACAAAACCTGTCATGGCACCCTTTTGAAGTTTCTTATCAATCGTAAAGCCGTGAACACTACAGGGAATGCCACAGGCACGGAGCAGGGCCATAAAAAGCGTTCCCTTTGTATTGCACTGTCCGTAGCCGTCTTTTAGAACTTTAGAAGCAGGAATATCATCATCAACATTGTAGCCAAAAAGGATTTCATCGCGGACAAAATTGTAAATTGCTTTTATCTGTTCAAATTGAGCTAGAGATTTCCAGCCCCTTTTTTCAATAAGCTTTTGAATTGAAGCATTCTCAAAATCGAGCATCCGTGTAGCTAATAAATAATTTTCACTGTTCATATCAGGCCTCTTTAGTCAGCATGATATAACAGACGGCTCAAGAGCACTTCTAAAAATCTGCTTTTTTAATTATTGTGATTTCTGACTTTCCAAAACCTTTGTTACACTTATTCCTGTAAGCTTACGGCATACATCAGAAAAATGTGATGGAGAAGAAAAGCCTGCATCCATAGAAGCCTCTGTCAATGAGCGGCCCTTCATAACCTCTCGCCAGACATATTCAAACTGCCTCATAAGGAGATAACTTTTTAGCGTAATTCCTGTTTCGTTTTTAAAAAGATGGGTAAGATAGCTTTCTGAATAGCTGTATTTTTCTGCAATTTCGCTTACACGGGCTCCCAGATGTTTAAAGCTGTCAATGTTATGAAGAATCTGTAAAATGCGCTCGTCCAGATTCAGTTTGGAAAGTTGAACTTCTCCTGCAAAATCAAATACCGTTTTTTTAATGATTTCTTCTGTAAGGCTTGGCATATCAAAAGTCGCTTCAGAAAAATTAAGAGCCACAGCCGGCCGCCCCTTTAAAAAATTCTCGCGAAGAAGTTCGGCAAAATGAGAGGTAGGATCTACAAAAAGAAAAAAAGCAATTTGGCCATCAGGCGCTTTGTGTTCAACATCATTTTCAAGAATTATCACATTTCCGCGCACATCTTTTCCGCCCGCAGACAAAAGCAAATCACCGTTGCCAAAAAAAACATGCAGCATGTTATGACGGTGAACAAGAGTTTCCTTAAAAGTTGGAACAACGATGATATAAGTTTTTTCAAAAAAAAGTTGAAAATGCCCGCGCACTATTTTGAATCTCCATTTTTCTATTCTGCCATTTCATAATTTTGCAATGGTTTCTTTTTCCATCTTGACTATCTGAATCATCCTGTCGATTGAACAGATATTGATGTAGGGAACTTTTTTGGAGACCATTGCATCGCGGTGCTCTTTTGTTCCCTTTTCGTATTCATCAAGAAGTGCGGCTCTTTTTTTCTTTTCTGCTTCAAGTTCTTTTTTTGTAAGTACACCTGAATAAATCACCGCAAGGCAAAACCAAACAGAATCAAAATCAACACGCTCAAACAGGACACATACTGTGGATTTTAATTCGGCACGCCCGGCTTCTGTCAAACGGTAAACAGCCTTGTTTTCTGCCTTACCCGTGTCCTCGATTAAGCCCTTTTTCCCCAGCCGCAGACAGGTTTCATAAAGAGTCGTTGCCCCAATCGGATGCCAGTATTGCATGTTCATGTTATCAACCATTTTTAGCATGTCATAAGCGTTCATTTCGCCTTTTAAAAGCATCCCCAGAATTACGACAGAGGTTTTAGACAGCATGGCCTTTTCTCCTTTTGACTATAAAAATCCAGATTGCAGACAAAGCTAAAATTACAAGTGCAATGACAAAGGATTCAAGATTTTTGATTCCCTCCCCGGCTTCTGATGAAACAATCACATCCCACAAAGCACCAACTCCCCAGAAGAAAGGAAATATAACCAGAAGATTTTGTGTGATGTAATAAGCAGAACAATACATGAGTCCTACCAAAAAGAGATGAAGGAACTCCGGCTGAAACCCCGCATGGTGGAATGAATAAAAGGCACTTGTAAGAACAATTGCGGGAATTATTCCGAATGCTTTTTCAAAACTTGCGCGGAGGTATCCGTAAATAAAAGTCATTTCAAAAATACCGGCAAGAAAAATATAAGTTGTCGCATAAAGATTTTTTATTTCCAGAATTCCAGAAGGCATTTCTTCTTTTAAAAACATTGCCAAAAGCCCTGCCCCAAAAATAAAATCCAGTATAAGACTAAGCGGAATTTTTCGCCCTGTAAATCCAATTTCTTTTAATGCAGATTTGCCACCCCTTCCTTCATAAAGCGAAACAAAAACAATGCCAAGACCAAAAATCATCAAAAGGTCGCGGAGGATAAAAGACATCGCTTTATCCAGAAATGAATCTGTGCCAAAAAGAAGCATAAGCAGGCTAAGGATTATCATTACAGTGCCGGCACTAAAAGCGACAAGAGTTTCTTTTGTAAAATTGAACCGGAAGAACTTGTTCATAGAGGCCTCCATAAAAACAATTTACTACGTATACGTAGTATTGTCAAGAAAAAAAAGAAATCCGCTGCAACCTACGCCGCCGAGTAGGGGCGCACGGAGTGCGTTGCCGCAGGCAATGGAGCCGAAGGGCGGAACCCCGGATGGGCGGTGGCGCATAGGCATGTCCGGCCGAGTTAGTCAAGGAATGGATGGTAGAGCATACAAGATTACCGTCCAGAAAACTACAATAGACTAAAAGAGTGCAATAGGGAAAAATGTCTTTCTACACTAGGAAATTCAAAACCACAAGTGCGGCCACAAGAGAAGGAATTCCGATTCTTCCACCGTAGCGCACAAAATCCTTCCAGCCAAAGGAAAGCCCCTGCCCGCGCAAGATTTTCTGCCACATAAGGCCTGCAAGCGCGCCAAATGGAGTTAGGAAGGCACCAAGGTTTGAACCCACCGTAACAGCAAGGACAGCCCCTACCCGCTGGGCCTCGGGGACATTCTGCGTTACTGCGCTAAAGAGCACGCTCATGGGAATGTTGTTCATAAGGTTACAGGCAAAGAAAGAAACAAGGCCGTACTTAAAGACCTCTGCCCCCTTTCCGATAAGCGAATGCAAAAGGGATGGAAGCTTAAAGTATTCAAGAACCATGACGATGACAAACATCAAAAGCAGGAAGGGCACAAGGTTCCAGGGGGCGCGCTTTAGACAGCGAACAAATTCGGAGGGGAAACGCTTTTTTACCGCCGCATAGAAGATGTTCCACAAGGCAAGGCTTAGCACGCACAATAGGGAAACCTGCCACATCTCCACCCCAAGGAAGGAACTTACGCTTAAAGCCAGGGTGCAAAGGGCAAGGTGCAAGATTCCCACAATCAAAAGGAAGGGAGAGGTTATGTGTCCCGCAGGCGTTATGCCCACTGACATTTTCTGGTTGAATTCGGTCCTAAAGCAAATCTTTAGCAAGAAGAATGAAGCAAGGCCTGCAGCGGCAGTCGGAAGAATCATTGTCCTTAGGTAGACAAAAAAATCAATTCCAAGGCTGCTTGCAAGATAGATGTTGGTTGGGTTTCCAATAATCAGTGCCATGCTCCATGTGTTTGCGGCTACAAAAACCGTAAAGAGATAGGGTATGGGATTTATCTTTGCGCTTGAAGAAAAGTAGCAAATAAAGGGCGTAAAGGTAAGCACGATTATGTCGTTGCTGGTGAATACGGTCAGGACGGAAACCGTTGCGTAAAGGAGGTAGAAAAGCTTCTTTCGGCTCTGCCCTGCTTTTTTTAGGGCGGCGTTTGCGAGTACCTTAAAAAAGCCAAGTTCATCAAGAAAGACGGAAAGAACCGTCATGGAAATGAAAAGGCCAAGGATTTTTACAGGTGCCACCGTCCCCATGCCAACTGATTCAGGTGAAAAAACGGCAGTCAAAACATATCGTAAAAACATTTGCATACGACTATACTGCAAACATTTTTTTCTTGTCAATTAGTTTGCTCTTTTGTTGATTATTTGGACGATGCTTTTTTTTGCTCTACCATAATGCTCTTCGGCTAATTCGACTGAAAGTGCCAATGCGCCACCGCCGTTCCGGGGTTCCGCGGGTCCCTTCCCGCTCCATTGCTTTGCAACGCACTTCGTGCGCCCCTCCATGGCGGCGTAGGCTCTGTCCGAAAAGCCCCTTACGAATTTTCACATGCAGAAGGTTATTTTTTTCCCGAAACTTTTACGGAAGCCTTGGTCTTTATACTGCGGCCGTTGCACAACAATGTTATTTGATAAGTTCCTGTTCAAAAAATAATAATCCAAAGGCCAGCGATTACAAACAGGAATCCAAGAAGCGAAAGTGCGCAGCCCTTGCCGGCAGTGGAGTCAGAACCTTCGGCATTTTCATAGTCTTCAAAGCTCTTGGGAAAAGTCATCAGCATACCCACTCCCAGTGCAAGAGGAAAGAACGCGGCAACCTTTCTATTTAAGGCAGCTATGTCAAAGAAAACAAAATACAGGCCTGCCAGAATAAATGCGGCTGCAATAATGGCAAAACCTATAAGTTCAAAAAGCATGGGCTTTGATATTTTCTTTTCTTTTGCAGATTTTTTGCCTTTTGAATTTTCCGCTTTTAAAAGATTTTCGTATTGGCTGCTGAACAATTTTATTAGTTCATTATAGTTTTCATAAGCAAGAAATTTTTCTTTTTTATTTATACTTACGCGAAGTGTTTTTTCTTCATAGGAAACTTCTATAAAATTCTTTCCCAAGTTGCAGCCAAATAGTATTTTGTCTTTAAAGAATTTTTCCAAACTGCTTTCGGACGTAATTTTATCTTCCAGTTTTGAAATGCCTTTCAGGGTCAGCATCTTGTAATCTTTTGTCTGACAGTACCATTCCAATTTCATGGGAAGCCTTAGTTCTTGCCGGTAACTTTTACGCTTGCCTTTGTTTTTATGCTGCGGCCATTGCAGGAAAGGCTCAAGTCATAGCTTCCTTTGGTCTGGGGAGTTATAAAGCTGACCGTAATAAAGCCGTCATCAGACAAATAGCATTTGGCCTTTTGTTCACCGATATAGGCCTGCAAGCCCAGCGCGTTGAATTCCTCAACCGGGATTTCTGTCTTGCAAAGCTTTATTTCGTTGGTCATGTCTTTATTCACCAGCGTGTCAATCTTTAGCTTTGAGCTTTTCATGCCGCCTATGCAGTCAAAGATTTCTATCTTGCCGCATTTTATTTCATTTCCGCCGGCAACAATCTTTACTTCCTGGCTGCCCTTTTCGGATGGAACTTCGTAGCGTACGTTAAAGGTGTTTGTGTCAGCAATTTCTACGGATAAGGCCTTTCTATCTCCCACAAATGCCTCAAACTGATCTATGCGGGGCTTGAATGAGGAAAGGTCGCCTTCAGACTTTACCTTTACGCAGGCTATGCTTCCCTGCATAAGGACATCGGTATTTCCCTCTGCCCTTAACTCTCCAAAGTCATTCAGGATGAACTCTGTCTTTACCGGTGATGGATAGCTGTTCGTATAGAAAACAAGGTCTTCGCCCTCACCAGAAATTTCTGACAGTGGAATTGTGAACGTTGCCTTTTTGCCGTCCGAAGAAACTGTATCCGGCATGAATTCCTTTTGGCTATGTGACGTTACGGCCTTTAGGTTTGACATTCTTAGCTTTTCGCCGGTAATATTCAGGCGGATTTTTTCTGCCGACTTAACGTACTTTAGTATTTCAACCTTCTTTCTGGAAACAGAGTCTACCCTTCCTTCCATTATGCTGTTAAAAGCCTGAACCGCATTATAGTCTTCACTTCCGACATAGACTTTTTTCAGGTCCATGTCCTTTTCCTTTAGATAATTTGTCCATGATGAATTGTAGGTAAAATTCTGCGCGGGAATCCAGTTTATGTTTCCGTACAGAAGCTTTAGTCCAGTCAGCTCCACGTGAACCTGGCCGGAATCAAGTATTCTGGAAACAGAGGAATTAGTTCCCCTAAGCTGGCATTCCGCATTGTGCAGGTAGCCGGTAAAGGGATGGTAGGAACCCATTTCGTCGGTGTCCTTTACGTTCATTGAGTAGAGGCTTCCACCGTGCATTGAATAATCGTAGTAGTTTTTTAATGTCCTTCTGTCGTAACGCTTGCTCAGGACAAGTTTTTCGCCTTTTAGGAAAGTTATGCCGTCTGGGCCCTTTATCTCCAGCGTACACAGATAGGGTATGAAGTTATAGGCATCATAGTAGCCTGTCTTGTCATAAATTACGCTTTTGCTGATTTCGGCATTCCAGGCAGGAGAAAGTGTAGGTTCAAGCTTTCCGTCCCAGTAGGGCAGCATCCCCCTGAACCTTGAAAAATCATAATCAAGGTTTCCTTCGTGATACTTTCCGTTGCAGATTCCCTCTTTAAAGCCATAGATTAGAGGCGTTCCGTTTCTTATGAATTCACTGTTAACAAGATTGCCTGCTTTCTTTCCTGTAGTATTTGCACTTTCAGAAGGCCATAGCCAAAAGTCATCCCAAAAGGAAGACTCGTTTATCTTGTCCGACAGGTTGTCTGGATTCTTTTGCCTTGCCTTGTGCAAACCCGGTATAATGATGTTCTTCATCAGTACGTTGTATTTTCCGCAGATGCTATAATTCCATGAGATGTAGTAAATGCCGTTCTGGACATCAAAAGAAGAACTACCCTTGAGCAAAGAAAAATCTATGCTGTAGGGGCAATATTCCGTCCAGTATTTTTCTGCATTTATGCAAAGTTTTTTCCACGCAAGCTGAAATTCGTAGCCGGATAAGTTCTTAAAGCCGGGGTTTCCAGACTTTATTTCATTTGCAAGCGCAGTGTAGCCATCCAATGCTTCGCTTGCATATTTTGAGACTTCTTCGAAAAATTTTTCGTCAGGGACAAAGTCTTTTTGTTTTTTATCTTTGTCTAAGTCTTCCTGTACTGTCTGGCGTTTTTTTTGTGCGGAAATTGAGGCATCTACAATTGCGTCGTAATAAAAGCCCAATGCGTATGCATATTCCCCGGAACGTTCATATTTTTTTGCTTTTCTTAAAAGATCAGAATAATTATTTGTATTCGAAAACAAATTTCCGCAACATAAGAGTAGAATTGCTATTAAAATTTTATATCTGCAATTTGATATCATACACTTTATGTAATTGAATAGAAATAAAAAAAGCCGGCGGCCTCCTACTTTCGCGGCGCAGGGCCACTATCATCGGCGCTGTGGGGCTTGACTTCCGTGTTCGGGATGGGAACGGGTATGGCACCCACGCCATGGCCACCGGCATCATGCTCTGCCGGTGAATGTA
>JAILHV010000042.1 GCA_024695625.1 Treponema sp.
GTCATGCTCTGGCCTTGTATCTCCATCCGTCCCGGACTCCCCGGCAGACTCAGACTCCCAAAGATACACCCTAAGCGGAAGCTTTTCCATGCCAAACGCAAGTGCAGCCCCGGCAGAACTTTCTACATTCAACTCAAACTCACGCAACGCCATACCAGACACGTCTAGCCTTATATACACTGTAGAGGCAAAAAGAAATTCAGACGGCCATACAGAAACAACAAACTCACCAGACGGCTCCACCTACACATTCACAAACCTGACCGCAGGCACCTGGCAAATCACCGCATACGCAAGTACCACAGGCGGAACCCGGGTCATGCAAAGCGAAACAAAATCCGTAACCCTTTCCAATGCAAACCCGGTCGCAAACACAAGCCTTACCATGGCACCCGCAAGCGGCTCTGGAAATATAATCCTTACAATAAGCTGGGCCACAGGCAGCGGAATTGGATATTGCGAGTGGAGCAGCAGCGATTACTCTGCCCTAGCAGGTTCACCGACAAGCCCAGACAGCTCCGTCACCATAAATTTAAACGGACTTTCCTCAGGAACCTATTCGCTAACCCTTTCATTCTACACATCCCAAGCAAGCGCAATTGCAGGCCTACCCCCTGTCTACGAATGCACAGAATACGTTTCAGTCTACCCCGGGCTTACAACTGACAGCTGGGCTGCATCAACAGCACCCCACATTGGCTCAGACGGAAACTTTAGCGTAACAAAGTCATGCGTGGAAACATTTGTCTACAGAAAAATCTACGTAAAGCAAGGCGCAAGCGACAGCGATGCTACAGGTACGTCCGAGCGCCCCTTTGGCACAATAGAAAAAGCCATGGCCCGCCTTAGCGAAGCCGCAAGCAAAGGAATCCGGTCGGGCCAAATATCAGCCACAACCCCATGGGAACTTCACGTTTCGGGAACCTTCACAGCCACAGAAATTACAGGCGAGGCATTCATAACAGTAACTGCCCCCATCACCCACCTTGCACTCATTGGAGAAGGAAGCGGAGCTACAATAGACGCAAATGCTCTGGGCACGGTAGTGCACGTAGGCGGAGACGCAAGCGTAAGCATGCAAAACCTTACGCTACAAAACGGAAATACCACCAGCGGAGGCGGTGTCTATATTGATGCCGGAACATTCACAATGGAAAGCGGCTCAATCACAAGCAACTCGGCCTCTGAATACGGTGGTGGCGTATACGTTGCAGAAGGCGGAGAATTTGTAATGAACAACGGCACCATAAGCGGCAACGATGCTGTATTTGATGGTGGCGGAGTCTACAACAACGATAAATTTACAATGAACAACGGCACCATAAGCGGCAACAGTGCCACAGGCAGCTCCAGCGCGGGCGGTGGAGTGTACAGCAACGGAACCTTTACAATGACCAACGGAACAATTAGCGGCAACACGGTTCCAGACACAGGCAATGGACTTGGAGGCGGCGTATACACTATAGGTTCTGGCCATAAATTCGACATGCAGGGTGGCACAATCACAGGAAACAGCGCGGGAAAAAAAGGCTCCGGCGTATATGTAGACAACTCATCTACATTCAAAATGAGCGGGGGTGCAAAAGTTGACCAGTCCAACGACGTATACCTTATATCCGGTCTTAAGATAACCATAGACGCCCCACCCACAGCAGAAGCACCAGTCGCCACAATCACGCCACAAAGCTACGCAACAACAACTACCGTGCTTGGCGGTTCTAAACTAACAGACTATTACCACGTGTTTGCTGTAACGCCAAAACCCATGGGCGGCGGCACAAGCGAAGCCTGGTTTACCGCAAAGGACGGAATAATATATAATTTATACCCAATAACTAGCCTTAAAGACGAAAACTACGAAGCCATCACAAAAATAGGAATATCAGACGCAGACGGAATGGATAAACTTTCCCAACTTACCGCAGAAGGAAAAGATTTTTCGGGAAAGACAATAGAGCTACAGGCAAACATAACTCTTAACGGCACTTATACACAGGCCACCACATTCAAGGGAACCTTTGACGGAAAAAACTACACCATCGGTGGCCTTAACGAACAGCCCGCCTTGTTTGGCTCATTAGAAAACGGAACTATAAAAGCCCTTACAGTAGAAGGAAACACAACCAGAGCCGGCATTGTTACCAAATTAGAAACCGGAGGACTTATAGAAGGATGCACAAACAAAGCTTCTGTAAACGGAACAGAAACTTATGTCGGAGGAATTGCGGGAATTATGCAAGGAGACAACCCAATAATAAAAAATTGCATAAACCAAGGAAATATTACAAGTTCAAACGGCTATCTTGGCGGAATTGCAGGAAGAGAAAACGCCAGTAGCGGCATAATTGATTCATGCGTAAACAAGGGAACCGTAACTTATACAGGAAGTAATTACTTTTTTGTCGGTGGAATTGTAGGTTCCGCCTTTGGCGTTGTAAGAAACTGCATAAATACAGGAATCATAACCGGCGGAACTGCAACACGAGTAGGAGGTATAACAGGCAATACAGATACATCAGGCTCAAGCGGAGTTATAAATTGTGCCAATACAGCTTCTGTAATCGGAAGGAGTCGGGTTGGAGGAATAGCAGGCAGCTGCGACATAAGCGACGGTGAAAATGCAGTCGTAAAAAACTGCTTTAATGCAGGCCAGGTTTCAGCCAGCAGCGGAACAAGCGGCGGAATTGTCGGAGAAATACTTACAGGCGGCAGCGGAACATGCACGTTCACCAGCAATCACTACAAACTAGGCACGGCATCTTCCGGCGTCTCAGGAAAATTAGACAACAACTCTAATTCTACATGCGATACTCCTGACCCGGACCAAATGAATGCCTGGGTAAACGCCAACAACTCAGGAAACCTTTACAAAACCTGGACAACAGAAGGAGGAAACTCCGTCCCAAACCTAGGCTTTACCTGGTAGGCAGAAAACAAAGTCAGCGAACAACCAAAAAACCACAGAGTTGAACAAATTTAATTTTTATGCTATCGTAAACTCATGTATTTATTTTTAATTTCCTTTATACCATTATTTGCTTTCGCGGTAATCGCACTGGACAAAAACTATACATTCAGAAACTTTGCCCCCCAGATAGTTGCAGGCCTAATTGTGGCCACGGCAATATGCTGCATAAAGGAATTCTTTATCTATTCAAGGCACTTCTGGATTGATTCCATTGCGCAGAATTTTACGGCACTTTTTGCCAACAACATTCTCTTTCCGGCAATAATCCTTACGGCAGTCCACTTTGCAATTCTCAAGGACGACATGGAATACAAGGCAGCATCACTCTTTGCCCTGCTCGCTTTCTTTTACGCGGTTTTCAAGCCCTACTCAACGATTTCTTCCATGGAAAGGCACTCAAAGTTCCTTCTATTATATGAACCAATTCTTTACGCAGGATTCAGCCTATTTGTGAGCGTATTTTTCCGCTTTGCAGCAACGGCACAAAAATCCACCCGCATAGCCTTAATTTTGGCAGCGGCAATCCTTTCTCTGGGAGTGGGGATTATTCCTCCGCTTTTGCAGACCTACCGCTATTTTAACGGAGAGTCTCCCCTCCTCTACGCAGTCGCACTTGGCTACACAGGTCTTGCGCTCGCATTATTCTTTGTAAAAAACACAAAAAACAAGGACTTAGACTAGACAAAGTTCCCTATTTTCTGCTAAAATATTCTATATGCTATTACAAGTGTCTACAGACACGTAGGAGGATCGTTGGCAGACAATAAGGGAATGCGCGTAAACGAGCAAATTCGTGTGCGCGAAATCAGGCTCATTGATGATGAAGGTGAACAGAAGGGCATTGTACCTACGCTGGAAGCCCTCAAAATGGCAAGAGACAGGGATTTGGATCTTGTTGAAGTCTCTCCCAACGCTAATCCGCCGGTTTGCAAGATACTGGACTTTGGAAAGTACCGGTTTGAACAGGAGAAAAAACTCCGTGACTCCAAGAAAAACCAGAAGGTGCTCAAGTTAAAGGAAATTCGCATGCAGCCAAAAATCGGCTCGGGCGACCTTGACACAAAGGCCAAGCATGTACAGGAATTCTTAGACGAGGGCGACAAGGTAAAGGTAACCATCCGTTTCCGCGGAAGGGAACTTGCCCACACAGAACTCGGCTTTGACGTCCTAAAAGAGGTTGAAAAGAGACTTACCCCCGGCTCCTTTGCCATAGAAAAAGCTCCCGCTATGGACGGAAAGTTTATGTCTATGACACTCAGCTCAAAAGTCAAAAAGTAGAGGTTTTAGTTATGCCTAAGATGAAGACAAAGAAATCCTCAGCAAAGAGGTTTCACCTTACAGGTTCTGGTAAGGTAAAGTACAAGAAGATGAATCTTCGCCATATTTTGACAAAGAGATCACCTAAACGCAAGAGAAACTTGCGCCACGCAGGACTTCTTTCTGAAGACTCAGCAAGAAGAATCCGCAAACAGCAGCTTCCGTACGGTTGATGCATTAATTTTTAGGAGATACTTATGTCAAGAGCAGTTGATGGTTCAAAAAGAAAAAATCGCCGTGCAAAAATCTTAAAGCTTGCAAAGGGCTTTATCGGCGACAGAAAGTCAAACTACAAGGCCGCTAAGGACGCTGTTGTAAAAGCACTCGACCATGCGTACTCAGGACGCAAGGAAAAGAAGAGACAGTACCGTTCACTGTGGATTGCTCGTATTAACGCAGCAGTACGCGATGAAGGTCTTTCATACAGCCGCTTTATCAACGGACTTGCAAAGGCTGGAGTTACTCTTAACCGCAAGGCTTTGAGCAACATGGCTATCGAAGACCCTGCAGCATTCAAGGCTGTAATCGAAGTAGCAAAGAAAGCCTTAGAAGCCTAAGCTTTTTAGGAGCAGTTTATGATTACACTCGATCAAGTTTTGTTATTGCAGAAAAAGGTAGAGACAGCTGTTGGAAAAATCAAGGCACTTACGTCCGAGATTGAGCAGCTTAAGGCAGACAACGATGCTTTGCGTAGCAAATGCACAGAGCTTACAAAAGCGTTGACTGACAAAACGGAGTTTGTTTCTACACTTGAATCAGAACAGGACAAGATCGAGTCTACTATCCTGCATGCCCTGAACCAGCTG
Source organism: Treponema sp. (assembly GCA_024695625.1). Lineage (GTDB taxonomy): Bacteria > Spirochaetota > Spirochaetia > Treponematales > Treponemataceae > Treponema_D. The sequence goes on from JAILHV010000042.1 coordinate 5,092, forward strand.
GACATCGTGGAAAATTCCATACTGAACGGTGGCACCGCTAACGGCAATTCTGCCGGCAACGGCTCAACTGGTGAACAGGAAGTGCAGGATTCACCTTCCGCAAATGACGGTCAGCCCCAGAACGGCGGGGAAGCGGAAGAAGAAGAGACAGTCGTTGACTATTCAAGCGCGGGAAAGGCAAGCGGCAATGAGGGAGAAAGAGACCTTATTGACCAGGAAGCCCAGGCAATGCGCACAGGCGATGGCTCACAGCAGGGCCTTCACAATGCGGCAGACGCTTATGTACAGCAGAGCACTTCTATGGAAATGCCAGATGCCAACGATGACGTTTCTCTTTTTAATGATGACAACAACTCTGAAGAAGGAAATCCGTCTGAACAGAAAAATTCTATAAATTCAGAATTTGACATATTTTAGCATTAGCGGGGATTGCCATGGGAAAACTTCGTATTGATGTACTAGGTGCTTCTTTTGCAGTTCAGGCTAATGAAAATGACGAATACCTAAAAAAACTTCTTTCCTACTACAGGCAGATAACGGATGCTATCCAAAATTCCGCGCGGGTTGGAGACCCCTTGCAAACAAGCATACTGGCAGGTCTTACCCTTGTAGACGAGCTATACAAATCAAAAAAGCAAAACTATTCATACGACAAGGTAATCCATGACGACGAAGCGGAAAGAATCGCCATGGAAATGATAGAAAAAATCGACGAAGTACTGGACGATGATGGAAGTTCAGCAGAATAGCCAAAATTCCCCTTCTATACAAATGCGGATTTGGGTAGACGCAGACTCCTTCCCTGCCCCTGCAAAGAAAACCCTGCTAAAGGCCGCAAAGAGGCGGGAAATTCCCCTTACTTTCGTTGCAAACCGCCCAATACCATTTGGTGTGGAAAGCCCACTTTTTACAATGCAGATCTGCCCTAACACCCCGGGTGCAGCGGACGACTTTATCGCAGAAAATGCACAAAGCGGAGACCTTGTGGCAACCAGGGACATTCCCCTTGCCAAGAGGCTGGTGGAAAAAGGCGTGACTGCAATAAACGACCGCGGTGTTGAATTCAACAGGGAAAACGTGGACACAATGCTAAAGGAAAGGGAACTTAGCATGCAGTGGGCAAACCTTGGCATAAGCACAGGCGGCAGAAAGACATCCTACGGAAAAAAAGAAGCCCATGACTTTGCCTGCTGCATGGACAGGGTTCTTGAAAGGCTTTCCAGGCTGTAACTTTTGCCACCCAAAGACATTTTAAGGTTGATAGCTTTTTTATTTAGCATATAAAATATTAGAAGGTCCGGAGGTGTATATGAAGAAATTTTTTAAAGCGGTACTTATTTTGTCTGTCCTTTTCCTTTTTTCTGCCTCCATTTGGGCGCAGGCGGCAAAAAAAACAGCGGCTACATTCAAGAACACGGGCGGGAGCGGAATTTACCAGCTCTTTTTCTACACAGACCAAAGCGGAAAGATATACTTTGTAGAAGAAGGCCAGGAATACAAGGGAGCCTTTACCTACGTACTTGATTCCGGGAACTTTGACAATGGTATTGTTGTGCTTACAACGGACGGAAAGTCCTATTCAATAGACATAGAAAACGGCAGGTGCACGGTAGACGGCGTTGCAATGAAGCGGCAGTAGAAAGTGTGCAAGACGGTTCAATTTTAAGCCTAGCCGGGATTGGAGGGGGCACGAAGTGCGTACCCGAAGGGTACCGGCCGTGAGGGCAAGCCCCGGAAAGCCCGTAATAAAAGGCATCCCGCAAGGGGAGTTCCAAAAAAAGGCTGCTCCAAATAAAAAAGAAAAAACTATTCCTCTGGCGTAAGGCTCTTGTTTATGGCCTCAAGGCGGTTCCTTATCTGGACAAAGGCATCCACAAGGTCGGGGTCAAACTGCTTTCCACGCTCATTCTGAATCTCTTCAAAGGTCATGTCGGCAGTCCACTCCTTTTTGTAAGAGCGCATGTGTCGGAGGGCATCGTAAACGTCTGCCACGGCAACAATGCGGGCTGCAAGGGGAATGTCCTCGCCCTTAAAAATCTGCGTTACCGGCGGAACAGGTGTTCCCGGCTCAAAGGACATGTAGTCTTCAAAGCGTCCGGGATAACCTTTTGCGCCTCCGTCCCAGCGGTCATGGTGGTGCAGGCATACGTCACGGGCCATTGCGTCAAGCTCGCTTTCTACCGGGGTAAAGATTTGTGCTCCAATACAGGTGTGGCCCTTCATTATTGACCTTTCCTCGTCGGTGAGGGGGCCGTTTTTCTTTAGTATTACGTCCGGGATTGCAACCTTTCCAACGTCGTGGCACTTTGCCGCAAGCTTTAGGGTGTCGCGGAATTTCTCGCGCTCTTTCTTAGGAATGTTCTTGTTTGAGGCGTAGCGGTCGTAAATTTCTACGGAGAAGCTTGACACACGCTCTACGTGGGCACCGGTTTCCTTTGGGTCGCGGTAGCCTGCCATGCGGATCAAGCGTTCTATGAGCTGCTTTGTAAGGTAGGCATACTCGTAGACCTGCCCCAGTGAAGATGCAAAATGCGATATGTAGAATTCGGAATCGGTGTCGAAGGGGATTATGTTGCCCTCGTTGTCCGCCGCGTTGATTATCTGCAGTACGCCCAGCACGCGTCCGTTGGTCATGGTGAGCGGGAATGTGAGCATGGACTTTGTGCGGTAGGAAGTGGCAAGGTCGCTGAGCTGGTTAAAGTTGTAGGGCCTTGGCTTTGTCTTTTCCTTGTCTATGAATTCGTCCATGTTGTAGACATCTGGTATGTTGATGATAGTCTTGTTGAGGGCACAGTAGCCGGAAATAGACTGGGAGGTAGCCGTCATCTTGAATGATGAGAAGGGGAGCTTTTCTCCCTTTGCAAGACGGTTCTGCAGGGTCTTGTTCACGCTGTAGCGTATTGTAAGGTCGGAGGAACTTTCGTCAAAGGAATATATTGAGCCTGCGTCCGCATTAACAATCTCGCAAGCCGCAACAAGGATGTTTTCCAAAAGGATGTCTTCGTCCTTTATTTCGCTAAGACGCTTTTCAATTTCTGCTATCTGCTGGAGTTTCTGCTCATGGGTTCCATCGTTCAACATATACTTTTCCCTAACAATACCTTAATTCTAAAACAAAACAGGATATTTTACAAGATAGGTAACGGCCTAAAAGTTGCATTTTTTTATGCAGGAAAAATACAGGGGGCCGCAGCCAAACGCTGTGTCAGGCAAGATGTGGAAGCCAAATTCCGTCTTTTCTGCGCATAAAAACACGTCTTCAAGCGAAAAGCCTGTAGCGGGAAGCTTTGCATAGGGCAAAAGCCTCTGCATGTTGCGCTCAAAGATTTTTTTTACATCTTCCGTAGAAAGAAAGCCTGCGTCCGGGAACTTTTTCTTTAGCCTTGACACTACGCCGTCGTTTTCCTGGGGGTTCAAGGCGCATGTTGCGTAGACAAGAAAGCCGCCTTCCCTTAGAATCCTCCATGCGCTGGAAAGAAGGGCCCACTGCTCTACGGAAAGCCCCTTTATTCTTGCAGGAGACCAGATGTCAAGGTATTTTTTGTCGGAAAGAACGTGCCTTTCGCTTGAACAGGGTGCGTCAAGGAAGATTGCGTCAAAGTGCTCTGGAAAAGTGGCCTGGGATAAAGCTGCCGCCGAGACTGCCGCCGGGGATTTTTTTTCTCTTCTTCCCCAAAGGGATGCGTCTGAGCAGGAAGTGTGAACCCGGCTTGCCAATTCGTTGCCAAGGGTTTCCTCCACCACCAAGTCCAGCCTTTTTTTGCGGGCAGGAGAGCGTTCGTTTGAATAAAGCACCGACTCTTTTTCCATGCAGGATGCCAAGACAAGCGTCTTTCCACCGGGAGCGGCACAAAGGTCTGCAATGCAAAAGTCTTCGTCCCTGTCCCCAAAGCGGGAAGTGTCAAGGCAAAGGGCAGAGCATACACTCGCAGGGTCTAGGAAATAGGGCTTTGTCCCGCCAAGAGAAAGCTCCAGGTAGCAGGGTTCTGCAAAGAGGGCGTCTTTTAGCAAAGGCCAGCGGCTTTCAAAAAGTGAGCCGTAGTAGGAGTCAAAGCCTTCAGCACCCGAAAGCTTTTCTTTTTTTAGCGACTGCTTCATTAAGGCTCCCCCGAAACAAAGTATTTTTTAAAGAAGGCCCTTCCCTTCTCCTTAAAGGCATTGAATTCTTCCACGCGGCTTTTTGCACCGGCATCATTCTTTTTAGCAGAAGGAATAAAGACTTTATAGCCACCGCCATCTTTTTTCATCTCCAAAAGACCGCAGCTTATCTTGTACTCAAGGACCTTTTTTTCCGCAGCCCTAAGTTTTTTTGCAAATTCCTTGTCCTCAGAAGCATGTTTTAAAAGCCCCCTTGCAACAGGGGCAAATTTCTTTTCGCTAAGCATGATTACGTGGACGCCAGCCTCTATTGCCTGAACAGCGGCATCCTCAGGCGGAAAACCGTTATCTGCAAGGGCACCCATAAAAATGTCGTCGCTCATCACAAGCCCCGTAAAGCCCATTTTCTCTTTAAGCACTTCATTCACCCAGAAAGAGCTAAGGCAGGCAGGAGTCTTTGGGTCCCCCTTACCGCCAACACTTCCAGTAAGCCTTGCGTGTGACATAAGAACGCAGGAAGGACGCGCTGTAAGGATAAAGGCAAATGGAGAAAGAAAAAGCGAGTCAAGCTCACTGTCTGAACATACAATTTCCGGTAAGCCAGTATGGGGATCGGTGTTTGCGTTTCCGGGAAAATGCTTTAAAACCGTAGCAATGCCGTTTTGCTCGTAGGCACGGACACAGGCAGCGGAATAGACGGATGTTTCTACCGCAGAACCAAAAGTGCGGGTCTGTAGCATATCCCGGTTAAGGTCTGTCTCTGCCTCTGCAACCGGGGCAAGGTTCATGTTAAAGCCAAGGGATGCCAACTGCCTAGCCTGCAAGCTGTAAAGTTCAAATGCCTTGGAAGCAGAAATCCTTTTTGCCACAGTCTTTTGTGAAGGCAAGCGGCTTGCAATATCGGAAAGTCGCGAAACATAGCCTCCCTCCTGGTCAAGGGCAAGGTATGGGGGCAAGAGCTTGTGTATCCTGCAGTAGTCATGAATTGAATCTATAAAAGATGCAAGCTCCTGGGCAGAAGGTGCAATGTTAAAGGAAAAAAAGAGGCAACCGCCGGGAACAAGGGGCGGGTCAACTTCCAGATGAGGGGCAAGCGCACCCTCCGGCAGATATTGGGCGGCAAAGCGGGACTCCACCGCAAAATAGCTTGAATTTCCTTCTATATTTACAAGAAAAAGCTGGGAAACAAGTTCCTCCTCGCTAAGGCTGTCCATAAAGGAATCCAGAGCCGCATCCTTTTTCTCGTTGTATTGAACCTTCAAAAAAGCAGGAAGGGATTTGCGTCCACCGGCAAAAGCAATGACCGGTAAAGCTGCAAAAACTAATAGCAAGATTTTCTTCATGCAAAAGATTATAAAGAAAATAAGGCCACAGGGCAACAGCAAATGCCATTACCCCATGAGGGGGAAAGCCTTCCCCCTAGCCTCAGCCCGCAGCAGCAAGCTGCTACAGTCTTCGGCCTACCCCCATCGCCTAAGGGGGCAAGCCCCCTTAAAATCCCCCGAGTTCAGCTTTTCCATATACCCTAAAATGGTAGCAACGAAACAGTATACAAAAAGCACATCACATGTTATCATAAATATTGCGAAGAATAAAATGACAGCTGCACCTGGAGATTATTTTTATGAGCAAAAACATTGGCAAATTAACCAAAAAAGCAGAACAAGGTGATGCAAAAGCACAAAACAATCTTGGCCAATATTATTCTGGTGATGACGAACAGGATTATGAAAAGGCTTTCTACTGGATCTCAAAGGCCGCCGAGCAAGGAATGGCAGTTGCGCAAAACAACCTTGGAGTAATGTATGAACAAGGGTTTGGCGTAACACAGGATAACGCGAAGGCATTCCAATGGTATAAAAAGGCCGCAGAGCAGGGGTATGCCAATGCACAATCAAACCTTGGAACAATGTATGTAAGCGGACGAGGTGTGGAAAAGGATGATGAGAAGGCTTTCCAATGGTTCTTAAAGGCCGCCGAGCAGGGGTATGCCGATGCACAACTTAAGCTTGCGATCTCATATTCCAAAGGTATCGGAGTAGCGCAGGATGACAAAAAGGCTTTCCAATGGTACGAAAAGGCTGCCAAGAAGGGATATGCACCGGCACAATTAAACCTTGGGCATATATATGAAAAGGGTCTAGGAGTGACGCAGGATAATAAAAAAACTTTCAAATGGTACAAAAAGGCCGCCGAGCAGGACTTACCCCTAGCCCAATACATATTGGGAATGATGTATGAAAATGGACATTGCGTAGCGCAGGACTACAAGAAGGCATTCGAATGGTACAAAAAGGCTGCTGAACAGGGGCACTCTGATGCAGCTAAAGCATTGGAAGAAGTCAAAAAAAAGATAAGCATCGCCTGAACAAGAAGGCCATGTCCCCATCTTGACAGACGGCAAATTTTCATTCAGAATTCAATAATATGCATGGGTTAATATTAAACGGCAGCAAAAATGTGTTTGAAGTTGAATGCGAGGACGGCCTCACTCGCGACTGTTCAATAAAGGGCAAAGTTCTCAAGTCGGACAAGGATTATTACAATCCCATTGCTCCGGGAGACATCGTAGAACTGGAAGAGGCATCTCTGGAAGAAAAAAAAGGACGCATCATACGCGTACAGGAGCGCAGGAACGAATTTGTGCGCTGGAACATAAAGAAAAAGCTACCCCAGCTAATGGCATGCAACCTAGACTACCTGCTAATCGTAACAACGCCGGACGAACCGCCATTCAGACCCCGCTTCATAGACAGGGCACTGGCACAAGCGGAAAACCAGAACATAACGCCTGTCATAGTATGCAACAAATACGACCTTGCAGCCGCCCAGGATGAAGAAGTGCAGGAACGCCTCAAAAACTGGGAAGACATAGGCTACAAAGTAATCCGCCTTAGCGCAAAAACCGGAGAAGGCATGGTAGAACTTGCATCCCTTTTGGAAAACCACCTGTCTGCCCTTGTTGGCCAAAGCGGTGTTGGAAAAAGTTCCATAATCAATGTGCTTGACAACGACGTAGTTCTAAAAACAGGAAGCCTAAGCCAAAAATACGGCCGCGGAAAGCACACAACCACAAAAGGCTCCCTGATGCACATACAGATAGACGAAGCCCTAATCGGAGGAATAGTCGGAGCCTGCGCAGACATAATCGACACACCCGGAGTAAGGCGCTTCATCCTGCACGGAATAGATGCGGACGACCTGGCCCTCTACTTCCGCGACTTCAAGCCCTACCTCGGCAAGTGCGCATTCGGAATGAGCTGCTCCCACATGCAGGAAAAAGGCTGCGCCATCACCCAAGCCGTCGAAGAAGGAAACATAAGCCCCCTCCGCTACGACAGCTGGAAGCGCATCTGCTCAGAAATGAAGAACGGAACCTGGGAAGACTAACTTTTTTTTCTGATGGATGCCTGAGATGCAAGCAATTGTTATGTTCATACCTCTTGTGATTAACAGGATATTTTATGTCTCTTTTGAATCGTATTTTTGGAAGTAATAGTGACTCTGTGAAGAAAAATAAGAATATCTCTCATTTTGATAATCCAAAGCTAAATGAAATTCTTTCATTTAAAAATTATGTTGATGATTTACTTTCCAAAGATTCATACATTGCAAAATCAGATTATCTGAAAAAGATAGAAACGACGAAATATGTTATTTCATATTTTAAACAATTACAAAGCGATGATTTATTGTCTGATTTTTGTAAGAAAAATTCTGTTTCGGAAGATTTTATAGCTTCTGTTTTTACAAAATATTCAGATATAAAAAATTTTGTCGCAGAACATAACAAAAACTTTATTACGCAAAAACTCGAATCAGAAAAAAGTTACCTTGATACGATTCTGACTGATGTTGACCCGAATATTATGCTCGATGATGATCAGCGTCGCGTCATTCTTACAGATGAAGATTATTGTCTTGTAATTGCAGGGGCTGGTGCCGGAAAAACGACAACGGTTGCAGCAAAAGTAAAGTATCTTGTAGAAAAGAAAAATATCAACCCAAAGGAAATTCTTGTAGTCTCTTTTACAAACAAAGCTGTTGGTGAATTAAAAGATAAAATTAATAAACAGTTAAAAATTGACTGTCCGATTACAACTTTTCACTCAACAGGAAATGCAATCTTACATAAAGAAAGTGATGAAAAATTAAATATTGTTCAAAATGAAAAACTCTATTTTGTACTTGAAGATTATTTTCGTGATTCAGTACTTCAAAATCAAAAACTTGTAGATGACCTAGTAAAATTCTTTGCTACATATTTTGATGCTCCTATTGCTGTAAAAGACAAAAACCAGTTTTTCACAAATTTGTCTAATTCAAACTTCACTACAATGAAAAGTGAACTTGGAGAAATTGAGTATCAAGTTGAAATAAAAAATTCTAGGACTAAAAAGTATGAAACAATTCAAAATGAAATCCTACGTTCCCAAGAAGAAGTTCAGATTGCAAACTTCCTTTATTTAAACAATATCGATTACGAGTATGAACCTTGCTATAAATACAATATTGAAGGTGCAAAAAAGCCATACACTCCTGATTTTAAAATCACCCAAAATGGAAACGAAGCCTATATTGAACATTTTGGCGTGACAGAAGATGGCTACAGCAACAGGTACACAGCAGAAGAATTAAAAAAATATAACAAGGCAATGCGAGATAAAGTTGCCATTCATCGTAAGCACGGGACAAATCTTATCTGTACCTGCTCACAATATAATGACGGAAGAGAATTGCTTGTACATTTGCAAGAAAAACTAGAATCATTTGGCTTTTTATTGAATCCACGGGATAATAAGGAAGTAATGCAAAAAATTTCCAATAAGGATTCCAGCCGATATATTAGAAAGCTGATAAATCTTGTAGATAGATTCATTTCAAATTTCAAAACTAACGGATATCAAGTTGAAAAATTTGACGAGTGGGTATCGCAGACAAAAAATGTAAGAACGAAACTGTTTTTAGATATTTGTAAAGAATGTTATTTGGAATACGAGAGATACCTTCACAAAAATAATGCAATCGATTTTTCGGACATGATAAATAAATCCGCAAAGTTATTGAAAGAATCAAAAGCTGTGAGCGACCAAATTGATTTTAAATATATCATTGTTGATGAATATCAGGATATTTCTCGCCAACGTTTTGATCTAGTTGGAGCATTGCATGACGTGACAAATGCAAAAATCATTGCTGTGGGAGATGACTGGCAGTCAATTTATGCTTTCAGTGGTTCAGACATAACTCTGTTTACTAAGTTTTCAGAAATCATGGGATATGCAGAGCTTTTGAAAATTACAAAAACCTACCGTAATTCACAGGAAGTTATCGACATTGCAGGAAATTTTATTCAGAAAAATACGGAACAAATCCGAAAAACTCTAAAGTCCCCAAAGACAATTACTGACCCTGTAATTATTTACACTTATGATTCTAAACAAAAGAGATTTGGGGGGAATTCAAATTATAATCTGGCAAAGTCTGTCGAAACCGCTATAGAACAGATTATTGAATTCAACAAAACTGAAGGAAAAGACTCTAAAAAGCAGGAAATTCTCTTGCTTGGAAGATTTGGTTTTGATGGGAAAAATTTAGAACGTTCAAGTCTATTTGAATATAAGGATTATGGTAATAAAATCAAGTGCTTAAAGCATCCTGAATTAAAAATCACTTTTATGACAGCTCATGCATCAAAAGGTCTGGGATATGATAATGTAATTGTTATAAATGGAAAGAATGAAACTTATGGCTTTCCTTCAAAAATTGAAGATGACCCAGTGTTGAACTACGTTGTAAAGCGAGACGATTCTATTGAATCTGCTGAAGAGCGCCGTCTTTTCTACGTTGCCATGACACGAACAAAAAACAGAGTTTATTTTATTGCTCCAGAAGAGAATCCTTCTGAGTTTTTACTGGAAATAAAGAACGATTATAAAAATGTTGTTTTAAAAGGAGAATGGAACGAGGAAGCTAAAAATGGCAGTACATTCAAAAAATCATGTCCGATGTGCGGGTATCCTCTTCAGCATAAAGTCAAAACTGCTTATGGCTTGAACCTTTGGATTTGCATGAACGACCCAGAAATATGTGACTTTATGACAAATAAAATTGAGGCTGGAAAACTTTCAATTCAAAAATGTGATAAATGTGATGGATATTTAATTGCCCGCCAGCAAAAAGATGGAAGGTATTTTTTAGGATGTACAAATTATAATGCTAATGGAAAAGGATGCAGTAATATTATTTGGAATGAGGATTATTATAGAATGAATAATCTTACTCCAGAACCTGCAATTAAAAAGGAAATACCTAAAGGGTATGACAAAAAATGAAATAGCATGCGTTGCAACGCGGAAACAGGTTCAAGGTCTGTAGCATTTAAAATGTAAGGTATCCACACGGACATGTGGGCATAAAATTAGAGAATACTTGAAAGATAGAAAAGCTGTAATTGAACGGCAAGAGGATGATTATTTCAAGCTTGGAAAAATAGCTTCCTGTTCCTAAGCATCAAACCCAACAGGAAGAGCCGCCCTTACAGCCATCACTTCTCCTGTAACAGGATGCGGAAACTCAAGGCATGATGCGTGAAGCATTATCCTTCCCCCAAGCTCATTAAAGCCATTCCTGCCGCCATAAAGACTGTCCCCAAGAATGGGGATGCCTCTCTGCGAAAGGTGAACCCTAATCTGGTGAGTTCTGCCTGTCATGGGAAAAGCGTCCACGTAAAACAAACCATCCTTTTTTGCAACAAGAACAAAGTGGGTCTTTGCAAACTGCCCACCCCTTTCTTCTGCAAGCAGGCCTATCTTGCAGGCGGAACTTTTTGCGCTTATGCGGCCAATAAAATTCTCAGATTCAAAACAATCCCCCTCCTTTAGTCCTGCCAAAAATGCAGCAGAAGCAGAAGATACAGGAGAGCAGACCGCCCGGTAGGTCTTTTGCGCAGTATGCTTTTCAAACATTTCGTGAACAGCCGCATTAACGCTTCGTGTCTTTGTAAAAAGAATGACTCCACTCGTTTCCCTGTCCAAGCGGTGCATTATTCCTGCATAGGGCGGATTCCTTAGAGAAGGATTCTTTTCCCAAAGATATTTTACAACGCAGTCATGAAGATTTCCCCTGCCCTTTACGATTGTCTCTTCCGTGGGCAAAAAGGCGGGCTTGTTCACGCAGATTATGCTCTCGTCCTCAAAAAGAACGTCCTTGTCCGTAAGAAGAAAGTCAACGTCATCCGGCTTCTTCTCGTAAAAAAGCCTTTCCTTACTAACCATGGCGCTCACCCTTGACCCCGGAGCAAGAACAAAGGCCGGAATTCTGCACTCGCGGGAATTCACCCTTACAGCCCCCGCAACAATCAGCCGCCTAACCTTGGAATTGGAAACCTCCGCGCCAAGGGCCACAGGCAGCACCTTCCTAAGAAAAGCATCCAGCCTGCCCCCTTCGTCTGCAACCCAGGCCATGCATTCACCGCCATCTTTTGAATTTTTCCTTGCCAAGTCCAACTACCCCTTCTCCCATTTCGTTCATCTTAATCCGCAACAGGCAAATCTATTCCAAAATATGGAACATCCGCATGAAGCTCCAACACTTCTTGCAATGGCTTGTCCGAATACTTCATGATTCTATCTCGGTATTCAAACCGAATTTTTAAATCATTTATTTCTTCCCTGCGTCTCTTCGAAAGTTGCAAAAAAGATTCTTCCTGATCCAAGCCTAAAAACCTACGATTTAAAAGACTTGCAGCAATTCCTGTCGTACTTGAACCTGTAAACGGATCTAAAATCCAATCATCTTCTTTTGTTGATGCAAGAATAATTCTGGCAAGCAAAGGAAGTGGCTTTTGAGTGGGATGTTTTCCACATGACTTTTCCCATTTTGCAATTGCAGGTAAACTCCACAAATCACGCATTTGTGTTCCGCCATTAATTTCTTTCATTAGTTGATAATTATAATAATGCGTAACTTTTTTATTCTTTCTTGCCCATAATATAAACTCTGTTGAATGTGTAAAAAACTTGCACGAAAGATTCGGGGGCGGATTTATCTTTGCCCAAGTTATGCAATTTAAAATACGAAATCCTAATTCATTAAGCATTTGCGCAACTGAGAAAATATTATGGTAGGTCCCAGAAATCCAAATAGTACCGTCTTCTGTAAGTTTTTCACGGCAGAGGCTTAGCCATTGGCGGTTGAATTCATTATCCTTTTCAAAGCCCCGTGATTTATCCCAAGCACCTTTGTTTACAGAAACCTGTTTGCCGCTTTGAACAGAAATGCCACCATTTGAAAGAAAATATGGAGGATCTGCAAAAATCATTTTAAACTGGAAATTGATATTTGGAAGAAGTGCAAGACAATTTCCTTTTGCTAGAGTAAAATCTAAGTTCTCCGAACGATAATATGGCTTAATGCTCATTTTTTACGATTCTGTATCTTCCTGACTTTACAAGATGAATACTGTTATAATCTAAATGATTAGTAAATTCATATTGCCAAATGTAAAATATTTGCTCTCCATTAATTATTCTTTTTTCAAAGAAAATAGGGAACACTTTTTTCCCTGTATTCTCATACCATTGTCTGTATGGATAATATAATTGCCGTATAATAGTATTTGTAGTCTTTGAATTTTTAGCTTCGACAAGAACTAAAGAAGTTCTTCCTTCATATCCTGCATCAACTTCAGTTTGAACGCTTTCTACATGCAAATTAAAACCATTTACAATAAAAGAAAAACTAGGAGTAAATTTTCTACCACGAATGGTTAATACCAAAGACGGATCTTTCATGAATGTTCTTATTAAAGAATTAGCATAAGCAAAATCCAAATATTGCATTTCTGAATCCCCAACAGTTGAACTAATTAAATCAAAATCCAATTTGCTAACATAATCAGTTATTGGAGTATCAATATCAGGAATATCAACATAACCTTCGCCTTTTACTATGTAATATGAACCATTTTTTTTGGGTAAAAGAAACAGATTCTTCTGTACAAATACATTTGGTCTATCTTCTCTAGAATCTTGTTTACAAAGAATGCGGACTTCTTTTTGTGATGTTTCCGTAAAGTTTTGGCAAGCTCTTTTTATATCTTCCGCATGAAGTATATAAGGCCCATTGTCAAAATTATAAGAATTTATATTTTTATAATTAAATATTGCTTTCCATGAATTACTGTCTGCCATCTTTATTTAAAAACCTCTTTCATAATCCCATTCTGCATATCGTTGATGCTATAAACATCATCAAGCACATCGAATGTTTCTTCAAGATTTCTTGCCGCAGACTTCCATCCAGCTCCATCTGTAAACCAAACAAACTTTGCGCCTTTTACGCTTTTCATTTCTGTCGCAATGGTTTTGTAGCTCCGTGCCGTCTCATTAAGTTTAGAACCACCGCTTCCGTAAAAATTTGTTTCAATAAGGTAAATACAATTATCTGTTTTTACAACGAAGTCCCAGCGCTTTTCCATTTTGCCCTGATTTGAAACTGCAGATAAATCTATATTCCATTTTCTAGAAACTTCGGAAACATACATTTCTTTGAAATAGTTTACATCACGTTTAAATCCAGCTTTTTGAATATAGCTTTCGACTAAATCTTCCATCTGATGCCCGCCACGATTCTTACGACCATTTGAATCAAGACCTGTTTCTACGCCAGTTACATAATCGTATAAGTTATTGATAATATGATTTGAAAGAAGCTCAAACAAACCTGTCTTCTTCATGAAGATTTTATATTCTTCTACAGTATTTATCTGCTTATCAAAAGTATAAAGCTTCACATCTCCATTTTCACCAGCAAAGATTTCATATTCCCGAACTGCAAGTAAAATAGGAATGCATTTTAAAACTTCTGGATACCTTGAAATTAAATATTCGAAATCATTTTCAATGTTCTTTGAACCTATCAATGAATTCAAAAGATTCAATTCAATCTTTATAGAATCAACATTCTTGAATACTTTTTCAAAATCAATGTAGTAAGTAAAATCAGCAATACTATATCTAAATTTTGAAAGCCAATTTACAAAATCCCTTCCCATTATTTTCTCCTAAAACACACTTGCAATATTTGAAATCAACAGCTCACTAATCGCACCACGCTTTTTTGCATTCGAGTTAACCATTCTTGAAGCAGAAACCCGTTCAATCTCAAAAGACGAATACAAATCATCAAAAAAATTATCATCTGCATCTGTATTCTTTGGGTCAGAGTTACTGGCTACAATTTTAGCCCCCTTTGATGAAATCTCCTTTATAAAGTTTCCCAGTTCAACTTGTTCCTTGTCCGAAAAGCCCTTCTCCGAATACGAAGTGAATGCTGCAGTTTGCGAAAGAGGTCGATATGGCGGGTCTATATAAACAAAAGTTTTTTTGTCAATGAAATACTTGCATTCCTTGTAATCACCTGCTTTTATTTCAACATTTTGCAAAAGCTCTGAACAAGCAAGAAGATTTTCTTTATCACACAACAGGGGATTCTTTGCATTGTTGAAAGGAACATTGAAGAAGCCTTTTGAATTTACCCTGTACAAACCATTAAAACAAGTTTTATTAAGAAAAATGAACAGTGCGGCTTTTTCCAAATTATCCTGTTCATTACAGTTTAATTTTAGTTCATTATATCTATTACGTTTTTCGTAGTAAAAGTCTTTTTTTCCTTCGGTTGTGTGCGTTTTATAAATGTGCTGTATTTCTGAAAGCTGAGAAATCATTCCTTCACAATTATTTTTTATTTGCGCATAAGTGTTTATAAGTTCCCGGTTTATATCGTTTATCAAAACTTTTTTTGGCTGAAAACGGCTCAAAATGTCAAAGAGAACTGCGCCACCGCCAACAAACGGCTCACAATAGCGTTCGATTTTTGAGGGATATTTTTCTCTGATTTCTTCAAGCAATTGGCTTTTTCCGCCAACCCACTTTATAAAAGGTTTTGCTAAGGACATAATGCAATTATATTAGATTTTGCCAAGAATTTCTACAGTTTGCACCAGACGGTAAGTTTTACACCAAGCCTTCCGGGCATAAAAAAAGGACTGCCAAAACTGACAGTCCTTAAGTGCGGAGAACCTGACTT
>JAILHV010000081.1 GCA_024695625.1 Treponema sp.
TGCGTAAAGGAGAAGGGTTATTATTAAAAAGAAAAATTCAGATATTTTTCCCGTCCGTCTAAAAGCCAGAAAGGAACTAAAAGTTATGAAGGCAATTAGCAAAACAATAAGAATTAAAAGCACTGCCGATCCTGTCTTATGCAAACTATG
The DNA here is from genome assembly GCA_024695625.1 of Treponema sp. GTDB lineage: Bacteria > Spirochaetota > Spirochaetia > Treponematales > Treponemataceae > Treponema_D. The sequence continues at coordinate 151 of JAILHV010000081.1, forward strand.
GTCATAGCAGAATTTCTTGTAGTCCTCTTCGCTTACTTTTACCTTGATTTTGTATTCCATAATAAAACACCTCTCCTGTTTACGCCTTAGGCAATTTCAAAGGCCATATATTTAGGCATATAGATTCATAGATTCCGAAACAAGTTCGGAATGACAGTAAAAAAATGACAGTTAAAAAAAACACCGGGGACTTCTGCGCCAAAGAAAATGCAAGCTTGTTGCAAACATGGCGCAGAGTCCCAAGATAACGTTATGCCAAGCAGCCGTCCAAAGCTTCTGTAATTGCCTTTTTGTCCATGTTCTGGCCAATTACGCAGAGCTTAATCATGCGGTCGCCAACCTTTTCGTCCCACTCGTCCTTGATGCGGGGGTTTTCGGCAAGGATTTTCTTCTGTTCTGCTGGCGGGCAAGCTGCAATCCACTGTCCTGAATAACCAGCCTGAATCTGTCTGCCGCTTGTTTCGAATACCCATGCCATGTCTGGTTCGTCGTCAAACCACATGAGACCCTTGCAGCGGATGATGTTGCGTGGCCATTTGTCTGCAAAGCTGTCAAGTTTCAGGCGGTTGAATGGCTTACGGCGGTAGTAGACGAAGGTTGCAATTCCGTATTCATCTTCGTCTGCACCGGAGTCTCCGTCATGCTTGTGCTCGTGGTGATGGTGGTGGTGGCCATGTTCATCGTGATCGTGGTCATCATCATCGTCATCGTGGTGGTGGCCGTGTTCATGCTCGTGTTCGTCATGGTCATGCTCATCGTGGTCATGGTCATCATCATCATCTTCGCCTTCTTCTTCCTCAAGCTTCTGGCACCAGCCTGCACTTGCGTAGACGGTTTCAAAGTCAAAGCTTCCGGTTGCAAGCATGTCTGCAATGTCTGCCTTGCCGTGGTCTGTTTCTATAACCTTTACGCCTGGGTGAATGGCATTAATAACAGCGCGGACCTTCTTGAATTCATCTTCTGTGACCAAGTCCTTCTTATTGATTACCAGGGTTGAACAGAATTCAATCTGCTGGACAAGGAGGGATTCAATGTTTTCTTCGTCCATGTCCTTTTTAAGAAGACTGTCGCCGCCTGCAAATTCATCCACAAGACGCTTTGCATCAACAACGCCAATTACGTTGTCCAAGTTTCCGTTTGAAACCTGCATCAAAGACTGGGCAATAGGCATTGGTTCACAAACACCGCTTGCTTCAATAAGAATGTAGTCGTACTTGCCGCTCTTTATGAGGTTTTCTATATTGCTAACAAGGTCTGTCTTTAGGGTGCAGCAGATGCAGCCGTTTGTAAGCGGAACAATGCTGGAAGTGTCCGTAACCTTTGCTCCGTCTGCAATAAGTTTTGCGTCTACGTTAACTTCGCCAATGTCGTTTACGATTACCGCAACCTTATAGCCCTTCTGGTTGGTAAGGATCTGATTCAAAAGCGTGGTCTTTCCAGCGCCAAGATAACCGCATAGCAAAGCCATGGGTGTAGTTTTTTTAGCCATTTTATCTACCTCTTTGGTCTAGCAAATTATTTTCTTCTATAAAATACTCATTTTTGAACTTAAAATCAACACATTCCGCAGCAATCAGTGCTTCATAAAGAGATAACAAGTTGAAAATTCAAAATGAGTCAGCGGGTCCCAGTGACGGATGCCGCAGCAAGATAGAAACATAAAGTAACCTACGCCGGCGAGGAGCCCCGTAAGTAGCCGCTAGGCTATGAGCGTTAGCGAAGGGCGGATGGCCGGTGACGATATTGAACTTATGGTCGAGTTAGCCATAAAGCGGAATGGTAGAGCAAGTAGGACTTCGTCCTAAAAAGGTCGTCCTAAAGATTTTTTTTCAGAAAAATTTACGCAAATGTGTCGGATTCTGAATTCTTTTGATGAATGTAAATATGAAGGCAAAAAAAAGGAGTTTACATGAAGTCTTTTGAGTTAAAAACATTTTTACTAAAAACGCTTTTTTTACGGACGGTTTTACCGGCGGCTTTTCTTACGCTGGCGGTTTTGGCAAGTTTTATGCCGTTGGGCTGCAAGTCTTCGGTGGAAGGGCTTTCCATGCTTGAAGGGGATTTTTCTTGTCCAAGGGCAGAGGATTTTTTTGTTACGGGAGAGGAGTCTTTTCTTGTAAGGTTCAACAAGAGCGTGTCTTGCAAAGAGGCATTTTTTTGGCGGGCAGAAAGCGGGGAACAGACGAACCTTGTGGCAAGTTCGCAGGATGAAGGCAAAAGCCTTGTCTTTACAAGCCCAGTTCCAATGCAGACTGGCGCGGAATACACTTTTAGCGGAATAGTTCAGGACGGGGCTGGAAACACGCTTACGATTACGGTTCCATTTTATGGCTACAACGGGCGGGTTCCAAGGATTGCACTGTCGGAAGTGCACGTGGCAAATTCAAAGACGGCCAAGAACAACTGGAAGGCTGAATATGCGGAGCTTCTTGTTCTTACGGATGGAAACCTTAGCGGTCTTGAGCTTGTATGCACGGGAAGCTACTCTTCAAAAAAAGAGGATGCCGGTATTTACAAGTTTCCGCCGGTGGAAGTTAAGGCTGGGGAATACATTACGGTTCACCTTTGCAGGAACGAAAGCTACAGCGGGATGAATGATGACGAAGAAGACAATCTTTTGCTTAGCAAGTCGCCCGACAGTTCAAGCTTGGCACTGGATTTGTGGGCTAACAACGAAAGCAGCGTAACAAAGGCAAGCGATGCAATTGTAGTGCAGAATTCAGCGGACTCAAGTATTCTGGATGCGGTTCTGTTTGTGGCTGAATCAAGTTCTGGCAAGCGCACGGAATGGAAGACTGGGACAAAGGAATGGCTGGGGGCTATAGAAGCAAGCGGCGTTTGGCAGCAAAGCGACGGTAGTGCTTCTGCTTCGGAGGAAAGTGCATTCTGCGGCAGCTGGACAAAGAGTGCCACCACAAAATCTATATGCCGCAAGAACACCAAGGCTCTTTTGGAAGCGGTAAGGCAGGATAAGGATGCTCTGTTAAAAAATGGCAAGGGCTCTTGGGCTGTGGCTTCACCTACTCCGGGGTATGCAAATGGAATATAGGATAATATTTATTAAAAACTTTTTTCAAGGGAGTACCCTTGGACCCCAACCTAAGGGGAGGGACAACCCCCTACTCCGAAGCGAGGTTTTTCCCTCCCCTTAAACCCCTCCCTTTCCCGGCACGGCTTAGGGCTAACGCCCTAAGAACCCAGATTCTTTTATCCGCAGTAATTTTTATCCAGATATCGATAATTCTCTTTAGAGACAAGTGCAAATGTTTTCGCGACGAAGTTTCTAGCGAGCCAGATAATGACGCTTTGCTAAGATTCAGACTGGCAGGTGGAAGCTTTTGCTTGCAGGTTGGGGATTTCTTTTTTGCGGGTGTACTTCCAGTCGTAGGCGTGGCTTCCGGGGAGGCCGCTTTCTATGCGCTCATTTTCTTTTGAAAGCTGGAATTCTATCATCTTGCGGAAGATGAACATAAGCGGTTCTGGGGAACATTCGGCTTTTGCAAGTGAGCAGGTCTGGAGTTCCTTGATTATGTAGTAGCATGACTCGATTGTGCTAACGCAGTAGTCGTAGGGTTCCTTCTTAAAGGTAAAGATGCTTTTGTAGCTGCCCTTAAACGAAAGCTTTGGAAGGTTGTGAAGGTTCTTGCTAAGGCGTATCATCTTTTTGGAGCAGAACCAAGTGGAGTCTATGATGATTACAAGAGGCTGCTTGTTACCGACGGCCTCTTTGAATCCTTGGCGGCCACAGTTCCATGCGTCTTCCCCGGGATACATTAGCATGGGAAAGTAGCGCTCGTCATTCAGCAGGGAATTAAGGCGCTCGTTCTGGGTAAAGTCAATGCCCATGATTATTTCGCTTCCGGGAAGACAGATTGATGCAAGACGGCCTGTACCTGTACGCTGCCTTTTGGCCTCTTTGGGGTGCATAAGAAAGACAAACTTTATGCCGCTTTCAACATCACTTGCGTAGCGGCAATAGCAGTTCGATATGGGTCTAAAACAGCGCAGGCACAGTTCCCTCATCTTTGCTACCTGGCCTATGCGTTGGCAAGCTCTAAAAGCCTGTCTTTTGAAACTGCACCAACCGCCTGGGAGGCAGCCTTACCACCCTTGAAGACGATAAAGTTAGGAATGCTCATAACTGCATACTGCTGGGCAATGTTGGGGTTTTCGTCCACATTCACCTTGCAGACCTTGAATTTGCCGTCCGTCTGTTCGCTAAGTTCTTCCACAACCGGCCCCATCATCTGGCAGGGACCGCACCATGGAGCCCAAAAGTCTACAAGGACAGGAATTTCGCTCTTTAATACTTCGCTTTCAAAAGTTCCTTCATTCACCTGAATACTGGCCATAGGCACCTCCGCATCTTTGCTATTATCTCGTCTCCATATAGAATATAATAATTTAGTTTGCAAAAGTCAAAGAAAAGTCATGAACAAGCACCTATACTAAAGCCCCCGAATAGTTGCGAATAGTTCTGCGACGCCTTTTTCTCCTGCGCGGCACAGGGCACTGGCAAAGGGTCTTCCAACAAGTACACTTGTTGCGCCAAGTTCAGCAGCGGCAAGAAGATGGCTGTGATTGCGGATTCCTCCGTCAACCCAAAGCTCAGAACTGTTGCACTTTAAAACGGAAGCATATTCCTTTAGGAAAGCGGCAGTGCTACCTTCGCGGGTTTCAACCCTTCCACCGTGGTTAGAGACAAAGACCGCATCCGGCTTAACCTCTTTTACCATCTCCACGTCCTCTTCAAGAAAAATCCCCTTTATTACAAAAGGAATGCCCTTGGAATTCAGTTCCTTCTTTACCGCAAGAAGTTGTGAAGGAGTCTTTCTCTCCAAGTGGACAAGGTTACGCATGGTTGCAATATTGGAAGAGTCAATGTCTATTCCGCAGTATTCAGCAACAGGACGCGCCCATTCAATACGCTCAAAAATCTTTTCATCAGGATAGGGCTTTATAAAAACAGCAGCCTTGGAACCAACTTTCTTAACAGCATCAATACCGTACAAAAGCTTGCAGTCGGGAACACCGTCTCCAATTCCAAGCAGAACCCCAGCGTTATGGCAGGCAGTAACAAGGTCGTAGTAAAAAGGCTCCTCTTCCGCATAGCCAACATTTTCCACGGCACCGGTCATTGGAGCAAGACGAATCTTTACAGAAGAAGCCTTTTCCTTGGCAGCTTCCATCCTCTGGGAAGAAGACTCCAGGTCTTTTGCAAAATCATTCCAGTCTGAACAGTTGGCAATAAAATTGCGGCTAAGAAAAGGCCCACCCATTCCGGGCATCTCGCCAATACAGCCGTATCCATCGCAAATGTGGCAAAAGTGACAGTTAAAGTTTCCCACTCTAGTCCCCCAAACATGTTCC
>JAILHV010000091.1 GCA_024695625.1 Treponema sp.
AATTTATTTACAAATTTTTATTTTAAATATTTTCTTTTACAGAAAAGAGGTTTCCCTGTAAGAAATAAAATAATCGTTAAGGATACATAAACAAAAATACAATAATCATATAAACGTTTGCATCAAATTATTTTTTTCTGACAAGGCCTGCTTTAAGACATCTAGTTTACTATGCCCAAATTCCATATCTGGCTCCATAAAATTTCCTTCCCCCCATTCGTTCCATGATTTTAAAAATATTATTTTATGCTCTGATTCTTTTTTTTCTACTAGAGCTAGAATCGATTCAATATGCTTTTTGAATAATTTCATTGTAAAATTTGAAAAGACAAATCCTTTTCTTCCACTTCTTGGCGTATGATCCCAGCCACAAATTATTCCAGGATAAAAATTTTCTCTCATATCACATATATCAATAGATTGTTTGACAATTTCTTTATAATTCACTATTCTCGGAAATCCGATACATTTCAAAATAAAATAATAAAGAGATAGAAAAATATTTTTTTGATATCCTCGAGCTCCATTTTTTACTCGATTTGTATAAACTGCATCAAATCCTTGTCTCAAATAATAAGAATAATCTGTATCTTGCTCATTAGCATGAGCTACAAAATGAATCCCAGATAATCCTGAATCTATTGCAAGTTTTCTCCAACAATCTATAAAATCTTTACACTGCAAAAAATTATGAGGTTTATAAATTAAAAATAAAGGTTTTCCATCAATTTTAATATATCGATCATCCATCATTATTGTTTTTACAATTTCAAAATGCCGTTTATAATCTTTTTCACCATTATACCTTTGTTCTATTAATGTAATATTTCCCTTTGAATCTTTATTCCAAAGTTTTTTTTCCCAGCTTTCATTAGCCCAACCTAGACAAAATGGAAAATCATTTTGACTCTCATTCACAATTCTTTGTAGAGGTTTTTCTAAGAGTTGTTTTCCATCTCCAAAATAGTAATGCCAGAAACAGAACCCCTCTATTCCAGATTCTTTGGCAAGTTTCGTCTGTTCATCATATATTTCTGGCAATCGTAAATCATAATACCCCAAATCAGTAGGAACTTTTGGCTGCTTATGACCAGGGAACAACGCCTTTGCTTTTCCAACATTTGTCCATTCTGTAAAGCCTTTTCCCCACCATTTATCATTTTCTGGGATGGGATGAAACTGAGGCAGATAAAAAGCTATTACACGAGGCTTAGACATTATGATTCTCCAAAATTTTATTTAACAATTTTTCTTTCAGTTATTTATATATCACAAAGATTTTATTAATTCATCAAATAAATTTACAATATCTACTTTGCAAAGTTTATTCATATATATCATAGGCTTTGTGCTTTTAGTTTATTATTCACAAATAAAAATCTGTAAGAAATTAAAGACACCTTCCCTATTGAAAAATAGCAGCATTTAAGCTAGCACCTACAAGAGAAGTGTTCACCACCCGGTATACGTGCTTGAAACAAGCTCCATGCCTGACAATGATTGCCTTTAATGATTTTATTCTAATATATCGCAATGATTGCGTCAATTGTTCACAATATACGCTATCAAACTTAAAACCATATCATTTATCTGTCTGTTCAACCTTCCTAACTTCCTCATATGTAAGCCCAAGAACACGTGATCCATTCATAAATTCAACATCAATATTAACCCGTTTATTACGCTTGTTCACGGCAATCACTTTTGCAGATAAATTTCTACATGGTCCATCCAACAACTGTATTCTATCATTCACATCAAATGTAACATGAACCACAGGAATAATAGTGCCATACTCTAAAATAGAACCAATAATCGCCACATCAGCTAAGCTCAATGCCTGCAAGGGACTGTTCTGAGGCAAAAACTTTATAAAACCGCTGCCATTACGTAGAAAAAAAAATTTTTCTGAAGAAGTCTCTTCAGTCTCCAAAAATACATATCCAGGAAAAACCGGTTCAATATATTCCTTGCCTTTTTTTAACCGCATTTGCTTTTGAAAAAAATATAGTTTCCCAGACATAGGACTTAAATTTGAATCAAGGATAGCTTGCATTTCTTTTACGTATTTGTTTTCTTCACCTGTTTTAATCCAGATACAGTAAAAATTTTTCATTATTTCCCTTTTATCTTTCAACCAAATCTTAAATAATCTATCACAAAATAAAACATAATGTCAAAGTTATGTATCCACCCAAATATTTTCCTCCATCTCTGCAATTTCTGTTTGCAGCGTTTTTTCGAGGGCCTCGTCAAAGCCTGTTAATGCGGAAAAGGGCAGGAAAATTTTTGCCCGCTGGCTTAAGGGCATTCGGTTGGGCAGGGACTCCCTCTTCCAGTCGTAATTTATGATGTCACTGTAGTCTTTTTCAATATTCATGCCTTGTGTCCCCCAATCTGCTCATTCCTGTCACGGGTTGTGGCTCCATCTTCCAGATTCATTCCCTTTAGTATGGAATTTTTTCCGAACTTTCTGATGATTTCAAGCCTCGCTTTTTGGAGGCTTTCTTCCTTTTCTTTATTAAGCCCCTTGCCCTTAAACTCAACTTCATCAAAAAGCCCTGGCTGCCTTTGCTCCAGGGGAATAACACCGTTAGCCGTAAGGTTTACCCTACGAACAAGCCATACCGGATTCGTAATCCTTTCAAAAATCGAAACAAAAGATTCAACTATTATTTTGGAGGAATTTGTTTCTCCCCCCAAGGAAATGCTTCCATGGGCAGGCTTTGGAACTTCCCTTCCGTAGTAGTCACGTACAAGTTCTCCGTCAAAAGCAGCAAGCTTGAGGCTTTCCACATCATATCCCACATGAAGCGTTACAGATGAGGCAAGAAGATTTTTCCTGAACAAGTCAAGCGCCAGAAGTTCCGCCATTTCCCTAACGATTATTTTTGTCTTTTCAAAAGTATAGGGCTCGTGCAGGACCTGACCGCTTCCAAGGCTCTTTGCCTCTGACCTATAGCTTTTTATTTCCTTCATTCCAACATCTTCTATTCCCCATGCGTGGTCTATCAGAATTTCTGCATCAATTCCAAACTCATCGTAAAGAAGCTTTGGATTTTTCAGCGACAGTCTTGCAATGTCCCCCATGGTGCGGATAAGATATTTTTCAAGCCGCTTCTGCGTTCCCCGGCCAATCCTCCAGAAGTCCGTTATCGGCTGATGATTCCAAAGCTTTTTCCGGTAGTTCAAAATGTCAAGCTCTGCGATGCGGACTCCATCCTTATCTGCAGGAATATGCTTTGCAACGATGTCCATTGCGATTTTGCAAAGATAAAGATTGGGCGCAATTCCTGCTGTTGCCGTAATGCCTGTTTGGGAAAGAACATCGTGAATAACGCGCGTTAAAAGCTCCCTTGCAGAAAGCCTGTACAGCCGCAGATAGCTTGTTGCGTCTATAAAAACCTCATCGATAGAATAAACATGAATGTCTTCCGGTGCAAAATATTTTAGGTAAATGTTGTAAATGCGGGTAGAATACTGAATGTAAAGGGCCATCCTGGGGACAGCCGTAATGTATTCAAGTTCCTTGCCGGTCTGCCTTTTTATTTCTTTTGCCTTGGCCTCAACCTCAAAAAGGCGGCTTCTTCCGCTAAGACCGTAGGCTTTTAGGGCTGGACTTACTGCAAGGCAAATGGTCTTGCTGGTGCGGCTCTTGTCCGCTACAACAAGCTTTGCTGTTAAGGGATCAAGGCCGCGTTCCCGGCATTCAACTGAGGCATAAAAAGATTTTAGGTCAATCGCAATGTAGGTTTTGTCTTGCAGGGCTTATGCCTTTGATGCTTCCAAAATCTTGTTCTTAAGTTCCTGCTCAATCTGGGAAAGTTCCTGTTCAGCGTTGCGGCGCTTTTCCTTACCCTCTGCCTGAATCCTAAGAACTTCGTCCATCGTGCTGATAAGCTGCTCGTTGGTATGCTTGATTGTCTCCATATCAACTATGCCGCGCTCAGATTCCTTGACAGTCTCGATTGTTGCTTCCTTGAGGGCATCTGCATTCTTTCTAAGAAGGGCATTTGTCATGTCGGAAACTTCCCTCTGCGCTTTTGCAGCTTGTGTTGAATGCTCAATTCCTATTGCAATCACCATCTGGTTTTTCCACAATGGAATTGTATTTACAATTGTAGACTGGATTTTTTCCGCCATAATTGTGTCGGAACTTTGAACCATCCTAATCTGCGGGCCGGTCTGGAGTGCAATTGTCCTTGTGAGCTGCAGGTCATAAATCTTCTTTTCAAAGCGGTCACACATGGCAGCCAAATCCTTTGCCGCCTGAACATCTTCCGCCAAACCGGACTGCTGGGCCTTGTTCTGAAGTTCTGCAAGCTCGCCGTTCCTTGTGTCCTCAAGCTTTTTCTTTCCTGCCGCAATGTACATGGACAATTCCTTAAAATAGGAAAGATTTGCTTCGTACATCTGGTCAAGCATAGCCACATCCTTGAGCAGGGTAGTCTCGTGCTTTTCAAGTTCCGTGGTGATTACGTTTACGTTGGTTTCTACCTTTGAATACTTGGCCTTAAGAGTTGCAAGCTTGTTGGCTCCTTTCTTGAACAAAGACATAAGTCCCTTTTCTTTTTCATCGATTTCAAAACCCTTAAGCTCGCCGATAAGGCTTGTTATCATGTCGCCCACCTGGCCCATATCCTTTGTGCGGACGGCCTCAAGTGCTTTTTCCGAAAAGTTGGAAATTTTTGTCTGGGCACCAACGCCGTACTTTAGGATAGCTGTGGAGTTTGACAAATCTATCTGCTTTGAGAATGCTTCAACCTGGGCCTTTTCCTCAGGTGTAAGAACTATCTCCTCTTTCTTTTCCTGCGGCTTTTCAGCGGGAAGGTTAGCTGGTGCCGGGGATGCATCAAATGTTAATGTTGGCGTAGCCGGAGCTGGTGCCGCATCAAAAGTCAATGTAGGTGCAGGGGTTGTTGTTTCTGATTCCATATTTTACTCCTATTTTATTATTTTCTATTCCATGAGCGCATCTTGCTGCATCCATGTCTTCATTACGGAAATGTCCGCAGAAATATCACTTGTTGTGCTTTCAAAAAGCTGATTCAGTAATTCTGCAAATGCCTTGTTCAGGGCATCCGTTGCCTCTTCAATGTCCCGTTTGGACTTTTCAACATTTTCAACATTTTGTGTCGAATTGCGCATGTTCACATAGCTCTGCAAAAGCTTTTCTGAAGACGGAAGATAATAGGACATAAGCCTTCGCAACTGGTTCTTCCTTGCAAGCTCCGGCTCTTCCTTGACTTTCTTAAAGATAGAAAGAGAAGTTTTCTCAAGATCATAAAGCTTGTCTGACATAGATTCCGTGTCGGGAATAAGGTCGTTAAAGTAGCGGATTTTCCTTAGGTACTCATTACCCTCTCTTAGGATTGTCTTTACTTCTTCCGGCAGCTTCTTGTCTATCTTGAGTTCTTCAAACATAGGCGTGTCTTCTTCCTCGGGAAGACTTCTGTCTGCAGCACCATCCTGCATCCCTTCGCCGTTCATCGAAACCTTAATGTATTCTTTATACATCTCATCGGTGAGCATGAGCGTTGTCTTGTTCCTGTCCATAGTGGCGTAAGGCAAATAACCAGCCTGCCTCATCCGGTCTATTTGGTGAATAACGTAATCGGGTGACTTGCCAGATATATCAGAAAGCTCTTTTACAGTAATAAAAGACCTTTTTCCTATTATCTCGCCAAATCTAAAATAGTCTTTTATGAGTCTGCGTCTTTTTATTCCCGTCAGAATCAAAAGGGCTCCTATCGCAATAAGAATAATTTCAAACCAGATGTCATTGTAATTTTCGCTTCCATAAATTGATAAAAGTCCTATAGAAACCAAAATTGAGCCGCCAACAATTTTTCCTTTGCCCTTTCCTTTCTTGATTTTTTTGCAAAAAAAGGGTGTCATTGCTTCTTTTTGCCAAGAGCTTCTCATTACATGGCTCACTGTTCCAATGCCAGTAGAAACGACATTTCTTACATCCCTGCTAAGATTTGAAAAATCACCCGAGTCTACAGCCTTACTGACGCGATCCAAGATTTTTCCACTGTATTCAAAAACGTTATTCTCATTCATAATATATAAATATTATGTACCTTTAAAGTCATTTCGTCAACTTTTTAGTCGAAAATAACACAGCGCCTACAGACAGCTTGCCCCCTTTTGCAATTCAAAAGTATATTGTATAATTTCCTTGACTTTTGGAAATAAAATCTATGGCTTTATTGAAACATTCCATCATTGCAAGTGCAGTGACTGTTTTTTTAATTATCGGCTGCTCAACAACCCAGCGACGAGCTCTTAAAAGGTGGGATGCTAGCGTAAAAGACTACCTTTATTTTCCAAGCAGGCAAATAAAGTGCGGCGGAAGTCCAAAAGCCTTTATCCGCAAACCAGACATAAAATATGAAGAGCTCTTAAAAAATGAATTTGAATCTGATGACTTGTCCAAGTTCATCAAAAAGACAAAGACTCAGGCTCTTTTGATTGCGGCGGGGTATTGTTTTTCGCAAAAAAGGCGGACTTATTCAAAGAGCGTTGTAGCTACAATTTTACTTTTGCCGATTGTTGTTGCAGTTGTAATTCCCCTGATTGCCACCGACTTAAAAAAGGCACTTTCGCTTGCGGGTATTTTTGCGCTTGTACGCTTTAGGTCTGTTCCCGGTGACGCAAAGGATATTTTCTATATTTTCTTTACGCTTACGGTTGGCGTTGCAATTGCCTTGGGATATTACGTTGTTGCCTTTACACTTTTGGTAATCGTATCTACTTTCTATATCTTAATGTGCCGCTGCATAAAATTTTCTGAGGACCAGATTTTGCGGATTACAATTCCTGAGGATATGAACTATAACGGCGCCTTTGATGATGTCTTTAAGAAATACCTTTCAAAGAGCGAGCTGACCGACGTAAAAACGTCCAACATGGGAACTCTCTTTACCATAAGCTACAGCATCCGCTTAAAGGATGAGTCAATGGCTAAGGAGATGATTGATGAACTTAGAACCAGAAACGGAAACCTTACCGTTGTTGTGCAGATGGATCCGCAGATGTTCATGAAGCTTTAATCTTTAATATAGAAGAGAAGGAAAAAATGTTTGAAAAAAAACAGTTCAATAAAATAACTATCATTACAATTGCCCTTGCCGCCTGTCTTCTTGTGCTTAGCATAATCTTTTCTGTACGGGCCTTCCGCTCCACATCATACATTGTTTTTGTGGAAGACAAAATTTATGATGAATACATAAAAGCCGCTCCGTTTGCTAAGAAAGAAGTGACTCTTATTTTTGTAAAAGAGTCGGAAAAAAGCCAGGTAAAGGAAAAGGCTTTTGGCCCAATCATAAAAGTTGCAGGCAAGATTCAAGTGCAAGAAGAAATTGCGCTTCTTCCCCAAGCCTATGGCGAAAACCAGAAGTTTTTTGTTCTGGAAGAAGAGCCTTTGCTTCCTTCTGTTAAGGCGGATTTTACTTCTGCAAAATCTGGTGCTGAAAATTCTCCGGAACTTAGCATTAGCTTTTCAAATTCGGATGGGCTTCCTTTGGGAAACAGGGCAATTCCTGTTGATGGAGCCTATGCAGGTGATGAATCCTACAAGCTGCTTGTAAAAAAGGGCGTGCTCTGTAGTGTTTTTGAAGAAGAGCTTTGCAAAGATATTTTTGAATATTGCGAAAATATTTTTATTGCCTCTGAAAATTCCTCGGAAAAAAAAACTCCTTCTGAACTTGTGACCATTGCAAGCGTTGGTGACATAATGGTTGCCAGGGGAGTTGAAGAGATTCTTATAGAAAAAAAAGATGGACTTGAAGCTGTTTTTGAGGACACTCTTCCACTTCTTAGGGGTGCAGATTTTACGATTGGAAATTTGGAAGGGGTTGTAACAGAGTCTTGGAAAAATGCAACAAAGACTTACACCTTTAAGTTTAAAAAGGCGGTTCTTCCAAAACTGTTGGAGGCTGGCTTTGACTACCTTATGCAGACAAACAATCACTGCTACGATTATGGCGAAAGCGGGTTCAAAGACACTCTTGCGGCTTTTGCTGAATACAAAATCCCTTCTAGCGGAATTGGTAAAAACAAAGAGGAAGCAAAAAAGTTTTATCACACTACAATCAAGGGGCTTCCGATTTCTGTGATTTCCTGCGGGGCATTTCCTGTTGAGCGTTCTGGCTTTAACGGAGAAAAGACGGCAACTGCAACGGAGACACGGGCTGGCATTTTATGGAAAAGCGACGAACTTTTGGAGCAGATTAAGGCAGAAAAGAAGGCCGGCTATTTTGTTATAGTGAATGTTCACGGTGGAGAGGAGTACCATTTTTCTCCGTCAAAAAAACAAAGGGAATTTTACGAAGCCCTCTGTGACAACGGGGCAGACCTTGTTTTTGGAAGCCATCCCCATGTGCTTCAGCCTACGGAATGGCACGGCAAAAGCCTGATTGTTTTTTCCATGGGAAATTTCATCTTTAACGGAATGGAAAACATGCCGGGAGGAACAGACAGCGAAGTTGTAAAAATCGGGGTAGTGTCCGGCCGCATTGCATACGTTGAACAATACCCCGCAAAAATCAAGAACAACGGCGTAAGGCTTAAGAAGTAGTTCCTCTATTAATTACAACTTCCAGCTTACGGCTTCCTTCCTGCTTGCAACAAAGCGCGAATAGATTCCGTTTTTTACGAGAAGCTCTTCGTGCTTGCCATGCTCTGCTATGCGTCCCTTGTCTATTACAAAAATCTGGTCTGCATGCCGAACAGTCTTTAGACGGTGGGCAATCATGATAACAGTCTTTTTCTTTGTAAGCTCAGAAACTGCTTCCATAAGGTCGCGCTCATTTTCCGGGTCTACGTTAGCCGTTGCTTCGTCAAGGATTATTATTGGCGAATCTTTCATAATGGCGCGGGCAATTGAAATACGCTGTCTCTCACCGCCGCTAAGGGAAGCCCCGCCTTCGCCGATGACAGTTTCGTAACCGTCCGGCAGGGCAGAGATAAAGTCGTGGCAGCAGGCTTTCTTTGCAGCCGCTATAACTTTTTCCATTGGGGCATCAGCTTCCCCAAAGCGTATGTTGTTTGCGATTGTATCGTGGAAGAGATAGACATTCTGGAAAACAAAGCTAAAGTTTTTCATAAGGCTGTCCATGCTGTAGTCACGGACATCTTTTCCGCAAAGGGTAACACAGCCCTTGTCCACATCCCAGAACCGCGAGAGCAGGTGGCAGAGAGTCGTTTTTCCTCCCCCGCTTGGCCCAACGATTGCAGTAGTTGAAGCCTCCGGAATCGAGAGGGATATTCCATCGATGATTTTTCTTGCATCGGAAGAAGTCCCGCCGTATGAAAAGTCAATGTTATCTGCCTGTATGAATGAATCACGGGAATATTCACCATTCAGATTGGAGCTGGCATTTTCATTCTGATTATTCCGGCCTTCAATATTCATAGTGGGAAGCGAAAGAATTTTGCTTGCCTTTGTAACGCCAATATCTATTGTCCGCAAGAGTGCCGAATAGTTTCCTCCTGCTTCAAGGGCATTAAAGAGCATGAATGAACAGACCAGCATTGTACTGCAGTCGGCGAGATTCATGGAAGCATTCAGATAAAAGTAAATGGATGCGACCATCATAGCAACTCCGCACAACTTTGCAACCAGTGACTGTATGTTGGAAACAGGGATGCAGCGCATTTCCATCTTGATGAGAGTTTTTTTCCTGCGGTTAATTACGTCATTCAACTCTTTGCTACGCTTACCCACAAGGTTGTAGGCTTTTACCTCTGCAATTCCCTGAATGTGTTCAAGAACTTTTCCTATTTCGGCAGCATCATCCTTTATCTTTTCTGCGGAGATATTTTTTACTGCAAGCCGCATAAAAAGGTTTACGATTTCAAAAAGAATGAACCCGGCAAGAGCAATAAGAGCAATCCGCCAGTCAAAGAAAAAGAGCATAACGATAATCAGTGCTGTATCAAGCAAGCCCTGAAAGACCATCATAACGGCACGGGTTGCAACATCGCCAACGCTTTCCATTGTGTTTGTTGTAACAGAAGTGATTTCACCAAGGCTGTTGCTGTTAAAATATCCCATTGGCAGGTAGCGCAAATGTTCGGCAATTTCGATTCTCTTTTTTGCACATGTTCTGTAGCCGCCTTCGCACTGCCACATCGCGGTAAACTTTCTGGTCACGATGCCACCTATTACGCTTAGGCACATAATTGCAAATGATGCCCATACAGTTTTTGCCTCAAAGGGCCGTCCTTCTATTGCAGTGCCAATGATTCCCCTTAGCATTACTGCTACGGCAGCGATTCTTAAAGCCATAAAAAGTGAATTGAAGATACCGACAATAATTGAACCGTAAAATTTCTTCCGGTTTTCTTCATCACAAAAATTAAAAAATTTAATCAATGTTTCAAACATATTTTTTCTCCATTAGGATAGGATTTCTTTCCCTATTCGTCACGGGAGCCGATATGGGCATTCCACATATTTGCATAGAGGCCGTTTTTTGCAAGCAGCTCTTCATGGCTTCCGCAGCTGTCGATTACACCGTCTTTTATTACGTAAATTTTGTCTGCATCTTTTACGGTGGAAAGCCTGTGGGCAATTACAATCAGGGTTTTTCCGGCAACGAGTTTTGCTACGCTTTTCTGAATGATTGCCTCGTTTTCCGGGTCCGTGTAGGCTGTAGCTTCATCGAGGATTACTATTGGGGCATCCTTCATCATTGCACGGGCAATTGCTATCCTCTGCCTTTCTCCGCCGCTAAGATGGGTTCCGCTTCCGCCGACAAGCGTATCAAATCCATTTTCCAGCGACATGATAAAATCATAGCAGCCACTTTGACGGGCAATTTCTTCCACATCTGCATCGGTCGCCCCTTCACGGCCAAGACGGATGTTTTCCCTTATGCTCATGTCAAAGAGAAAGTTGTCCTGGCTTACATAGGCAACACGGCTGTTGTATTCTTTAAGCGAAAGGTCCTTGATATTTACGCCACCAATTTCTATGCTGCCGGAATCTGCATCCCAGAGCGATGCTATAAGGCGTGCTATAGTAGACTTGCCACTTCCGCTCGGACCGACAAATGCAGTGTATGATCCTTGAGGCAAAGTCATGCTTATACCGTGGAGAATTTCCGGGGGCGTTGCGGGGGTATCCCCCGCAGAGGGGGTAGCCGAATCTTTAGATGAGGCGCAGGGGGAGACTTCCCCCACCTTGTGATAGCTAAAGTGAACGTCTTTTAGAACAATCGAATTGTCCAACGGCTTTTTAGCATCCGAGGCAGGCCTGTCAAGTTCCTTGAGGGACATTACGCTTCCGACTTCATCAAATATTGCTCCTGCCTTGGCAATATCGTCATGGTAGGAAAAGGCGATAAGAAAGGGCTGGATTGCACAAACAGCAAGAATGATTACGGTTACAAATGTTGAAGGATCAACGTTTCCCCTAAGGAACATAAATCCGCCAATTGGAAGGAGAGAAAGCAGTAAAGACGGAGTTACAACAGTTGCAACCGCATGTGGCCAAATGCAGTCCCGCATCCACTCAACGTAGCAGTCCGAACCTTCTTTTGCGGCAATCACGAACCTCTCGTAAGATGCCTTTGATTTTCCGAAGGCCTTGATAACTTCAATGCCGTTTATATATTCAACTGCGGTATCATTCAGAACCTTTGTCTTGTCGAGCGCAAACTTGAAGCGTACGGCCGCATCCTTGAACATAAAGCTCATTGCAATTACACCGATTGGAAGAACGCCAAGGCATGCAAGTGCAAGACGCCAGTCTACAACAAAAAGATAAACTATAAGGACAAGCGAAAGAAGAATGTTTGAAGTATATTCGGGGACGATATGCGCAAGTGTCGTCTCCATGCTGTCAATGCGCTCAACCATAATGTTTTTTAGCGAACCAGACGGCATGTCAAGTACGGTTCCCAGAGGAAGACGGGTAAGCTTGTCGCACATGCGTTTGCGTATGTTTCCAAGCAGGTTGAAGGTTGCAATGTGGCTTAGGCCTGTGGAAATTGCATGAAACAGAACATTCCCCAGCCAGAAGAGTGCTACGACGGTACTTTCCGCTAAGAATAGCTTCCAGTCGCGGACTCCTTCCATAAGCTGCCGGACAATCCTTGCAATCATAAGGTAGGGTGCAATGCAGCATGCAACGCTCAAAATGGCAAAAAATACACTTGTTAGGTACTGCCTCTTTTTTTGACCTGCAAATTCAAATATCCAGCCAACGAGGCTTTTCTTTGCAGGGCCTTTGTTTTTATTGGACATATAACACTCCTGTGCGTTAATTAGCTTATGCTAACAAAACAGCAACAGGGTCATTCTATATAACACTGTTATATTAGTCAAGTGGTAAGGCTAGGCTAACCTAAATTTTTTCTTCGGAAAAGTGCATAAGGCTGTTCCAACCGCCGCGGTAAAAACGGAACATTTGCTCCAAACCGCGCTGGGCATCTTCCCTTGGAATGTCTTTCAGGATTAGGGTAAAAAAAGATGTAAATGTGCTGAGAATTACAAGCTGTTCAATCATAGGGTCTATGCGTTCCACTTTTGTTCCCTGCTTTTCCAGGACATTATAAAAGGCGTCTGTAGAAGCCATATCCTTTTGGGTTATGTTCTGTAAAAAATTTTCGTACTTTGTGCCACTAGCAGATTTCGAAATCAAGTAAAAAGGGGTTTTATGTTCCCAGATATAGTCAAACATTTTCTGCAGGCCAGCGGACGAATAATCTTCCATTCTGCACTTCTGCTCTTCCGGCGGAAGCTTTTCAAATTCATGGAGAATGTCATCGTAAATACGGTTTATATAGTCGTAGTGCTCTTTTACAAGGGCATCGAAAAGCTCTTCTTTGCTTTTGAAGTAACCGTAAAAAGCTCCTGTCGTAACTCCAGCCTTTTTAACGATTGTGCGTAAAGATGCATCGCGGTAGCCCTTTTGCAAAAATTCCCCTTCTGCAACAGAAAGAATTGTCTTTAAGGTATTATGTTCCTCTTGCTCCATGCCTGTAAAGTTAGACTGACTTTACACTATTGTCAATAGAAATTTTTTTATCTCGGAAATTCCTGAAAGTACCGCATCCTTTTTTTTGGGGGTATAAAAGCGGATTTTAGGTTCAATCTTAAGGAGGAGAGGTACAAGAGGCTTTAGTTTTTCCGCATCAACTGAATCCTCGGGATAAAGAGCCAGTATGCTGGCAGTGCTTTCTTTATAAGTGATTTCTGCCTGGGGGCAAATAAGGCGGACGGCTTCAAGGGCAGCCTCACGAATGTCACTGTCACGAAGAACCGGGTCACGGAAACGTAATCTTCCCGGAAAATAATTATACTGCACTTCTCGCCTCCTTTTTGTCTTCCAAAAGGCCTTTCGTGGCATTCACGCTAAAGACAACGGTAGAAGCATTGTGCAAAATTGCCGCAATCGACGGAGATATGATTCCGAAAAGTCCCATCAACATGAAAGCTGTATTCACGGCTACAATCCCGCGGTTGTTCATATCAATTTTTTTCATCAGCCTGGATCCGAGAAGCCTTGTTTTGTAAAGGCCTTTCAAACCATCTTCACTGGAAAGAATTATGTCGGCAGTTTCCCCGGTAATGTCTGCGCAGTCTCCCATCGCTATTCCAGTATCGGCAGCGGCAAGGGCGGGAGCATCGTTTATTCCGTCACCAATCATAATCACCTTGTGGCCTTGTTTTTTCTGCTTTTCGATATAATTGAATTTATCCTCGGGCAAAGCACGCGATATGTAATGGTCTATTTTTGTAATCTTTGCAGCACTACGGGCAGCCCCTTCGTCATCACCCGTTATCATCACGCAGTTTTTTATTCCACTCCGGTGTAGTTTTTCTATGACCTTAACTGCGTCTTTCCGTACGGGATCATTTACCGCAAAAATGCCAATTAAATTGTTTTCCTCTGCAAGGTACAAAAGCGACTCTCCATTTTCCAAAGCCTCCTTTTGTATCTCTTCAAGTTCTGAAGGAACAATAACCTTTTCGTCATCAAATACAAAATGTCGGCTTCCTATTACAAGCCGCTTTCCGTGAAGCCTGGTTGCAATTCCGTGGGCAAGTATGTATTCAACTTTTGCATGTTCCTCCGGATGAAGGATGCCTCTGTCACTCGCAGCTTTTACGATTGCCCTTGCAATTGGATGGGCAAAGTGCTCTTCAAGGCAGGCTGCAATTGCAAGCACGTCAGTTTCGCTTCTTTCTTCAAACGTGATGATTCTAGAAAGGCTTGGGGCAGCTGCCGTCAGTGTCCCCGTTTTGTCAAAAACAACGGTGTCTGCAAGAGATGCATCTTCAAGGAATTTTCCACCCTTTACGATTATGCCGTTTTCCGCCGCTTCCTTCATGGCGCTTAAGACGGCTATGGGTGAGGCAAGCTTCATTGCGCACGAATAGTCCACCATAAGCGTTGCCATGACTTTTGTAAGATTGCGCGTAAAAAGAAAAACCCCGAGCGAAAGGAGGAAGTTGTATTTTACAAGCGAATCGGCAAGATGCTCTGAACGGACCTGAGAAGAGACTTTAAGCGACTGCGAATTGTCTATCATAGAAAGTATGTTTTGAACCTTTGTCTGGCTTCCGACTGCCCGGACTTCCAGAAATAGCTCCCCTTCCTGTACGATGGTTCCAGCGAAGACAGAACTTCCCTCCCTCTTTTCAACGGCAAGCGGCTCTCCTGTAATTGAAGCCTGATTCACGAGGGCTTCTCCCCGCAAAACATTTCCGTCAACAGGAATTACATTTCCCGTGCGGACTGCAACCACGTCACCTTTCTTTAGGACGTAAAGAGGAACCGATTTTTCCGTAACTTTTCCGCCATCATTTTTCACGACAAGCTGAACCTGGTCATTTTGGGAAAGAAGACGGTTTGCAAGGTCGGAATAGGATTTTTTCTTTGTAAAATCTTCTATCGTGTCTCCAATGTTCAGAAGGAAATTTATATTGGAAGCTGTTCTTATATCGCCAGTGATCAAGGCCATGGAAATTGCCGCTGCATCAAGAACTTCTGATTTAAACACATTTCCTGAAGCCATCTGCCCAACACCTTTTAGTATGCGGGGGCCAAGAGACCAAACCCTTAGCGCGATGCGCAGTGGAATCGGTAAAAGTTGTTTAAAATAGTGCATGGCCGTCATGAAGGCAAGGTCAAACAAAAGGCTTTCTGTTTGCTCCGGCTCTTCTACAGCAGCCAACATTTCTTGATTTTTAAGGTACTTGTCCGAAAGTGCCAGGAAATAAGAACGTATGTGTTTTTCTGAAAGAATTTTTACGTCGTAATAAATGAGGAATGACCCGGTCGTGTAATTTACGCCCACACTGGTCATTCCGTCTTGTACAGAAAGCAGACTGTGGGCAAGTGCCGCCTGTCGTCTTGTAATCCTTGATTTATCGTAACGAATGCGGATTCGTCCAGGGAGTGAATGCTTTACTGTAAAGTCCATTTTATGCCTTCATTGAATTCTTTTCAGCTTTGGCATCTTCTGCATCTTCTTTGATAGTCTCAAAGTATTCTTTTGCATCATCCTTGAGCTGAAGTCCGCCAGCGATAATTTTTGCGCAGCCTTTTCTGAAGGTATCAGTTTTAAGAATGGCAGCAACTGCAAATCCTGCAGCCACGCCCCAAAGGAATTTTTTTCCGCCCTCTGTCATTTTTTTCTCCTTCTTATTAGTATTAACTAATATACATTAGTAATTAGCAATATATATTAGCAAATATTAACATATCACAAACAAAAGTTATTTTCAACTAACATTTATTGTATTTGAGGAACTTTTTTTGCAGATTTCGAATTAACGCACTTGTAAGCAAGTAATTTGCGGATACAAGATGCTTTCCTGTCCTCTGTTTTTTATTGCTCCTTAGTTATATAATAAAACAACCATGGCATATTCAGAACTGATAAAAAACATTGACACCCTAAGAACTTATATACGAAATTTTTATATATACGGATTTAAAACGCGTGACAAATTCTCTGGCAAAAGCAGCCGCACCTATGATGATGAAAAAAGACGGCTGGAGAATTACCTTGACGGCTACATGACATTCAGGCCTGACGAAAACGGAAAGGTATCTTTTCTTTCAATTGACTCTCGGCATACAATTCACAATCCCCTGTATAAGATATTCAAGGCAAAGTCTTTTACCGCAATGGACATTTCCCTGCATTTCATGCTTATGGACATTCTTTATGGCGGTGAAAAAAAGACCCTGAACCAGATTCTTGATGAAATAAGCGATGTTTACCTAAAGGATTTTTCTTCTGATGCAATGCCCGAGGAATCAACGGTCAGAAAAAAGCTTAAGGAATACGAAGGGCTCGGCTTAACCGCTTCGGAAAAAGACGGAAAGACCATGCTTTATTTTCGTAAAGCCATGACAGACTTGACAGGCCTTGGAGATGCCTTGGCTTTCTTTTCGGAAATTGCGCAATGCGGTGTCGTTGGAAATTTTCTGTTTGACAAGCTGAATGACGACGTGCAAAAGAACAGCGAAATTTTTCAGTTCAAGCACCATTACATAACTTCGTCGATAGAATCTGATTTTGTCGAAATAGTTTTTGATGCAATACGAGAGCACCGCAACCTTACTATTGAACAAAAGCGCGAAAAAAATGACCGTGCCATATCAAATGAAGTCCTTCCTCTCATGATTTATCAGAGTACGCAGGACGGGCGCATGTATCTTATGGCATACCGGCATAACGGAAAATATTTCCTTGCACTCCGCTTCGATTATATTCTTACAATGAAGCTTGGCGAAGTTTATCCAGGCTTTGAGCAGAAACGCGCAGAGTTTGAAGACCTAAGAAAGCATATCTGGGGCGTGGCTCTTAGGCATAAGAAAAAACACAATGACACAAGGATGGAACACGTCAGCTTCCGCCTTCATTTTGAAGATGACGAGCAGTTTATCTACCAGCGGCTCTTGCGGGAAAAGCGCTGCGGAAAAGTTACCCGGCTTGACGAAAACAATGCCCAGTTTGACGCGGATGTTTTTGATGCCATGGAAATAATTCCCTGGGCAAGGACTTTCATCTGCAGGATTACGGAATTCAAATGCTCCGACAGCGGAATTGCCCGCAGGTTTTATGACGACATTAAAAAGATGAAGCAACTGTATTTTGGAAAGCAAAAAAATATTGGGGAAACAAATGCTCTTTAGCGAAATATACAGCGCATACTACAATACGGTTGCCTCAATAATCAATTGTGCCCAAAAAGAAACCCTTGATTCCGACTCCCTTTATGAGATTGTAAAAAAATCTGCCTTTCCAGAAAGCGTAATTACGATTGGAAGTGCCTTGGAAAGCGGAAAATGGCTGCTCATAAAAAAAGATTACACGACGAATATAAAAAATGCTCCAACAATGCCCCTTTCTCTTTTGCAAAAAAGATGGCTCAAGGCAATATGCTGCGACAAAAGGATGCGGCTCTTTGCGGATGACGAGGTACTGGAACAGCTTAATGAGGACTTGGCTGATGTTGACCCTCTTTTCACTGAAAATGATTTTTTCCTCTATGACAGATATTCGGACGGTGACCCTTATGACGACTCCATTTACCTTGAAAACTTCCGTACCATATTAAAAGCCCTTCATCAGAATAAAAAAATATACGTTGACTACACCAGCCGGCAGGGACAGACGAACAGATTCTGCATTCAGCCATTTAAAATTGAATACTCCCAAAAGGATGATAAATTCCGCATCATCTCAAAAATGCGTAACCGCCAGGCAACGCTGAACATTGCAAGAATCGTCCGCTGTGAAATTAAAGATGATTTCAGGACAGCTGCTTCTGCCGAAATGGATTTGCCTTGCAGCAAAAGGTGTTCCGTTACCATAGAAATATATGATGCAAGAAAGGCTCTTGAGCGGGTACTGCTTGCCTTTGCCCATTTTGAAAAAAGTGCCGTTCAAATAAGAGAAGGTGTGTACAGACTAAGCCTAAATTACGACAGCCGCGACGAAACGGAACTTGTCATACGCGTATTGAGCTTTGGCCCGATGATAAAAGTGCTTGAACCGCAAAGCTTTGTGGATTTAGTAAAAGACCGCATTTCACGACAAATGGAACTGATAGGAGAAAATTAGTTTTCGCACTAAATTTTCCGTGATTGCCGCATTGTTTCCTGCTAAAGTAAAGGCATAAAGATTCCTACAGCAGATTGAAGCCTCCAAAATCATTGCATCACATGGCGGGGTACGGGAATCTTGTCTTAGGAGAATGCGTATGAAAACAGTTACTGGAAAATTCAACACTGCAAAAGTATTTACGGATGTTGTTGAAGAAAAATCATTGCAGCAGATTCAGACCCTTTGCGACCAGGAATTCACTTCTGGTGAAAAAATCCGCCTTATGCCCGACGTTCATGCCGGGGCAGGCTGTACAATTGGAACCACAATGACGATAACTGACAAAATTGTTCCGAATTTAGTTGGCGTTGACATAGGTTGCGGAATGGAAACTTTGGTAATTCACAAGGATTCTGATTCATCGCGAAACTTTGAGCCTGCTAAGCTTGACAAAAGTATCAGGAAGAATATCCCCAGCGGTTTTGACGTGCGCAAGTTCAACCACGATTTTGTTGCGGAAGTTGAATGGGATAAAATCAAGGGAAGCTACAACAAGCACCGCGCAAAGCTAAGCCTTGGAACCTTGGGCGGAGGCAATCATTTCATTGAGGCTGACCGTGACCAAGAGGGAAACCTGTACATTGTCGTTCATTCTGGAAGCCGCCATGCAGGACTTGAAATTGCCCACTACTATCAGGAAGAAGCGTGGAAGCAACTGAATGGAAAGACAAAGGCCGATATTGAAGCCATGATAGAAAGTCTTAAGTCAGAAGGCAGGGAAAACGAAATAGAGGGAAACATAGCAAAAACCAAGAATCAGACAATAAGTTTGATTCCAAAGGATTTGGCCTATGTTTCGGGCTATCTTTTTGATGACTATATCAACGACATGAGAATAATGCAGCACTTTGCCATGCTGAACCGAAAGGCTATGATTAATTCTATTTCCATAGGGCTTCGCCTAAAAAGAGAAGAAATAGTTGAGCAGTTTACCACGATTCACAACTACATCGATACGGAGAATATGATTCTGCGTAAGGGTGCGGTTAGTGCACAGAAGGGGGAAAAGCTATTGATTCCAATCAACATGCGTGACGGTTCTCTTATCTGCATTGGCAAGGGAAATGAAGACTGGAACTGTTCGGCTCCCCATGGTGCCGGCAGAATAATGAGCCGCAGTAAGGCAAGGAAGGAGTTGCGTATGGAAGATTTTAAGGCAGAAATGAACGGTATCTTTTCCACGACGGTTTCTAGGGAAACTCTGGATGAAGCTCCCATGGCTTATAAAACTATGGATGATATTGTAGAAAACATCGGCCCAACAGCTGATATTGTGAACGTCATAAAGCCGATCTATAACTTTAAGGCGGCAGACTAGTCGGGCGTTCCCGCCTGCATTCTACAGGCGGTCGCTATGTTCCGGGTTCCGCTTTCGCTCCAGCCTCCTCGGCAGAATATCTGCCTGCGGTGGCCACCTCCGGTGCCCTGCACAGCTCTAACGCATCTTACTTTCGCACTAAATTTTCCGTGATTGTGAAAAGCAAAAATATTAGAATAGAAAACATAAAGGCACGAACAGCAAACCTTTTTCCAACCCAAGTGTCGTGGGTTCGATTCCCACCAGTTTGCTTCGGCAAATTGTAGCTCAGTTGGAAGAGCATTGGAACAAAAGCGTGCCTTGTGCCACCAGCAAAATTTAAAGATTCAAACAGCAATAATTGGTTTGCAATGGTTCGATTCCATCCAAGAATCTTGTTTGCTGGTGGCAATTTTTTGGAGGAAAAAAATGAATGCCTTGCAAGCAATCGGTAAATTGTTGAATTGTACTCAGACAGAAAATGGCGACCTTGCCTACAAGTCTTCGGGTTCGTCTTGCCTGGACTTTTTCTCTCTGTGTGGCGGCATGAGGAAAAACATTTCTGATTTGGAAAGGCTTTTTGCCAAGGCTTATGCAGAAAATCCACTTGTCGCAATCAAAATTCTTTTTTACATGAGAAACATTCGCGGGGGTCTTGGCGAGCGCAATAGTTTCCGGGTACTTTTAAAAGGCCTTGCCACGGAATATCCCGAAACGGCAAAACAGATTGCCTATGCAGTCCCGGAATATGGGCGCTGGGATGACCTTCTTGTTCTGCTTGATACTCCTGTAAAGAACGAAGCAATTTTCCTTATTAAGAGACAGCTTGAAAAAGATAAAACTGCCTTGGAAAAAGATAATGATTCTTCAACAGCGGCTACCGAACTTTGCAAAAGTGCAAGAACCGTAAGCCTGCTTGGCAAGTGGCTTCCTTCAATCAACACTTCTTCCAAGAAAAGTGTTGGGCATGCAAAGATTTTGATGGCAGCCCTTGGCATGAAGGCCGTTGAATACCGCAAGTTGTGTTCAGTCCTTCGTAAGGAAATCAAGATTCTTGAAGACAAGCTTCGCCGCAGGGATTACACTTTTGACTATTCGCTTCAGCCAAGCCAGGCTATGCTTCGCTACAAAAAGGCTTTTATGCGTAACGATGGGGAGCGCTACAAGGCATACCTGAACAGCTTTGTTCAACAGGCAGAAAAAATTGCCCGTGGGGAAGAGATTCCTGATGAGGAAAGGGTAAAGCTTAATGCAAAGACCCTTTACCCATATCAGATTGTTGCGCCATTTATGAACCCTTGGGGCGGAAATAGACTGACAGCAGAAGAAGAACTTCCCATGGAGGCCAGCTGGAAGGCTCTGGACCGCGGGAATTTTGACTCAAGGACGATTGTTGTTCGCGACGGTTCCGGTTCAATGTATGGACCCGGTGACTTTGCCGCAATAAACATCGCTACATCCCTGGCCTTGCTTTTTGCAGAGCAGCTTGGTGGTGCTTTTAAAAACACTTTCATCACTTTCAGTTCCGAGCCGCGTTTGGTTCAGATTCCAAACAAAGCTGACACCTTAAAAAAGAAATTGAGCTTTATCTCAAAGTTCAACGACTGTTCAAACACTGATATTGGCAAGGTCTATAACCTTATCCTTAAAGTGGCAAAAAAAGGTGAAGTTCCAAAAGAAGAAATGATTGAACGCATCTTGATTATTTCCGACATGGAATTTGACGCATGTGCCGAAGGGGTTTCTACTTTTGAACATTACAGAGAAAAGTTTGAGAAAGAAGGCTATGAGCTTCCCGAAATAGTTTTCTGGAATGTTGAGGCGCGTAAAGCCCACCTTCCGGTAACACAGAACGAAAAAGGCGTAAAACTTGTAAGCGGTGCTTCTGCAAATATTTTTGCAAATGTAATTGCAGACGACTTGAAAGTTGTAACACCACAGGACTTTATGCTAAAAATGCTTGAGCCTTATGCAGAGTTCGACAAGCTCTTAGCATAAAAAAGGCAACCCCAGAAAATTCCTTTTTTGAGATTTTCCGGGGTTGCAATACATTTTTAAATACCTGTTTTAATACTTGCTCCGAATCTCCCTTGCAGCGGCAACAAGATTCTTTAAGCTGGAAAGAGTTTCCGTCTCGCCACGGGTTTTAAGGCCGCAGTCTGGATTTACCCAAAGCTTTGTTTTTTCTACACGCAGGAGCATCTTTTCCAGAGCATCTACAATTTCTTCTTTTGAAGGAATTCTTGCTGAGTGAATGTCGTAAACACCGGGGCCTACTTCTGTGCGGAAATTTGCTGCCTTGAGCGCATCCAAAATCTTTAGGTCTGCACGGCTTGCTTCGAATGTAATTACGTCTGCGTCCATGGCATCTATGTCGCGGATTATGTCGTTGAATTCGCTGTAGCACATGTGGGTGTGAATCTGGGTTTCTGGCTTAACTTTTGCGTGTACAAGACGGAATGCTGGAATTGCCCAGTCAAGATATTCTGAATGCCAGTCTGCATGGCGCAATGGGAGCTTTTCACGGAGGGCTGCCTCGTCAATCTGGATGATTTTGATTCCGTTCTTTTCCAAATCCAAAACTTCTTCGCGGATTGCAAGACCAATCTGCAAGGCCTGTTCCTTGAGCGGAATGTCTTCGCGGGGGAAGGACCAGTTTAGGATTGTAACAGGACCTGTAAGCATTCCCTTTACAATTTTATTTGTCTGCTTCTGGGCAAAGACTGACCATTCAACTGTCATTGCTGAGCGGCGGCTTACATCTCCCCAAACAACTGGCGGCTTTACACAGCGGGTACCATAGCTCTGAACCCAACCGTTCTGCGTAAAAATATATCCATTCATCTGAGTTCCAAAATATTCAACCATGTCGTTGCGCTCAAACTCTCCGTGGACAAGAACGTCAAGGCCAATTTCTTCCTGGAGCTTTATGCATTCAGCAATTTTTTTCTGATTGAATTCTACATACTGTTCACGTGTGATTGAACCCTTTTTGTAGGCGGCACGGTTTGCACGGACATCTTTTGTTTGCGGGAAAGAGCCTATTGTTGTTGTGGGGAACAAAGGAAGCTTAAAGTTTTCGTGCTGAATTTTTTCGCGGTCGTAGAAAGATGGCTTTCGTTCAAAGTCTTGGCTGCTAAGAGATGCTACTGCGCTGCGGACTTTTTGGTCTGGAAGAACACGCTGGCCTTCAAACAATGCCTTGTTTGCTTTAACTGCGGATTCATCCTGGTTTGCAAGTTCTTTTATTTCTACAAGTTTTTCTTCTGCATAGGAGAAGTGCTTAAGCAGGTTTGCTTCGAGCTTTGTTTCTTCTGTAGTTGTGTAGGGCACGTGAAGAAGTGAGCATGAAGTTCCTATTACAAGATTTTCTGGAGCAATAACTTTTTGTATTTTAGAGATGAGTTCATTTTTCTTTTCATAGTCTGCGCGCCAGATATTTTTTCCGCAGACAATACCAGCAAATAAAAGGGTGTCTTTGGGGAAACCTTTTTCTACAAGCTCAAGGCTTTTGCTGCCTTCTATAAAGTCAAGGTTGATTGCGTTAAAACCAAGTTGGCACACATCGTCATAAACGTCGCGGATGTCACCAAAATAAGTTGTAAGGATTGTCTTTATTTTTGCATCCGCCTTAACCGCTGCAAGAAGCAAAGTATAAATTGTCGTAAACAATTTTTTTTCTTCATCATTAACGTCAAATACAAGTGCGGGTTCAGCAAAGGAAATATATTTTGCTCCAAGGGCGGACAGCTGTTTTGCAAGTTCACCGTAAGCTTTTGCCGCTTCTTCTGCAAAGTTTGCAGCTGATTTTTTTCCTGTGTAAGTTGCCAGACGCAGGAAGGTGTAGGGACCTATTACAGTTGGAACGGTTTTTATGCCAAGGGCTTCTGCTTCTTTGTAGGCCTTTACTAGAGAATTGCCGCTTTTTAATGCAAAGTGGTCACCATCAGAAATTTCGGGCACAATATAATGATAGTTTGTATTGAACCACTTTTTCATTGGAAGAGCCTTAACGTCTCCCTTTTCCCCCTGATAGCCGTGGGCTGCGGCAAAGTATGTGTCCAGTTCGCTTAAGTTTAAGGCCTTGTATCTTTCTGGAACAATTCCAAAAGTGAAAGCTGCATCGAGCACATTGTCATAAAAAGAGAAGTCATTGGATGGGATAAAGTCAATGCCTGCCTGCTCTTGTTTTTTCCAGCCGTATTCGCGTAGGCTAGCCGCCGTCTTTTCCAGTTCACTTGCAGAGATTTGTCCTTTAAAATAAGACTCAATTGCAAATTTTAGTTCGCGCTTTTTTCCGATTCTTGGGAAACCTGTTACAAAAGTTTTTACTGCCATTTTTTATTCCTCATATTTGTTCTTTTTTGAATTATAGGAAGAAAATCAAGTTAAGAAAAATACTATTTACAGTTGGTTTGACATAGTTTTTAGCTATGGTAATAAATTGCACAATTTGGTAAGATGGCGGTATGACTTTACAGCAGTTAAAATATGCAGTTACAGTTGCAGAAACAAAAAATATTACGGAAGCCTCCCGCAAGGTTTTTATTTCTCAGCCCAGCCTAACAGCCGCGATTCACGAATTGGAAAGCGAAATGGGGATAACAATTTTTTCGCGGACAAACAAGGGCGTTACAATCACAAATGAGGGTGATGAATTTTTGGCCTATGCAAGACAAGTCTTGGACCAGGCATCTCTTTTGGAAGAACATTTTAAGGGTGAAGCAGAAGCCACTCCAATTTTTTCTGTAAGCTGCCAGCACTATTCTTTTGCGGTAAAGGCTTTTGTAGAAGTAATAAAAGAATTTGGCGGAAATGAATATGACTTTACCATACGCGAAACCCAGACTCACGAAATTATAGACGACGTTGCAAAGCTAAAGAGTGAAATAGGTGTCCTTTATCTGAGCAGTAAAAATCAAAAGGTAATAGAAACGCTTCTTAAAAAAAACAATTTGATTTTTGAGCCTCTTTTTACAACCAACCTTCATGTTTTTATTTCCTCAAAAAATCCTCTTGCAAAAAAGAAAAAAATTAAGCTCTCCGACTTGGAAAATTATCCCTATCTTACTTATGAACAGGGGGATTTCAATTCCTTTTACTTTTCAGAAGAACCTCTTACAGAAGTTGACTTTGACTGCCCAAAAAACATAAAAGTGCGTGACCGTGCAACGCTTTTTAACCTTTTGATTGGTCTTGATGGTTATACAATTTGCTCTGGAATTATCAGCCACGAACTGAATGGCCCGGAAATAATAGCCCGCCCCTTGGATACAGATGATTTTATGACCGTGGGGATAGTCACAAAAAAAGACATAGGCCTTTCCCGCTACGGAAGTTCCTATGTTAAGGCCCTAAAAAACAGACAAGTGAAAAAATAAATTTGTAAGTTTGCAATTTACGGCAATTTTAGATCTTTGCGCCAGACTGTTCTTTTATTGCTACATTTATGTCTATTAGACTAACTTCCGTTCGTTTTTCTTGAGATGCTAACAATTGAGAGCGGTTCAGCACGGATTCTATTTTTGCACAGCTAAATCCCTTAAATTTATCTGCCAACAGTTCTAAAGAACAATCGTTAGTTAGTTTTTTATTTTTTGTATACATGGCAATAAGTTCTTTGCGGGCATTTTCATCTGGATAGGGAACAGATACCCTTGCGTCAAAGCGGCCCGGGCGTATCAAGGCTTCGTCCAAAGCAGAGATGCTGTTTGTTGCGGCAAGGACAAGAACTCCCTTTGTATTTTCAAAGCCGTCCAGTTCGTTAAGCAGGGCGGTAACAATGCGGGTATTTTCTGTCTCTATTGCGCTGCCAGAATAATTGCGTCTTGTGCCTATGCCGTCAAATTCATCAATAAAAACAATGCAGGGGGCAGAACGGCGGGCCTTTCGGAACAAGAGCTTTACCTTCATAGGTCCAATAGCCATGAACATGCTTTCAAAATCTGTAGCCTTTGCAGGAATAAAGTTTACCCTTGCTTCACCGGCCAAAGCTTTTGCAAAAAGAGTCTTTCCGTTGCCAGGTTCACCTTCAAGAAGAATCCCCTTTGGCATACGTATACCCCTCTTTGCGTATTCGGCAGGATGGTTCATTATGTCCATTACCTGCGTCATGTCTTTTTTAAGCGATTCCATTCCGACCACATCCGAAAACTTTACGCCAGTCTTATGTACAACCTTAAAGGTATTCGGCGAGATGAATTTTCTAAAGACAAAAATTATTGCGCCAAAGAATATTATATAGAAGAAAATATCAAGAATTATAGAAACTATCTCCAGGCCGTCCTTTTGAACTGTCACCTTTACGTCGTTCTGCAAAAGGAATTCTTTTAGAAGGGGAGACTCTGGGTTTTCCGTAGTAAAAGTGTTATCTGTACCCTTCTTTTTATAGCTAAGGCTGTCACCGTTTATGGTAACAGATTCCACTTTCCCACTTTTAACTTCCGCATAAAAAGCAGAATAAGGCTCCACATTAGCGCTGCCAAAAAACATGGAATTCAAGCTGTCACCAAAGAAAAGGTAACAGATTAACCCTATGCAAAAGAATCCCATAAGAAAAGTATAAATCTTTCTAAGTGTCTGTCTCTTCAAAATCCCCTCCAAGCATAATAATCAGCTCAATACAATCAGCCAAGCGCCACATCCAAAACCATCATCAGCATAAATCCAACCGCAAAGCCAAGCGTGCCTCCGTTGGAATGTTCACCGGAAGACGCCTCTGGAATAAGCTCCTCCACGACAACGTAAAGCATTGCACCCGCCGCAAAGCTAAGCAGGTATGGCAAAAATGGAACAACAAGACCTGTAAGCAGCAAAGTAACGAAAGCCGCCAAAGGTTCCACAATTCCGCTCAGGGCTCCGAATGCAAAAGACTTTAGCTTGGAGGTGCCCAGCCCGCGAAGTGGCATGGAAACAACCGCACCTTCCGGAAAGTTCTGGATAGCAATTCCAAGCGAAAGCGCAAATGCTCCGGCAAGGCTTATCCCGGAATTCCCTGCAAGCAGCCCTGCAAACACAACGCCAACCGCCATTCCCTCTGGAATATTGTGCAAAGTCACCGCAAGGCAAAGCATCGTAGTTTCCCTAAGCTTTACATGCAAACCCTCAGGTTTTTCTGAATTCATGTGCAAGTGGGGAATAATTATATCCAGCAGAAATAAAAAAGCCATTCCCAAACTAACACCAATCACTGCGGGAAGAAATGCCAGCCGCCCCAAATCCGCAGAAGACTCTATGGAAGGAATTATAAGCGACCAAACGCTAGCCGCAACCATGACTCCGCTTGCAAATCCAAGAAGAAGCTTTTGCAGCTTTTCGTTTATATGCTGCCCCATAAAAAAAACGCAGGCCGAGCCCAAAACAGTTCCCAAAAAAGGAATCATAAGTCCGTAAAAGATATGCATACTTTTAGTATAATGAATTTTTTTTCCATCAGCAACTTTTTGTTTTTAGGTACAGATTAACCCCTAATAAAACTACGGTTTAGCTGCCTAAATTTGTAGTTTTGTTTCATTCAACAAACGGTAATGCTATTATAGTATTTCATCAATGAACCATAGTATGAGTACAGATTCAGCAATTTTTGAACAACAAAAATCAGATTTACTAAAAACGGTTGCTGCAAATTTAAAAGCTTTTCGCAACAACTCATCTTTGACACAAGAGCAGCTTGCAGAAAGAACCAGTCTAAGTACGGAAACTATAGGCAATCTGGAAAACGCAAAGTCTTGGTTCAGTCTGGATTCAATTGTAAAAATTTCTTCGGCACTAAACATAAAACCCTACCAGCTTTTGCTCAATCCTTCAAACGACGAAGTTGTCCCCATTGACTTGGTAAGCAGCTACATGGGAGGATTCAAAGATTTTGTAAAATCAGGCGGAGCTTCTTACGGCATAAAAAATTCCAGCAGA
>JAILHV010000151.1 GCA_024695625.1 Treponema sp.
AAGAGCATTGCAAAGCAGATCGAAGACGACTTGCGCTACCCGGGAAGAATCAAGATTACGATGATCCGCGAGACACGCATAATCGAATACGCAAGGTAAGTTTCAAGGGAGCCCCCTTGAACGCCGAACAAAGACCGCTCCTAACTGGGGCGGTTTTTGTTTATGGCAAGTCGGGAAAATTAAGGGCTTTTATGTACCGCGCCTGAAAACCTTCGTCTTGGGCAAGATTTATGTTCTTTGCCTTTCTTGCAAGCAAAAGCGCATCTTTCCTAAGATTTTCGTCAAACAAGAGCATGCTGGCACCACCAAGAGCCGCATTCCCCGCATGAACTACGCTTCCTTCAAGAAAAGAAGGAATCATTCCGGTAAGGCAGGCATCTTTTTGGTCAAGCTTAGTTCCAAATCCCCCCGCCAGATACAAGGCCGCGTCCGAGCTGCACTTTTGCACAGAAAGCCCAGCCTTTTCAATAAGAGACTCTATTCCGCTTAAGACAGCCGCCTTTGCAAGCTGAAAATTCCTTATGTCATTCTGGTAAAGGCTAACCCCTTTGCAAAGGGCAACAGAATCAGTCCCCCGCAAAAAAGTTCCGTTCTGGTTTATAATTCCAGTCCTGTAAAAGAGAGAAATAGCACTCAAAAGGCCTGTTCCGCAAATGCCCCTTGCATTCCCGCCGCCAATCACGCTGCACAAAAATTTGTGCCTCCGACCAAGAGCATCAGAAGCACCGCCTTTATCCGCCAAGAGAGAAACCTTAGCAACAGCCCCCTCCGCCGCACTCATGCCCTGCCTTATGCCGTAGCCTTCAAAAGCAGGCCCTGCAGCAGAAGAAGTGCACCAAACATTTCCCCTGCCGTCCAAAAGTGCCATCTCGCAGTTTGTACCAACATCCGCAAGAATTTTCACACTTTTTTCTTCTATTATATTCTTATCCGCAAAACCGCAGGCCATCATTGCAGAAATTGTGTCTCCGCCAATAAAAGCACTTTGAGCCGGCGTAAAATAAACTGGACAGTCTGCGCTTAAAAATGAAGCGCCAGCAAAAAAGTCTGACGCAGGCTTTTCTTCGCCAAAAAGATAGTCACACACAAAGGGAAAGGTAGAAAGGCCTTTTACGCTAAGACCAGCGGCAAAACTTTGCATGGCAGTATTGCCTGTAATCACAAGACGGGCAAGGTAGGGCCGGCCACAGCGCTGGGAAGTAAACAAAAAGGCAACTTCACCCAAGAGCTTTTTTACGGCTTTTTCTATTTGAAGAAGGGTCGTTTCCCTTATTTTTTTGTAGCCATCCGCTTCCGTAGCAAAGGAAATGCGGGCAATTACATCGCTTCCAAACTTCTGCTGGAAATTCGCCTCCTTGTATTCTGCAAGGACTTCCGCATTGCAAAGCCTGTAAGCCTTGGCAGCCACGGTAGTAGTTCCAATGTCCATGGCAATGCCTGTGTAAAATGATGGCAAAGACGGATCTTTCCTTAGGGGAGAAGAAATTCCTTCCGAACTTATCATAAGATTTTTGTCAGCCCTAAAAGTTCCGTCTCCCGGACACAAACCGCAGTGGGTGCATGTCTTGCAAAGCATTCCTTCCATGCCGCCAGTATATCAGAAAAAAAACAAAAAAACATGCTTTTTTCTGCAAAATGATATATAATAGAACTATCAGGCAAAACTTATGTGCAATCAGGTGTGGACTTTACAGACGGCATTCAGCAGGAGAAAGTATTGGAAAGCGAAACAGGTCAATTTTTTGGAAACTCTTCTTACAAAAAGATACTCGACACACTTTCTACGGCAGTGCTTGTAGCCCGCCCAATTTACGGAGAAAAAAGCGACGGTACAATAGCCGACTTTTCCGTGGAATACACCAACGCAGCCTTTGAATCGCTAACACAATCCTACATACACACAGGGGACCTTTTGTCCTCTTTCCAAAAACTGCTTTCCCAAAGCTTTGACTGGCAGGCAGTGGCAGACGAGTGCGTAAAAAGCAGCAGCGGAGTCGAAAGGTCATACTACTCAAACCTTCTTAAATGTTGGGTTCGCATAGTCTTTACCGGCATAGAAAAAGAATTCATCACGGTAACAGTTTCAAACATATCCCGCGACAAGGAAAACGAAATTCAGCTGCGCAACCAAAACCTAAGGCTTGCAACCCTAACAGACGAACTTAGCAAAAGCCAGACCGAACTTAGAACCAAATTCAGCAACATGCAGTCCCTGAACGAGCAGCTCCAGTACACGGCATTCCACGACTCGCTCACAAAACTGCACAACCGGGCCGCCTTTAACGAAAGCCTGCAAAAAGCCGCAAAAAGCCAGGAAAAACTGGACGACAAATTCGGAATCTTCCTTTTGAACCTGGACAACATAAAGAACGTAAACGACTCGCTGGGGCACATTGCGGGCGACGAGGTAATCCGTTCTGCGGCAGACATACTGCGCCACCTAGAAACGGAAACAGACACTGCCTTCCGCTTTGGAGGAGACGAATTCATCCTTCTTTGCACCCACATGAATTCCCGCGAAGAAATGCAGGAAAAGGCAGACCTTCTCCTTTCAAGGTTCCGCGAAAACGGCATTAGCATTTCGGCAGGAGCGGCATTATACCCGGACGACAGTTCCAGCAGCGCAGACATGTTCAAATTTGCAGATATGGCAAAGGCAGACGTAAAGAAAAACGGAAAGAACAACGTTGCCTTCTTCCAGCAGGTCATGCAGGAAAAATTCATCCAAAAGATGAACATAGAAAGCAAGCTCTCCAAGGCAATGGCAGACAATTTGTTCCAGCTCTACTTCCAGCCCCAGTTTGACATTGCCACGGGAACCCTCCGCGGTTTTGAAGCCCTTATCCGCTGGCACGACGACGACCTTGGCTGGATAAGCCCGGACAAATTCATCCCGCTTGCAGAAGAATCGCGCCTTGTAATTCCGCTCGGTGACTGGGTTCTTGAAACTGCAATCGGAACCATCCGCAAGTGGGAAAAAGAATACAACTTTGAAGGCATCGTAAGCGTAAACGTTTCGCCCATTCAGTTCAAAAAAGAAAACTTCATAGACGAACTCATCAAAAAAATCAACCGCCACGGAATAGACGTGCACCACCTTGAAATAGAAATTACCGAAGGAATACTCATAGACAGCATAGACGAAACCGTTGCAAAGCTTAGGGAACTCCGCGACATGGGAATTGGCATCTCACTAGACGACTTTGGAACAGGCTACTCAAGCTTGCGCTACCTGCAAGTGCTGCCGCTTACCACGCTAAAAATTGACCGTTCCTTCATCTCCAACATAGCGCAAAAAGACGGGGTGGAAGCAGACATAACGGAAAGCATCGTAAACCTTGTCTCCAAAATGGGACTAGACACCATTGCAGAAGGCGTTGAAACCGACGACCAGCTTAACATCCTAAAGAAATTCAACTGCCACAACGTGCAGGGCTTTCTAAAGGGAAAACCAATGCCCGCCGACATGTGTTCCCGCATGCTCTCTGGCGACAAAAGCGCAATCCTCACAATTCAAACCCCCACCCCCGAATCCCTGTAGAATTTTTTCTTATGTTTTTGGACGGTAGTTCTGCCGGCTCTACTATTTTATTTCTAGGCTAATTCGACCCGCCCGCCCCTCCATGGCGGCGTGCAGGTCGCATAAAAAATCCCTCTGCCCTAAAAGCCCGCAGGGCGTTTGACGGCAACTGGAGCGGCAGGACAAGACACTCTGGTAGTCCACTTTTCCACACGGTCACAAACAGAATTTTATCTAATAACTTTTGTTAAAAATGCTATGGTTGACTTTTGCAAAAAGAATTCATATAA
>JAILHV010000164.1 GCA_024695625.1 Treponema sp.
AAGCGAAGCCCTTGCAAAGCAGTGTGCAGAGGAACTTGGCATTAAGCTTGGCGACTTTATGATGCCAATCCGCATGGCCGTAACAGGTAGCCGCGTAAGCCCGCCGCTCATGGGTTCAATCCTGATTCTTGGTGTGGAAAAGTCCATTGCAAGAATAGAAAAGACTTTGGCAGCTTTCTAAAAGCATCTTAATAAAAAAAAAACTTGTCCGTGGATTTAAGTTGATTCCTGGGCAAGCTTTTTTTGCAAACAATCATTTTTTATGGACTTAAGCTATATTTTTTCTTCCGCACTTGCATGTGAAAAATCCTTCCCCAAATTTGGTTTTAAAAAGCAAAGCGGTGGTTTCATCTGCAAGAAAAACCTAAGGCCCCCCTGCGAAGATTTTTATGTGCTTGTAAAAATTAATTCATCTTTGGAAAGTCTTACTGCGGAAGTTTTTGATTCTCAAACAGACGAAAAATATGCCCTCTTTGATATGCCCCGAGCAAACGGAGCCTTTGTTGCAAAAATCCGTGAACAGGTTCTTGAATTTGTAAAAGAATTCCGAACGAGCTGCTTTGAAACTTCATCGCCAAAAGAAAAGTACCTGGAATTTTTAAAAGAAGAATTCGATGCAGAACCGGACTTTCCTTGGGAAGACAGCCCCGACTACGCAGTTTACCGCTGCCCCAGCGGAAAATGGTTTGCCTTGCTAATGAAAATAAAGTACCGCCAGCTTTCTCTTTCTCCTGCCGCAGACGAAGAAGTCTGGGTTGTAAACTTAAAAGCCGACCCGGAAAAAATAAAAGACCTGGTAAACAAAAAATCAATCTTTCCCGCCTGGCACATGAACAAAAAGCACTGGATCACGGTCTTGCTAACAGCCGCAACGGATTTTAATACCTTGTGCACGCTTACCCGGCAAAGCTACGAATTGGTGGCAGGCAAAAAATTTTTATGATTTTTTAGGACGAACTTTTTCCTGCTCTACCAACTGTTTCCTTGCTAACTCGGCCAACATGCCTCTGCGCCACGGGCTTTGCGGGGTTCCGGCTTTCGCCTCCATTGCTGGGGTTCGACTGGGCAAAGCCCAATCTCACCCAACAGCAACCGCCTGCGGCGGCCCCTCCAATCCCGCGTAAATTACAACGAAGTTCCCCGCGTAGGTTGCAACGAAGTTCTCCGCATTGTTTTTAGGATTCAAGCTAAACTTCCTTGAATAAATTTCACATATGCTTTAATATGTAGCCATGAAAATTGCAGTTACTTACGAAAAAGAAAGCGGAAATGTTTTTCAGCATTTTGGTAAAACCCAGTATTTTAAGCTCTACGAAATAGAGAACGGACAGGTTTTGAATTCACAGGTAATCGATAACGGGGGAAACGGACACCATGCCTTGCCTCCATATCTTAAAAGCCTTGGAGTGGAAACCCTTATTCTGGGGAACCGCGGTCAGGGTGCAATCGATGCCATTGCTGCTGCAGGACTAAAGGAAATTCCAGGTATTACCGGTTCTGCAGACCAGGTAGCCGCTCTTTTTGCCAAGGGTCAGCTAAAAGGTAACTTTGAAGCCAAGTGCCAGCACCACGGCAACTAGGATTCGTTCTCCAATGGAAGAACCCTTTTACAAAGACGGCCTAAAATTTAGCTGCAAGCAATGCTCCTACTGCTGCTGCGGTTTTGAAGGAGTGGTGCGCCTTTCGAAAGAAGACCTTGACCGCCTTGTTGAATGGTCTGGCCTTACCACGGAGCAGTTTTTGCAGGTCTACTGCCGCCGCGTGGAAGATTATGACGGTTCAACTTTTTTGAGCCTGCGCGACCTAAGCAACAAAAGCTGCATCCTCTGGGAAAATGGAGGCTGTTCCGCATACCAGGCACGCCCACTTCAGTGCAGGACATACCCCTTCTGGAAAAGCGTACTAAAAAGCGAGGACACTTGGAACGAAGAAGCCAAGACCTGTTCCGGAATAAACACGGGTCTTTTGCATTCAAGGGAAGAGATAGAAGCCCAACTTAGCAAAATGAACTAGCCTTTTGCAAAGCCAAACACGGCCGGGATTTTGGATAAAAATTGCCTCCGTGCAATTTTTATCCGTGAGTTTTCCGTTGGAAAACTCACAGATTTCTATGCAACGAAATGACGCGCCCTCCCTGGCGCTGCTTGTTCTACAAAGCCGAAAGGCGATTTTCTCAACAAAGTTTCAACCGCTCCCCCGGAAAGCCCTTAGCAATAAAAACTGCCGCAAGAAAAAAGTCACATCCCTTTTACTGTTGCCATTCATTCATAAAAATTGTAAAATCAAGGAGCTTTATAGCAAAGGAGTTTTAATATGAAAAAGATTGTACTTTCTTTAATGGCTGTGGCGGCTTTGACTGCCCTTACGTCATGCAGCAAGAAAGAGAAAAAGGCCGGTGATGGAGCATCTGCTTCTGGAAAAACATGGATTGTAGCTACGGATACTGCATTCCGTCCTTTTGAATACACTAACGAGAACAATGAATTTGTTGGAATTGACGTAGACATTCTTGCAGCCGTTGCAAAGAATCAGGGCTTTAGCTACGACTTGCAGAGCCTTGGTTGGGACGGTGGCGTTGCAGCAGTTCAGGTTGGACAGGCAGACGCACTTATTGCAGGTGCTACAATCAAGCAGGAGCGCATTGACTCTGGCTGGATTTTTAGCGACGGATACTATAACGCAACCCAGACATTCGTTGTTGCAGCAAATTCTTCCATCAGCAAGTTTGACGACCTTAAGGGAAAGAAGGTTGCAGTAAAGAACGGAACAGCAGGTATGGATTTTGCAAACAAGCTCAAGAGCCAGTACGGCTACGATGTAGTTGTCTTTGAAGACTCACCTACAATGTACCAGGACGTAATCCTTGGCAACTCAGACGCTTGCGTAGAAGACACTCCGATTATGGCTGCAAACATCAAGGACGCAAAGCTTGCACTTAAGATTCCGGAAGGAATGGAAAGCGAAGGTGCTCCTTATGGCTTTGCAATCATGGACAAAAAGAACCAGGAACTCTTGGACATGTTCAACGCAGGCCTCAAGAACATCCGCGCAGACGGAACTTACCAGAAGATTCTTGACAAATACCTGAAGTAGTTTTTGAAAAGCTATTTCTAGCTTTGTTTGGATTTGGGCAGCCTTGTTTACAAAAGACAATTTCTGTTTTAGAAGCAAAGGCTG
>JAILHV010000222.1 GCA_024695625.1 Treponema sp.
GAATTTTGCGCGCAGTTCAATCATGAAGCGGCGGTTGATTTCTTCTACAATCTGGTAGATGCGGGGGAGCAGTCTCTGGAAGATTTCGATTGGCCACTTTTCCAAGGCTTCTGCAAGGATTGTGTGGTTTGTGTATGCGAAGGTCTTTGTTACAACGTTCCATGCGTCGTTCCAGCCTACGTTGTATTCGTCAAGGAGTATGCGCATCATTTCCGGGATTGCTACTACCGGGTGGGTGTCGTTCAGCTGGATTACGTGGTACTGGGGGAATTTGCTGAAGTCAGTTCCCACGTTGAGCACAAAGTGGTGGACAAGGTCCTGCAATGATGCTGATGTAAAGAAGTACTGCTGCCTTAGGCGGAGTTCCTTACCCATGGGGCCGTTGTCGTTGGGGTAGAGTACGCGGCTTATGTTTTCCGCATTGTTCTGCTTTTCCACTGCGCGGTGGTACTGCATGTCATTGAAGAGCTGAAGGTCAAAGCCGTCCGGGCTTGATGCCTGCCAGAGGCGGAGTGTGTTTACGGTGTTGTTGCCAAAACCTACAACCGGCATGTCGTATGGGGTTGCCGTGATTTCTTCTGCATTTTCTATGTAGAAGCGGTCCTGTCCGTCTGGGGTCTTGCCGTATTTTATCTGTCCGCCGAATCTTACCGGAACTGAAAGGTCGCTTCTCTTTACTTCCCACGGGTCGCGGTGCTTTAGCCAGTTGTCCGGGAATTCTACCTGCTCGCCGTCGATGATGTGCTGTTCGAACATTCCGTATTCGTAGCGGATTCCGTAGCCGTGTCCGGGGTATTCAAGGGTTGCAAGGCTGTCCAGGAAGCATGCTGCAAGGCGCCCCAAGCCTCCGTTTCCAAGACCTGCATCCGGTTCTTCGTCTTCTATAACGTTGTAGTCAACGTTCATTCCCTTAAGTACTTCCCTTACCTGATCCATGATTCCTGAGTTGATAAGGTTGTTGCTCAGGGCTCGTCCCATAAGGAATTCTGCGCTCAGGTAGTAGAGCTGCTTTGTGGGCTTTGCTTCATAAGCGCGGCGTGTTTCCATCCAGTTTGGCATGATGATTTCAAGGGCACTTGCGCTTACTGCGTCAAACAGGTCGTGTTTTGTGGCCTGGGTAATGTCCTTACCGTACTGCCTGCGAAGACGCGC
This sequence comes from Treponema sp., assembly GCA_024695625.1. GTDB lineage: Bacteria > Spirochaetota > Spirochaetia > Treponematales > Treponemataceae > Treponema_D. The sequence continues at coordinate 1,153 of JAILHV010000222.1, forward strand.
TGTTAAATTCTCCTTGAACTTTTCTGCGTCAAATTTCATTTGTTCCTCCTAAGAACTGTATATAAAAACACGGTGCCTCCACAGACCGTATTATTTCAATTTTTACTTGGCCATCAGTATGACCATTGAGCCTGCCGGCAGAACATAGCGTCCCTGGGAATGGAGGTGCTCAATGCGCCCTTCAAGAACCAGGCTATCGTCCGCTTCTATGGAAGTGTCTGCCACACGGTACCACAAGCGTCCATCCTTTAGGGTCGGAATTGTCACGAGGGTGTCGTGCCTGTCGGTGCTCATTGCAACATAAAAGTCGTTGTCGCATTTGCCATCGTCATTGGTGCAGTATTGCCCCCTCAGGGTAAAGCCCAAAAAGCTCTGCATTTCGTTCCAGTCGGGAAGGCTTCCGTCGTAGGCATACCACTGAATGTCCGGCACTTCTCCGGCCTTGTTGCCTTTAAAGAATGTTTCCCTTCTAAATACGGCGTGCTTCTTTCTGAGTTCTATTGCCCTCTGGGTGAATGTTACCAGACGGTCGTTCAGGCGGCATACTCCCCAGTCGATGTAGCTTGTCTCGTTGTCCTGGCAGTAGGCATTGTTGTTGCCCTGCTGTCCCCGCCTAAATTCATCCCCTGCAAGTAGCATTGGCGTTCCCTGAGAGATGAGCATTGTAAGGATGAAGTTCTTCATCTGCCGGGTGCGCGTGCGCTCTATGGAAGGGTTTGCGGTTGGGCCTTCAAAGCCAAAGTTGTAGCTCCAGTTTGAATCGTTGCCGTCGCGGTTTGCCTCACCGTTTTCCTCGTTGTGCTTTCCGTTGTAGCTTACAAGGTCATTCATGGTAAAGCCGTCGTGGCATGTTATGTAGTTTATGCTGTTGCATGGCCTTCTGAACTGGAAGAGGTCGTTTGAACCGCTTATTCTGGTGGCAGCGGCAGTTGTAAGCTTTTCGTGTCCGTGCCAGAACTTGCGCAGGTCATCGCGGAAACGGTCGTTCCATTCTGCCCAGCGTCCGGGGAAGCAGCCTGGCTGGTAGCCACCGCCCGCATCCCAAGGCTCGGCTATCATCTTTGTGTCGTGAAGTACGGGATCCTGCTGGATTGCGTCCACAAGGGAAGACGCCTCCACAAGTCCCCCGTCCTGTGTCCTGTTGAGGACAGACGCAAGGTCAAAGCGGAAGCCGTCTATGTGGTAGTTCAAGACCCAGTATCTAAGGCATTCGATTATGTAATTTGCAACGACAGGATGGCCGCAGTTTACCGTATTGCCGCAGCCTGAATAGTTCATGTAGTGTTCCTTGTGCTGCTGGGGCAAAAGGTAGAAGACGCTGTTCTCAAAGCCACGGAAACAGAAGGTAATACCGTTCTCGTTGCCTTCCGCCGTGTGGTTGAACACAACGTCCAGTATTATCTCTATGCCGTTCTTGTGCAGTTCCTTAACAAGGTTCTTGAATTCGCCTACGCAGCCGCCGGGATTTTTGTCTGCCGCATAGGAAGCCTTGGGTGCAAAAAAACACATGGTACTGTAGCCCCAGTAGTTCTTCATGCGCTCGCCTGTACGCGGGTTCACGTTGGTGTTCTCAAATTCATCAAATTCAAATACTGGCAGAAGCTCCACGCTGGTAATTCCAAGCCGTTTAAGATACGGTATCTTTTCTGCAAAGCCAGCATAGGTTCCTGGGCTTGTAACGCCGTTTTCCTTGCCTGCAGTAAAGCCTTTAAGGTGAGCCTCGTAGACGACGCATTTTGAAAGCGGGTAGTTCAAGGGCTTGTCCCCTTCCCAGTCAAAGGCATTGTCGTCAACCACAACGCACTTGGGGAATTTGACCATGTCACGTCCTTTAAAAACCTCCATGTCCTCCTTGTCCACGGGCGGACGGTAGGAAGGCGGAATGTTCAAAAAAAGAGACTCGCTTGTAAGAGCTTTTGCGCGGGGGTCAAAAAGATAGACTTTCGGATTAAAGCGGTGCCCCTCGGATGGTTCAAAGGGACCTTCTGCGCGGAAAAGATAAAGAGAGCCGGCCTTGATTCCCTTGACAAAAACGTGCCAAAGGTCGCCGGTGCGGTTCTGCTCCGGAGAAAGAACAACTGTCGAGTAGGGTTTTACATCGCTGCTTTTGGTAAAAAAATCCAAAAAAATGCGCGTTGCATTCCTGGAGTATACGCTAAAGTTAACTCCGTCCGGATAAACTTGAGTGCCAATCGGCAAAGGATTCCCGGAAAACGTCTGCAATTCTTCCATATCTAAAAATTATAGCATTATACTCAAAATATTGCTAGCAAAATTTCCACAGAATTCACACGAATTAACAAAATTTTAATATTTCAAGAGTATTTTTTGCTTTTATCCATTTTTTTTGCTCCATGAGCCGCAAGTGCTAACCGCGGGCTTTCATGGCGGCGTAGGTTTTATTGGCCTTTTAGCTTTCAGTGTTTAGCTTAAGAACTTCTTCCAGGGAAAGGGAACAACACTTTGCTATCATTTCGGGAGAAATTCCTTCTGCCAGGAAATTTTTTGCAGTCTCTATTGCATTTTGATGTTTTCCGCGTCTTTCTGCAGCCAAGAGGCCACTCGTGTAGTCGCGCTTTTTTCCTTCTATCTGCCCCTGTATCACCCACCGCCAGCCGTCATCGCTTATCTTTTCCAGAGTGTCCTTCGCGTTCATTATGCCATCCTCTGAGCTTACAATTTCCCTTATCAAATCCTGACTTTTAGGATTGTCCGCTTCCTTTAAGAATTTACACCATTTAAGCAGAGTTGGCAAGTTTTTTAACTCTTCCACACTTGTAAGTTTTGGAAGCTTGGGCAGCTCCATAAAGATTACATTCAGCCTGCCAGAAAGCCTTGCCCCGTCGCCCAGGTCTGCCATCTGGTAGTGGTGAACCGGGGCAGAGTTGCTTTTGTCAAAGACAAAGTCCAGCACGGAAATCTGGTAGGCCTGCGCCACAGAGTTCCAGTCGTCACCAACCTCCATCACGGAAGAGACAAGGCGGGCCGCGTAGTATTCAGCACGCTTGCCGTAGTCGTACTGCTGGTCAAAGCCCTGCATCTCTACCTGTGCCTTGGTTCCGTCCGCAAACTCGCAGTTAATGTCGTAGTCAACAGCCCGCTGGAATTTGTAGAAGCTGGCATCCTCATTCTGTACGACTGTAACTTCCTTTACATCCCTACCGATTGCCGCTGAAAGGAAGGATTTTAGCGCAATCTTTGAAGCCTGTGTGTTCTGGGTGAAGATGGCCTTAAAGTTGGGGTCAAGGCGGGGGTTCAGTATGTGGAAAGATTTGTTTGCTATTTTTGCCATAGAATGAATTCCTCTATACTATATATATGCAAGAGAAATTCAATTTCTGACACAAATGCGCAAAAAAATTAATCTTTATAGCTTACTTAATCCAAAAGCCATTCCGGCGAAGAATCATTCAAATATATCTTCCCATCACTTTTCGCAATAAAATCAACAAACTCATAAAGCCGATTGCCGTCATGCAAAAGAAAAGAAAATGTTGGCTTCAAGCAATACCTAAAGGTTCGCCAGAAGAAACACTAAGCTTGCTTCCAGCAGGAATCACCCCGCCCTCAATCCAAGAAGCATTGTTAAAAGAAGACCTGCTCCAAATTTCATATTTGCCTTTTCCAAAGACAAGCCTTAAAACGCCATCAGGAAACAAAACGACTTGAGCAAGAAATGGATATAAAACACAGAATGCAAAGAAGCAGCTTTTTTACATTCATAAAATCTTATTTTGCGGCATCGTGCAAGACGTGGCCAAAATTCTTCATGTAGTCAAAAAAGCTTGCAAGCGAAAGAATTACGCAGACCGTAAAGAAGCCCCAGCCAATGTACTTAAAAAGCTGCATAGGCAAGTCAAAAGTGGAAGCAAGATTCAGACGGTACAAGGACTCCTGTGCAAGGGCAACAAAACAGCTTATAACGTAGAAGACAGTCTTTATCTTTCCACCCTTTCGGGCAGCAACAGCCGTACCCTGCTTTGCACAAGCCATGCGCAAAAAGTTCTGACTAAATTCGCGGTAAAGTATTATTATGTAACAAGATACAGGCATATAGCCAAAGCGTGACTCATCCGTTGCACCAGTAAAAGTAAAGCAAGTGAATGTAGACAAATGCAAGAAAACATCCGCAAATGGGTCGAACATCTTTCCAAAGTCGCTAACCTCGTTGTTCTTGCGCGCATAATGCCCGTCCCAGTAGTCCGTAAGCTCCGCAAACCCCAGGAGTGGAATCAAAAAACAAACGGACGCAATGCTAAAGGGGTGTCCAGCCGGCAAATTAAGCCAAACCGGTATAAAATATATAACAAAGAATATTGGCGCTGCAATTATTCTAGCAAATGTGAATTTATTCGAAGCTTTCATAATATCCCATTATAGTTTAATATGGAAACAATGTCTATGCCATTCCTTTCCTAAAAGGCCTTGTAGTCGCGGGAAATCGTAATGGCACTGCGAATCTCGCAAGTGGGCAATATCTTTGCGGCAGCCTGAACAGCGCGGTCAACAAGGGCATGTGAATCCGCAACCCCCTGCAAAGTAATCACGTCCTTTTCCACCACGGCACGAAGGAAGTTTATGTTCATCTTAAAGTCAAAAAGCAGCTGGTTAACAAGCCTTTGCCCCTTCAAAAGCATGGCAACCTTTTCCTTACCGGCAGCCTCCTTTTGCGGGGTAATATAGGACTTTACAACCCCTTCTATAATCTTAACCGACTCTTCCCTGCCCAAAAGCCCTGTATTCAGCGTAAAAAGATAGCGGGATGGATTTTCGTGGTCTGCGTTAAAAAAGCTCTTGTGGAAGCCCCGGCGGTTGTTGTCGCTCTCGTCGATGCGGGCCTGGGCCTGCTTGTCTTCCCAAGAAAATTCATTCTTAAGCCTCTCCAAGCGCACGTTGTCGTTTGCCACAAAGCGCATTGCAACAAGATTTGGAAGCTCATCCAAAATTATAAAGGCACCACGGCCAATCAGAATGCAGTTACCGGAAGATGCGGCCTCCAAAACGGCATACTGAAGGTAATTCAGGTATTCATCGCGGTCCTTGGCAAGGCTTGCAAAAAAACCGGGCTTACGCTCATCATATTTTTCAAGCTTCTCCTTTGGAAA
>JAILHV010000241.1 GCA_024695625.1 Treponema sp.
CCTTATGCACAAGGAATTCAACAGAAAGAAGTATATCGTGAACAACATAGACAACGCCATCAAAAACGGCTACATCAAGGCCTTTTACCAGCCGGTTGTCTGGGCTTCGGACGGAAAGATTTGCGGGGCAGAGGCACTTGCCCGCTGGGACGATCCGGACTTTGGTCTTTTGCAGCCTGCTTCCTTTATTTCCATACTGGAGGAATACCATCTGATTCACAAGCTGGACATGGCGGTGCTTGAAATCGTATGCCACGATCTAAGGGAGGCCATGGACAAGGGGCTTAGGGTTTTCCCCATCTCCATAAATTTCTCCCGCCTTAACTTTGAGCTTCTTGACCTTGCGGATGAACTTGATGCCTGCATGGAAAGGTACGGAATAGACAAGGGCCTGATTCATGTTGAAGTTACGGAGTCCATGCTGGGCGAGGGAAATGCCAAGCTTACCGGCATGCTGAACAAGCTGCGCGAAAGGGGCTATTCGCTCTGGCTGGATGACTTTGGATCTGGCTATTCCGGTCTGAATGTTCTTAAGGACTATTCCTTTGACATGATGAAGATTGACATGAATTTCCTTTCCAAATTTTCAGAGAATTCAAAGAGCCAGCCCATACTGATGAGCATAGTTGACCTTGCGGAAAAAATCGGCATGAAGACGCTTTCCGAAGGGGTTGAGACAAATGAAGCCTATGAATTCTTACGCTCCATAGGATGCCAGAGGCTGCAGGGCTATCTCTTTGGCAAGCCCATGCAAAAAAACGAGCTGGTGGAAAAAATTCATAACGGAACTTACGTTGTTAGCGAGCTTGCAGGCTAAGCCCCGGAGAAACTTTGCCGGAGCCTTGCGTGTGCGTTACGGGAACATTACGGGAACCCAGTTGTCCTGCCTGTCCTGGTCTGCCGCTATTATGCCCCAGGTAAGTCCCTGCTTTGTGGTCTCTCCCATTAGGTAGTCCTTCCCGCTGAACTTAAAGCTGTGCCCCTGGTGGCCGGACGTGATTGCGCATAATGCATGGCTGTACTGGCGGCTTACAAGCATTATCGCGTCCTGGTTCATTCCGGTGAGGAGTACGCTAAGAAGCATTGAGCGGCTGTCGCAGTCGCTGCCACCTCCTAGTAGCATGGATGGCAGGGATGCAAAGTCGCTTGACGTCTTTTCCCTTTCGTAGGAAAAGGTCTGCGTCCAGGTAAGAAGCTTTTGTGCAAGGTCCGTAGCGTCTTTGCAGTGGGGGGCAAGTACATTGTAGATGTCAAATGAAGCTTTCTGCAGCCTGTGGAAGGAGTCCCGGTAAATAATGCGGTAGTAGCGCTGCCATGCCTGTTTCCATTTTGCACTGCTAAGGTACATCCTGAGCGTCTGGAATTCCCTGTCGATTACGTAGTCTGCAGCCTCCTTGTCCTGGCTTCGGAGCCTTGTCTGTACTGTCTTTCCGTCTATTGTAAGCGTTATTTCCTGCCATTCGTCTTTTTCCGGGTAGAGGGACTGGGTCCAGATGCCGCTTTCAAAGTAGCTTCCTGCGTCTATGTATACTGCATCCAAAAAGCTTGTGATGAAGGGGTCACATTTTTCCTTTTGGTTTTCGGGGCACCATGCAATGCAGACTATTATGCCCTTTCCGTTTGGAATGAGTGATGCCATGCCCTTTCCCTTCATTTCCACTGTGTTGAAGCGGAAGCTGAATTCCCCCGTGGCACCGGTGAGGTTCCTCCACAGGACTTCCTTTGACGGTCCCTGGGCCTTTAGGTTTGCAAGTGTAGTGTCCAGGGCCTCCTTTGCAGAAGAAAAGCGTCCTTCGTTGTAGAGGCGGATTACAGCCGTAACCGGTGCGGTTGCGTAGTCAAGCTGGTAGGCAGTTCCCTCTTTGTTTGAGCCGGAAACAAGGTAGTCTTCAGGAATGTCCACGCAAACGTCCTGTAGCCCCTTGAAGGATATGCGCTCTGCCGTAAGCGGAAGATGCAATGCTGCCAGCAAAAGCAATACTGCTAAAAAAACTCTCTTTACACTTGTCATTTTTCCTTACCTCAACTAATATATCGGTATTATGGCTACATTTCCCATAGTATTCCAAAATGATGAAATCATTATAGTAAACAAACCAAACGGCGTTTCGGTACAGGGTGGGGCAGGAATTTCTCATCCCCTGGACAAGGAGCTTTCGGCCCAGGTTGGATATCCCCTGCATCTGGTGCACAGGCTGGACAAGGAAACATCAGGTCTGCTTGTGGTTGCAAAAAATGCTGCCTCTGCCGCAAAGTGGACAGGCCTGATTGCCGGTGGTCAGGTAAAAAAGGAATACAGCGCGATTTGCATAGGCCTTCCGATCTCGGGTAAAAAATCCTTTGGCGTAGGACAAAAGGGGGTGCTCCGCGATGTAGTTATTGCCCACGGCAGGGAGCAGCCTGCAGAACTCTTTTTTACGGTTGAATCCGCTGTCTCTTTGCCCGAGGTCACAATGTCTTTCCTAAAGATAAGGCTTGGAACCGGTCGTATGCACCAGATACGCATTCAGCTTGCAAAGGCATCCTGCCCGATTGCAGCGGACGACCAGCACGGAAATTTTAAGCTGAACAAAATCCTCCGCCGCTATGGAATAAAAAGGCTCTGTCTTGCCGCCTCAAAAATAACCCTGCCGCTTGACGGAGAGACGCGGGAATTTTCTGTCCCTCTTCCAGAACACATGCAGAGGGCACTTGAAGCCTGCGGACTTTCTGAATGAGAAATCAATTGCCCTTTTTCCTTTGGAAAATCAGTTACCGGGCAATTTCTTCCAAATCAACTTTTGCGCATTCCCCGCTTATGTCAACCGTTTTTGCAAAGCGCAGGTAGTAAAGGACGCATTTTACGCTTTCTTCACCCACACCCAGTATTTGCGCAGCTGCCCTGCGGTATGAGGCCAGCTGGGTGTAGTAGATTTGAGGCTGCATGCTCTGGTTTGTCTTGTAGTCCACAATCGTGTAGCTTCCGTCTCCATTCTTAAAAATTAGGTCCATCGTTCCCTTTGCAATTTTGCTTCCTATCCGGCTCTTAAATGGGAATTCAGTTTTTTTCCATTCGCTTTCGAATGCGGCTTTTCCTGTTTCCGAAGACTTAAAGCCTTCTGCCATTTGTTTGCAGATGCTTTCTATGGCCATTATTTTTTCTTTGCTTCCTTCAAGGCCAGCAACTGCGCTTTGCGGATAAAAGACATCCTGCGCGCTAACCGCAGCTTGCATGTAGGCATGTGCAATTGTACCGAATGAATCAAAACTGAATGCGTACTTGCCGTCTTTTCCGGTTGACTCCACAATGTCATTTATTTCCCTGTATGGAATGTTGCCGGATGGTGTGTCTGCACTTGTGCTTCCGCTTGCAGATGGATTTTCCTTTTCCATCAGGCTGGGGAAGATGTATAGCGGCTTGACTTCTTCCTTTTGAATTTCCTTTGCTGCATCGTAAAAAGGAGCTGCGTCTTTTGCAAAGTCGTATTTTTCTTTTGCACTGTTGTCCCTCAGGCTTGAGTCAAACTCTGGGATTTCATTGCGTGAAAGAGGCGGGATGTTCTCGAATGTAAAGGGGGCATTTTCCCTTTCTTCATAAAAATAAATGAGAGGAGAGAATATCTGTATTATAGACGTTGGGTTTGCTTCTTCTTCTCCACTTCCTATAAGGAATTTTTGTGCCTTGTCCTGGTCTGGCGGGTAGTTTTTGTTTGCAACAGCTGTTATGTAGACTTCGCTTTCTGCACGTGTGACTGCAACGTATGCAACGCGGCGCAACTCTGCTGCCTCCATTGCTTTTTCTTCTTCATTCACCTTATTGTAGAAATAGTTCAACTCAGAAGTCTTTCCTCTTCCTGCAAAAGAACTGCATGGCGGGGTGTTTATAGAAATGCCGAATTCCCTGCTGGAGTAGACTGGGGCGGAGTTTGATGAATTGGGGTTGCTCTTGTGAGAACCGCAGATGAATACAACGGGAAACTCAAGTCCCTTGCTTTTGTGTATGGTCATTATGGTAACACCCGATGCCTTTTCTATGGGAATGTCCATGTTGTCAAGCTTTTCTGCTTCGTTGTTAAGGCTTCGGACGCTGTCTGTAAATGATGCAAGGCTTTCTGAATTTAGGTCTGCCTGTCGTGCCAATTCAAAGGCCCTGTCGTAGAAACTTGAATACATGCTGACCTTTCTGTTCCACATTGTCTCGTAGCGGTAGCCGTATTCGTACCAAAGTGAGTCTAGAGTCCTTGTTATGCTTTGCGTCTGCGAGGAGATGGAAAGATCTTCGTAGAATTTTCCAGCCCTTTCGTAGCGTTCAAGGCTTTCTTCTGAAAGTATGCCTTTTGCCTCCGCTTCAAAGGGAACGGGGCTTTGCAGAATTATCTCGTTAACCTCTGCGTTTGTAAGGTTTACGAAAGGTGAGCGCAGTACTTGTGCGTATGCGAGGGAGTCAGTCTTGTATGCGCAAATCCTCATGAAGGAGAATATGTCGTTTGCCGGTCCGTCGTTAAAAAAGCCCGTTACGACTTCCGTGTTGTAGGGAATTCCGTAGTTGAGGAAAGTCCGCTCGTATAAAGGCTGCAGGGCATAGGTCTTAAAAAGAACCGTTATATCGGAATACTTGTATTTTGCTTTTTCGCTTTCTACTGGAGTGGTAAGCTCCCTGATTTTTTTTGCAACCCACGCAGCTTCCGCTTCTTCGCCGGTAAGACTTTCCCTGTCTTCCTCCTGATTTTTTCCGTAGACCGCAAAGTGGATTCGCGGGCTTAAATCTTTTGCTTCTTCAAGCTTTTGCTCAGGTATGTCTACTTTGTGGTAGACTGCTTCGTATTCAGGCACGTCTTCTTCCGGTGTGCGTATGTTGTAAAAGACGGATGGCAAATTTGGCCCGTCTGTGCCTGTTCCGCTGCTTCCTTTTATTGAGCTTTCCGAGTATTCCTCTCCGCCGAACATTGCATTGAATGCAGCTATCAGGGCAGGGTGAGAGCGGTAGTTGGTCTTTAGTTCCATGTTCCCCTGACTAAAGTCTTTTGAAAGCTTCCTGAATACCGTAACGTCGGCTCCCCTAAAGCGGTAGATGCTCTGCTTTTCATCTCCTACAAAAAAGAGCTTGTCCTTTTCAAGATCTTCAACGCAGGGGATTCCTCTTTCCATGCGGTCTGTTTTTTCAGCAAGCATAAAGAGCATGTCCCTCTGCAAGGAGTTGTTATCCTGGAATTCATCTATCATTATTGCCTTGTACTTTTTCTTTTCCGCAAGGCGTATTTCAGGGTGGTCGCGGAGTACGCATGTTGCAAGGGATGCAACGTCTGCAAAAGTAAGTATTCCCTGGCTTCGCTTTATGCCGTTTACGAGTTCCTGAAATTCTTTTAGGAGGGGAATGAGTGCCTGTATGATTTTTCCTCCGGCTACATAGTTTACAAGGGGATATAGGCTTTCTACGCATCCCCTCGTTGCGCGTATTAGCTCCTTTAATTCGTCAAGCTCGGGGTTTGACTTTCCACTCGGCATCCTAAAGTTGAATATGGGGTCAAATGATTCGGCAAAACTTTCTGTAGGCTTTATATTTGCTTCGTCAAAGTCCTCTTCCGAAATCGAAGGAATTTCCGGCATGTCAATGCTTGCAACTGCTTCCTGCAGTTTTTGGATTGTGGCCGTGATGTTCCCCGAATAGTTTTGTGCGGCGGATATAGTGTCGGAAGTTGTTTGTAAGAGCCTTTCCGCTGTCTCTTTCCATATTCGGCTGATTTCTTTCCTCTGCTCTTCTATTGCCTTGTCAAAGTCAATCGGCTCTGCAACGCTTGATTTTTCAAGTATGGGCTTTACAAAAAGTCCGTTTGCAATTTCCGCAAAGTTTTTAGTTTGTACCAGTGCCTTTATTGCAAAGTTATCCCGGTGCTTTAGAATGAAGGGCAGGGCAAGTTCTTCCACTTTTTGGTAAACTGCATTCTTGTCTTCGGTAAAGTCCGGGGCAACCCCATAAAAGCGGCAACCCATTTTTGCAACGTAGGCGCAGTAGCTGTCCAGGGTTTTTATATTGGCCTTGTAAAAGTCTGCCGTGCATTCTGGTGCCTTTTCCTTTAGCGTTGAATAAATGCGCGAGTACATTTCTACGGTCGCTTTTTTTGTAAAGGTGAGTGTGAGTATCTGGTCCACCTTGTATTTCTTTTCCAAAACCAGGTGGGCAAACCTTGCAGAGAGAACGCTTGTCTTTCCCGAACCTGCACCTGCGCTTACGACAGAATTCAAATCTGCATTGACTGCTCTTTTTTGTGAAAGGTCTAATTCTCTTGCCATGCTTATTCCTCTCCTGCAACATTAAAGGTTCTGCGGCAAACTGCCTTGTATATACAGCTGCGGCAAGTGTTAAAGTCAATGTCAAAATCCTTTATGCTAAAGTCAAGGCTTTTGATTCTTGTGCAAAAATCCTGCATAAGAGAATTCACCCTTTCCATCGTGGGCAGAAAGTCGATGTCTTCTTTGCATACAAGGCTTCCTGTTACACCAAAAGTCTTGTGGCTTGAAATGCTGAAGAACGTGCAGTTTTCTACGTTCTTGGGATGCTCTGATTTTGCAAGCAGGTTCATGTAAATCGGCATCTGAAAGTTGGGAACCGGAACATCTTCGGATGTATAGAAAGTATCTTTGTGAACTGCATTGTCCGTGCTCTTGAAGTCCACCAGAATGAATTCAGCCTCATCTTCATTTTTTAAAAGGCAGTCTATTTTTCCCGTGCAGATGTATTCCGGGTCATCGTTCTTGTATGAATATTCTGCTTCGGATTCAACTACTTTGCAGCCTTCAAATTTGGAGCAGAAGGCGGCTACAGTCAAAGTCATGGTCTGCAAAAGGGCTTCTTTTGTCGTTAGTATCAGCTGCTTTGCAAGTGGACTTGCCCTGAAGCTTTCTATTGCATCCGTCGTGCTTTTCCTGATGATTTCCATGTATTCATCGCTGAGCTTGTTGTCCGGTGCTGTGAGTGGCAGCTGGCGGGCGGAAAGTTCCCTGCAGAAGAATTCAAGGATTTTGTGGTAGAGGTTTCCCATGGCAAAGTGGTCCATAAGTTCCGCTTCGTTGTCTTTTTCATTTAGCTGCAAAATCTTTTCAAACAGGAAGCTTCGTGGGCAATTGTAGAAATTGGTTAGCGCAGTGGATGATATGACGGGAATTCCCCTGCTGAAATATTTTGACTCGACCAGTTCCTTGAGCCTGTCCCTGGAAATTCCTTTGGGGAGGGAAGAGCCGTCTGCCGAATGAATTTTTCCGCTCTGATTTTTTTGCCATGAGGCAAAACCGTTTTTTTCTATGGACGATATTTGCTGGGGGAAGGGAGAATCTTCTTTTTGCAGCATCCAGTTTTTTTCCCCGGCATAAAAGTCTTCTGATTCGGAAATGCCGAAAGGAACGTAATTTTTTTCTGTGGAAATGTGGTTTTCTTCCTTAAAGAATGCATGGCTTATTCCGTAGCCGCTGAATGTTTTTGATGCCGCGGAAAAATATGCATCGTGACCTGAGCAAAGCTTGTAAAGACTTATGAAAAGGTCTGACACGTTGGGGTCTTCCTTAAAGCCCAGTGCCTCTCTCTTTACGTCGTTCAAAAAGCCCAGTTGCCTGTAAGTGATTTGCAGGGAAGCCTGGCTTGAGTCAATTACAGCTTGCAGGTCAAATGGGGCTGCCGCAGAAAGTCTGTATGGTAGAACCTGTACGCCCATCTCCTGTGTCTGCATGACGTACATCTTGTCCTTTAGGTATTCGGTAAAAAATGAATAGTGATTTTTTACGGTGCAGTCAGGATACTCGTCCTCCAAATCTATCAGGGAAGAAAGTTCCGAGATGCAGCGGCTCATGATGAAGTCGGAAAAGACGGGGCAGGATTCCATGTCAAAAAAATCATTGCGGAGCATAAAGTATTGAGTGCGGATTTTTTTGAATGAATCTGCATTCACAAAGTTGCTTATGTCCTGTTTTAGCTTTTTGTAGAAATTAAAAAGCCTTTCCTCCTTTCCGTCCTGCCTGAATGCTTCTTCCCATACGTCGGTCTTTTTTCCATTGTATTCGTATGAGCAGAGGCAGTTGTTTTTTTGCCCAAATACAATCAGCTGCTCGTTAAGTTCCTTTTCTTTCCACGGAAGCTCATTGTTGAGCAGCATTGACTTTAGCGAGTCAAAGCTAAAGTTGCTTGACGCACATTGTTCCGCCTGCAGGAAGAAATTGCCAGCCCCGCTCTGGGTAAGCGGACTTCCGTTCCTTTTTACGCAGGGAATCATGTAAAGTAAAAGTTCCCTTTCGATGTAGGGCGCGTATGTTTCCATGTCTGGAACGGATACTGCTATCTTGTTCCATGCGATGCCCTTTTCTTCATGGGCTTTCCTAAGGTAAAGGGCCAGGCTCCTTAGTTCCTCGCGGGAGTTTGAAAAAAAGTGGCAGACGGGTTTTTCTTCTTCTTCAATCTGGGGAACCTTTACTATGGTGATGTTTTTTCCCGATTCAAGAATGTCCTTGTATTCGCCCCAGTCCATTAGAATTTCTGGAAAGAAAATGAAGTACTTGTTGCCGTCTTCTTTTAGTGGCGGTGTTTCCCATGCGGGTTCAAAGAGATTTCTTGAATCAAGGAATTCCTTGTAAAGGGTGTAGAGTCTTTCCAAATCCCTGTCCTCTTGGTCAGGCGTTATGCCGGCTTTTTGCGCGTGCCTTTTCCACTGGGCAAGACTTGGCAACAGGGAGGAAATCCACGGTGCAAAATTTGTTGCTCCATCCGCATATTCAGCGGGAATCAGACTTGAAAAAAAATGCTCCCTTGCGTTGTCTTCAATTAGCATGTGTACGAAAATCTTTCTTAGGGTTGCGGGAATTGCCTTTTTGTCCTGGGTTACACCGCGTACGCATGAGCCTTTGAATTCATCCCAGGCAACAAACCGCTGCGTTGCCACGGACTTTACCCCGCTTATAAAAATAATTCTGTCCGCCCAGAGTTCACATGCAGTCTGGGTTGGAAAAATAAAGACACAGCTGTTGTCAGCCGCATGTTTTATCAAAAGGTCTTCTACAATTTTTCTGTTCATTCTGTCTCCGCACTGATTATGTCAAGGAATTCCTCTGCATTGTCCGCAAGAATTTTAGCTCCGTTTTGAATCAGAAAATCCCGTGGCCTGAATCCCCATGTTACGCTTATACAGGGAATGCCCGCATTTGCCGCAGTCTGGATGTCTACGTCACTGTCGCCGGCATATACCGTGCAGTCCTTTTCCGCATCAAGCTTTTTCATTACGGTAAATACTGAGTCGGGAAAGGGTTTCCTCCTGATTCCTTCCTTTTCATTTTCTCCAGCAGCCTCTTGAATTGTGCCGCTAAAAAACAACTTTGCAAGTTCCTTTACCTGTTCGTCTGGTTTGTTTGAGACGATGCCGCACTTTATTCCGCGCGCCTTTAGTTTTTCCAGCATATCAAGGATGCCGGGATAGGGCTTTGTCTTGTTGTTCCAGTTTTCCGCATAGTTTTTCCTCATGCAGGAAAGAACATTTTCGTAGTCGCTGTTTTCCCTGCCGCCTGGAAGGGCCCTCTCGATTAGCTTTCCAAGTCCGTTCCCTACGAACATCCTCACTTCGTCAACTGTACGCGCCGGGTAGCCGTATGTGCAAAGCGACTTGTTGCAGCTGTCTGCCAAATCCAAAAGTGTGTCCAAAAGTGTTCCGTCCAAGTCAAAGATGACAGCCTTGACATTATTCATTGTACCCGCCTCTTTATTGCTGCAAACAAAAAGCATAATCCGAAGAGCACCGTGTTGATAATGACTATTGTAGCCCCGGATGCGCTTCCTATGTAGTAGGAAAGGATAAGCCCTGCTATTCCGCTGGCAAAGGAAATTGCAATCGACGTGCAGAGGTACTGCCTGCTGGTCCTGCTTACAAAGCGGCTGGCTGCGGCAGGTAAAACGAGCAGACTGTTGATTACAAGAAGCCCGGTCCACCTAATGCTGAGCGTTACCGTTGCGGCCGTAACAAGGGCGAATATCTGTTCAATCCAAAATGTACGTATTCCGCGGCTCTTTGCAAAGGTAAGGTGCAGGTTTGTGATGAGCATCCTGTTGTAGAAAAAGATCCACACAAGAAGTATTCCCGCTGCCGCAATAAGCAGAAGGGCAATTTCTCCGGGGCGTATGCTGAGTATGTCTCCAACGAGGTAGCGCTGGTATTTTGCAAAGTTGCCTGTTGCACTTAGCAGTACGATGCCAAGTGCGACCGATGCTGATGAAAATACTCCTATTATTGTGTCTGCCGAAGCCTTGCCCTTTAGCTTCACGCTTATTATCGTGAATCCCAAAAGCAGGGAAAATCCCACCATTGCAACTGTAGGCTCCCTGATTCCCAGTATGACGCCAATGGCAATTCCGGTAAGGGATGAGTGCCCGATTGCGTCGGAAAAAAATGACATCTTGTTGGAGACAACCGCCGTTCCGAGTGTGCCAAAAAGAGGACAGACCACTATGACCGCAAGAAGTGCATTCTTCATAAAGTCAGGGGATGCCCATTCAAAGGGGAGAATAAAATTCATGATTGAATAAATTCTTTCCATTATAGTTCCCCCTTTTCGCTTTCCTGAATTTCGTCCGTGCTGTCAGAATCTTCCTGGGCTTCAGTACTGTCACTGCCGTCCTGCAGCTCTATCTTTCCAAACACTTTGATGAATTCCTTGCTTCCGTAAATTTCTGCCACAGTTCCAGAAACCGCGCTGTTCTTGTTTATGAATACAATCCTGTCTGCATGTTTTGCAACAAGGTCAAGGTCGTGCGTTATAAGAAGAATCGTAATGTCGTAGTCTCTCCTTAGCGAAGAAACCAGATCGTAGAAGTTCTTGAGCCCGGTCCTGTCAACGCCGCTAACAGGCTCGTCCAGCAAAAGAATGTCGGGGACTGGCGTGATTGCAAGCGAAAGCATTACCCGCTGGATTTCGCCGCCCGAAAGGTCGCACACTCTCCTGTCCGCCAAAGACTGTGCGTTTGTCATGCGAAGAATTTCGTAGGCTTTTTGCCTGTCTGCCTTTGAATGCGGAAGCCATACGGGTTTTTTGGAAACGCAGGAAAGCACCAGGTCTTCCACGCTTACGGGACTTGCCTCGTCCACGGCAAGCGACTGCGGAACATAACCAAAGCGGGGTTTGACGGCAGAAAAGAATTTTGACTTGCGGGCGCTTTCAAAAGTTATTGTGCCGGTATGCGGAATTACGTCCAGCAGAGCCTTCATGAATGTTGACTTTCCCGCACCATTCCGTCCGACGATTGCGGTAAGCTCCCCGCAGTGCAGGTGCAGGTTTACGTCGCGCAGAATTTCTTCCCTTCCTGCAACAACCCCAAGGTGCTCAATGCGCGTGCAGCATACGTGTTTTTTCCCTAAAATACAAGCCATAAAGTCCAGTATAGCGCAATAATCAATAATGCTCAATTGTCATTTGTTAACTATGCAAAAAAAGTATTGTGAATGGGGCCTTGCGTGGGATTTCCTGTGTGTCCGCATGATTGACTTTTAGTGACCATCTGTTATAATTATTCTATAAAATCAAAAAGGATGCATAAAAAAATGAAAAAAATTCTGATTCTTCTTTCTGCACTTGCAGCCATAATTATCCTGGCAACAGTTCTTGTCTTGCATAAGTCTCAGCCAAAGAATCAGCCAAAAGCAAAGCGCATTTTTGAAAAGTCCAGCATTCTGGTAGAAGATTACTGCAACGGAAGCCTGCCCCTGGATTTTGACGGAGATGCAATCCTTTTTTCAGTTTACAAAGACGGAAAGCTCAAGGACAGCGTTAAGGCAAAAAAACTGGTAAAGGACATAAAGCAATTTAGGGAAGAAAACCAAGTTGGGGACATTTGCTTTGTCGGCTACATTCTGTCGGTCTTTGAAAACGGCCTTGTTTGTGATATGCTTTCTGACCTTAAGTGGTACGATTTTGAATCAAAGGAATTTTATTCTTCAAGCAAAACAGAAACCGCTGCAAAAATCGACAAGCTTTGCCTTGCGGAATTGGACGAACTTTTGTCTGCCACACTCCCCTTGGTGCAGGACAAAAAGGACAGGGAAATTATTTTGCAGATACAGGATTCAGTTCATTCAGACTTACATGAAAACTTAAAGTATGAGTACACCCACGCATATTTAAAAGACGCGCACGAAAACATGATAAAGGCCAGGTATTATTATGAAAAGGATTCAACTACCATCAAGCTTTTCATACTGGATGAAGACTCATCCCTGCTCATAGACATATATGGCGGCGGCGACAAAAAGACAATGGAAGAAAAAGGCCTTCCCACTTACGACTTTGCCCCCTCAAGATATTACAGATTTTATCCCCAAACCGGCGAACTTTCTTCCGGCGATTTTTACTGGGAGTAGAAAAAGAGATTATGTGGCTGGAACTGGTAAAAGGTTTGCAGAGCATAAATTCAATGTGATTGGGAGGCAAAATGCAGCTTGGCCTTAAGAGGGGAAAGGTTTCTGTTGAAGAGCAGAATCCGGAATGGGAAACCTTTGCCAAAAAAACAATAAATAACCTAAAAGAAATTCTTTCTGACCATGCAGTTGACATTCAGCACGTTGGCAGCACGGCAATCAAAAATATTTGTGCTAAGCCAATAATAGACCTTGCTGTGGCTACCTTGGATTTTAACCCCATCCTTAGCATGAACAAAAAATTGGAAGCGAGCGGCTTTATTTTTAGGGGGCAGGATTACGATGACCAATACCTGTATGTTTGCGGCGGGGAAGCCTACAGGACGGTTCATGTGCATGTTGTGCTTTACAATTCTGAGCGCTGGAATAATTACTTGAACATGAGGGATTATCTTAACAGCCACAAAGAAGACGCAAGGGCTTATTCCGAACTAAAAGAATCATTGGCTAAGCAGTACCCCAAAGACAGAATAAAATATACGGAAATGAAAAGCGCTTTTATAAATGGGATATTGAACAAAGCAAAGGAATGGCGCAAGTGCATTTGTAATTCCAGCAAGTAGGCCTTGGGCTAAGGAGAGAGGATGGGAACCATTTTTAGACAAATAATAATTTCTATTTTGAATTTTTTTTCTCGCAAAGAAGGGGAGACTGGGCTAAAAAAGCATAAGCTTGAATATGTTAGCGGTGATAGCTTTTCTGTTCATGCGCCAAAGTGGATAATCCCGCTTCTTGTGGTATATGAATTGGTATTTGCAGGCTTTTTTATTTTTTCATATTTGTGTGATGTAAAAATTGCAAGTGTCTTTTTTGTGGCCTTTTGCATCTTTGGCTTTGTGGGGCCTATGTTTGACATTGTTTTTTGCATTAAAGTTGAAGGGCAGCAAGTTTCCGTTACCAGGCTTTTTAGGGGAACAAAGTTCTTTGTAAGGAGCGACATAATTTCTGCGCGGATGGATAATGCCGGTGCTGTTACAGTCGTTTTTGGAAAAGAAAAAATCCATGTTGATCCTACCATGGTGAATAAAGATTATTTTTATTCCTTTGCACAAGGCTGTGCTTGGGCAAATGCGGATTCTGGAAAGAAGCAGACATACAAGGTGTATAGAAATAAAGGGGAGTATATTTTTCTTATGGTTATACTTGGCCTTTTGCTTTCTTTTTCTGTTTTTTACTTTTTGGATCTTAGAAACTGTACTTTTGCAGAGAAGGTTCTTGGGCTTTCCTTTCTTTTTGCAATAGCAATTGTTTCTTTGGTTTATCTGGTCTGCCTTATTAACCACACAATAATTGTGGAAGAGCAAAGACGCTGCTTTTACTATAAAAAAGGATTCCTAAGAAAAATGGCAAACGTAGGACAGATAAAGTCTTTTGAGAGAAAGACGCGTTTTTTGGAAAGTGCATCCAATTTCTTTTTGACTGTTCGTCTGCCAAATGGAAAAAGCGACTTGGTAAAGTTTGCGTCACTCGATGAAAATTCAGATCGCTTTTGCAACTATCTAGAAAAAGAACTTTCCTCTTGCAAAAACGATGTTGCTGAATATGAGGAATAGTTTAAATAAGCCTACACCCGATTGGAAGGGTTGCCGTAGGCAAGACCGAAGGGCCGGAGCGTTAGCGTAGCCCTGGAAAGCGGGGAATGCAGCGGCATGAATTCCCGATTGCAGCATTTTGATGAATGTAAAAGTTGACATGCCGTCCTTATTCTGCAAGGATTGCCTATTTTTATTTTTGTGCTATAATTAAAACATGAAAGTTTTATCGACTGTCTGTTTTGGACTTTTGACTCTTCTTTTCGCATGGGGAATTTTATTTTTTTGCGGCAAGATACGGGGTATTTCGTCTGCAAGAAACGCATTCAAAAAATTAACGGCAGACCTTCCTGTTTTGACAACCGACGAAGAAATTGCTGGCGCTTTGCACGGCGAACCAAAAGTTTATCTTGTTAAGGATTTTATTTTTTACGATGGCGTAACCGTAACCGATTCTGCCCTTGATGTACTTAAGGGAGAATTTCTTTGCATAAAAATTCAAAAGGAAACTTATACCCGCACAAGAAGATTGGGAAAGGGCGAGTGGTATTGGCTACGCGAAAATTTTGCAGAGCTGCGCGGTAAGTTCCGTTTTAATAACGGAGTGTCTTTTGAGATTCCGGAAAATGTAAGGCTTGAGTTTCCGATTGCCGCATATTCAAATTTAAAAAAAGATGACGTAAAGTATGACAAGGCTTCAAAAATTTCTATGGCAAGATATTATCCCGACGGTTTGAATGTTGACCTTGAGCACATAAAGCAAAGGCTAAGCAAGCCGGCAGTTCGCTATGCCTATGCCTATATGAAGGGCGGGGAAAAAGTAACTTTTGCTGCACGCATTGGAAATGGGAGCGTGGACTTGAATGTTCTTGACGGAAATAATGTTGTAAGGGTTTGTGGTACAGACAATGCTCTTTCTAAAATTCAGGAACTTGATGGCGAAGTTTTTATAAAGGTTTTTCTTCTTGGAATAGGAATTGTGTTTAGCTTTGTACTTGGTATTGTTTTTCTTATTTTGTTTATAGACAAGATTCAGAATTTGTTTGCCAAGTAAAAGGGCTTTGGATAAAATTGTTCTGATAAAAAGCTAAAGCCATTTTACAAAACCGTCCAGGCTTTCTACCTTGCGGACTGCTTGGTCCAGGCTTTCTGCAAAACCTGCGGAAGCCAAGCAGCCTTTCGCGCTAGAAATGTTTCCCAAGCGTATTTCAAAACAGTCGCATTCTTTGTCATTTGCAATAGCATCTTCGTCTTCAAAGTCACCGCTTCCGGGCATGAAGTCTGCCCTGCAAATGTAAGCAAAATATTCTTTGCTTTCTGCGTAGGAAAAAAGTGCAGTCTTTACAATTTTGTCTTCTTCTTTGCAACCGCTTTTAGATGGCATTTCTGGCGCTCCATTTTATTTTAGCTCGTAGGTAATATCCATCACTATGCTGATTTCTTTCTTGCCGGAAGAAATGGGTGTGGAAGCTCCTGCATCATCATAAGGAGTGTCTGGCCCCCATGTCTGCGTAATGGAATTTGAAGCAGAAAATCTACTTCCGTAACCATTGTTCGTGTCTTCCCTCATCGTAAGGACTTTTCCAAGTTTTGTGCCTGCAACAGAAACGGATTCCTCTGCAATAGCTCTTGCATTTTCTATGGCAAGAGTCCTGGCCCTTTTTATTGCCTTTACCTCATCTTCGTAGCTAAAAGAAATTCCGTCTACGCCGGTTG
Organism: Treponema sp.; assembly: GCA_024695625.1. GTDB lineage: Bacteria > Spirochaetota > Spirochaetia > Treponematales > Treponemataceae > Treponema_D. The sequence goes on from JAILHV010000241.1 coordinate 15,668, forward strand.
CACCGTTTCTTATGCCAAGGTCAATAATGTCTCCAGCTTTTTCTATATCCTGTACCGTAACCTTTATGCGGTTTGTAACACAGTAAAGTCCGTAAACCTTTTCTTCATTCTTCCAATGCGACTCCTGTGAAATTTCATAGTCATAGGTCTGAAGGTTTTCCGCCGTAACTCCATTTGCCAAAAGCGCATCCTGAATTTTTTTCATGGCCTTTGCATTTTCTTCCTGAGCTTCTTTTATGTCGCTCTTTCGCGTTATGACTGCAAGCTTTACCGTTGCCTTGTCCGGGGTAACAATAACTTTTCCTGTGCCGCTAACCGCAATAGACCGCATCTTGTTAACGTCTTTTTGTGAGCAAGACAAAAATGCAAGCATGGAAAGTGCCGCAAAAGCCAGTGCTGATTTTTTCATATTAATCCCTCTTTTTGTAAAATATATTTTATTATAGTTAAATATAGAAAAAATACTAGGCATTTTTTACTGCCCTTGATAAAGCGCGGGCAATTCGGTATAATGAATTATCAATTTTTAAGGGGATTGAATAATGCCGTATTCTGAACCTACCAATCTTGCAGTGGTTGCGTGTCCCGGAGGGGAATCTTTCGCGAACGAAGTGATTACTCACTTGCGTCACATGTACAAGCACCGTTTTTCTTTGAAGAACGATGTTATTTCCAAGCGTTACAGCATGGACAAGGGCGAACTTGTTCAGCAGATTAATCTTGACAACGACTTGCACACAAGCGATTTGTGCATCCGCGGTCAGATTGACAAGTACCGTCCGCCGGTTTTTAAGGTGAACACGCGCTTTACCTATTTTGCAAACGGTGAGTTCAAGTGCGAGCTTAACGAGTGTGTCCGTGGGAAGGATGTTTTTATTTTCCAGGACGTTGAGAACCATGAGGCAATTCCCCTTAACGACGGAAAGAACCTTCAGAAGCTTAGCGTTAACGACCATGTTATGAGTCTTCTGGTTGCTATTGATGCAGTGCGTCAGGCTGGGGCAAGGCAGATTACTCTTGTTGTTCCAGTTTATCCTTACAGCCGCCAGCACAAGAAGAAGGGGCGCGAGGGTCTTACTGCCGCTCTTCTGGGCCATATCTACGAGAGTATGGAAGTGCGCCGCATTATTACTCTTGACCTTCATTCACGCGAAATTGTAAACGCTTTTAGCCATACCCACCTTGAAAACCTTCACGCTTCATATCAGATTATCCGTGAGCTTGCCAAGGTTGTTGACCTTACAAAGGAAGACCTTGTTGTTGTAAGCCCGGACACTGGTGCTATTGACCGCAACAAGTTCTATGCAACAGGTCTTAAGAAGCCGCTTGCAATGATTTACAAGGAAAGGGACTATTCAATCGTAACGCAGGATGCAAAGAACACCAACATCAAGAGCATTAAGCTTTTGGGAGACGTAAAGGGTAAGGTTGCATTCCTTGCAGACGACATGCTTGGTACGGGCGGAACTTTGCTTAAGGCAATGGGATTCCTTCACGAGCAGGGAGCTACAAAGGTTATTGCGGCCATAAGCCTTCCTTTCTTTACCGGCAATGCAATTCAGCTTTTTGATGAGGCTTACCAGAAGGGGCTTTTCTACCGCATAATCGGAACGAATGCCGTTTACCACGAAGACCTTTTGAACAGGGAATGGTACATCAGTACAAACGTAAGCGGTTTGTTTGCAAACGTAATCACAAGGCTGCACCACGAACAGTCGCTGGGTGACTTGCTGGACAACCGTTCCATTATTGATAAGCTTATAAAAGCCAGCCGTCCTGCTGAAACAAAGGATGCACAGGTTCAGGACCCTCCTGCAAAGAACAAGGTTCAGAACAACTGTGATCCGATAGCCTAAGTTGAATTCAGTTTTTTGTGCGGACATTGGAACTTCCTCTCTTAAGGCAGCGCTCATTGATTTTAGTGGGCGCGTGCTTGCTTTTAGCCGGGTGCAGTTTGGGCTTTTTTATACGGACCATGCGGCTGGGGAGTGGCTTGGGGCTTTGCGCAAGGCTTTGGGGGATTGCATTGCTTCTGGCAAATTAGGTTCTTTTGCTAACACGGGCGCTTCTTGCACTGGTACTTCTGGTGCTAACATCTGTGACACCGCTGGCACATCTGTTTTGTCTGCTAACGCTGGCACTTCTGGGCAAGACACACAAATCTCCATCGATGCAATTTGCATAAGCGGAAACGGTCCGACTCTTTGCGGAAGAGATGGGCAGACTCTTCTTTGGAACGCAGACATTGGGGCTGTGGCTGGGGGTGACACTGGTAGCGGTACCGCTGACACATCAGTTCCTTCTGCTAACACAAAATCGCTTTACATTCCCCGCATTCTGGGCTTTGCAAAAAGATTCCCAAGCTACTGGCAGCAAAAAGACTGCACTGTTTTTTCTGGCCCGGAATATTTGATTTATCTTCTTACAGGAAAAGCACTTTCCATACTGCCGGAAGAAAGATTTTTGGAAGCCTATTGGGGCAAGGGCGGATTTGAAGAGGCAGGTCTTTCCGAAAAAGATGCAGAAATTGCCATGCAAAAGCTTCCAACTTTTGTGCCACCCGCAAGCATAGCAGGGACTCTTACAAAGGAAGCAGCGGCATTTCTTGGCGGAATAAAAGACGGAATTCCGGTTGTTTGCGGCGCGCCGGATTTTATAAGCGCACTTGTTGGAACCAACACGCTAAGGGCTGGCCTTTTCTGCGACCGTGCCGGTTCAAGCGAGGGAATAAACCTTTGCACGTCAAAGCCTGTGGTAGGGCAGGGGATAAGGACTCTTCCTTCCATAATACCTGGCCTTTGGAATGCAAGCGTCCTTTTGCCAGAAAGCGGTGAAAGATTCAGTGCCTACAGGGAAAAGATTAGCCGCCTTTACGCAAGACCAATTTCCCTGGACGAGATGGTTCAGATTCTTTTGCAAAGCGACGGTTCTCTTGTGGAGCTTGACCAGGGCAAGTACCTGATGCTGCAGACAGCCATGATGGTGAGGGACGGCCTAAATGCTTTGTGGCGGGCGGCGGAAGAAAGCGATGCAGTTCCTTTGCTAAAGGCAGAGATGACCGTAACTGGCGGTCAGGCGGAAAATGCCCTGTGGAACCAGATGAAGGCCAATGTTACCGGCTACACCGTCTACACCCAGAGCCTTGTTCACGCAGAGCTTACCGGAGATGCAGTCTTTGCCCTCCTTGCACTTGGACTTTACAAAGACATACATTCTGCTGCTGCCGTGGTTTGCAAAAGGGACTGCTGCTACGAACCTCAGGAAGTTATAAAATGAAAGTTTACAAGATACCCAAAAACTTAAAGACGATAATCTTTGACATAGACGGAACCCTCTACACAAACCAGGCCTTTGTGCTTGAACAGGTGGACGTACAGATAAGGCACTTTGCAGACCTTAACGGAATGAGCCACCAGGAAGCCCGGGAAAAAATAGCCGCTTACCGAAAGAAGTGGAGCCACGAGCACGGCGGAAAAAAGATAAGCCTTGGCAACACCTTTACCGCCTTTGGTGTGGACATAGAAACCAGCATAAAATGGCGCAATTCACTTTTGCACCCGGAGCAGTACCTTGGCCATGATGAGGAGCTAAAAAGCGTGCTTGAAAGCCTGGGAAAAAAATACGAGCTTATCTGCGTAACAAACAATCCTGTGGATGCCGCCCGGCGTACACTTTGCGCAATTGGCATAGACAAGACCCTGCCGCGGATTATTGGCCTTGACACCTGCAAAAAGTCCAAGCCTGCCCGCGAAGTGCTGGAACTTGCCGCCTCGCAAACCTCTGCCAGCTTTGACGCCTGCCTTAGCGTTGGCGACCGTTACGACATAGACCTTGCCCTTCCGCTTGAACTTGGAATGGGAGCCCTTCTTGTAGACGGTGCGGAGGATGTTAAAAAACTGCCTGAACTTATAGCCGGTAATATCTAGTCTCTTCTTTTTATGGACGAACCTTCTAAATGCTCTACCATCTCTTTTTTTGGCTAATTCGACCGAATGTGCCTTTGCGTCACCGCCCTTCCGGGGTTCCCTAACGGTCATTGCCGCTGCGCGTCAACGCTACCGCGCCCCTACACGGCGGCGTAGAATTATTTGGATCTTTAAACAGAAAAAAGGCAGCCTCAAGTTAAAAACCTGAAGCCGCCCTGTAATTTTTTAAGTATGCCCTTGCCAGGCTCTCTGGAAACTTCCTTGCGAAAGACCCGGCAATCTTCTTGCTTAATTAACGCTTTACGATTTTTACGACAGCCTTTTACTGCTGAACATCTGAATCGTCAAATACGTCACCGCATTCTGGGCAGAATTTTGGCGGATTGTGTGGATCCGGTGGAACCCAACCGCACTTGTCGCACTTGTAGAGAGGTGCCCCTGCCGGTTTTTTTGCACCGCAGTTCTGGCAGAATTTACCCTGGTTTACGGTTCCGCAAGAGCATGTCCATCCTGCCGTTGCCTCTGGTTTTGGTGCACCGCATTCTGGGCAGAATTTTCCGCTTGCCTGTGCGCCGCACTTTGGACACTTCCATCCGCCTGCTGCCGGGGCCTGCTGCTGTGTCTGCTGGACTTGCTGAGCCTGCTGAGGCTGATTCTGCTGGAACTGGTAGCCGCCTCCCATCATTCCCATCATTCCCATGCCCATAAAGCCTGTTGCTGCCCCTGCGGAATTTCCTGCCGCAGTGTTCATTGCGGTTGCCATCTGGGTTGCCATCATTGCGTCGCGCCTTGAGGGATCCATATAAGCAGCCTGTTCCTGCATCTGCTTAATCTTCTTTTCGTCTTCGTCGTTGGCCTTGAGTGATGCAATGGAAAGGGAAACAAGCTTGAATCCGTACTGCTGACCCCATTTTGAGGTGAGCTTTTGGTTAAGTACGTCTGCCATTTCTTCCGTATGTCCCATCAAAGCGGAATAGCGGATGCCTTTTTCTGAAAGAACAGCAAATGCTGGCTGCAGAGCATGAAGGAGGTCGTCTCTCATCTGTCCTTCTATTTCTGAACGTGAGTACTGCTCGCTTACATTAGCCGCGACATTAGTATAGAAGAGAATCGGGTCTACAATCTTGAAGACGTATTCGCCGAAGCACTTTATGCCAATGTCCATGTCTAAGGCTGCCCTCTGGTCAACAACGCGCCATGTAATTGCGTTCGGTGTGCCGAATTTGTTGCCCAAAATCTGCTTTGTGTTTACGTAGTAAACCCTCTGGTCTTTTGGTGGCTCTCCACCGAATGTAAAGCGGCGTCCAAATTCCTTAAATGTGTCAAGGATGCTTTCGCCGAGTTTTCCTGCAAAGATTGAAGGCTCAGTTGATGAATCATAAACGAATTCGCCCGGTTCTGCACAGATTTCTGCAACTTTGCCGTTGTCTACGATAATCATGCACTGTCCGTCCGCAACCGCAATCACAGAGCCCTTGGATATTATGTTGTCCGTTCCCTTTGTGTTGGAGGAACGCTTTCCTACGCGCTTTTGGCCTTTGACCATGAGTACGTCGTTTGGCAAGGCCTCACAGTAAAAATACTCTTTCCACTGGTCGGCAAGTGTTCCGCCCGCCGCACCCAATGCTGCTGAAATCAAACCCATAGTTTGCTCCTAAAAAATGAGGTTTTTTCTAGGCCGCTCCAAACGGTAGAACCATGAATCGGCACTATACATTCATTATAATATATATTTTCCATAAAACAAGAAAAATTTAAGGAAATACAGGGAAATCTGATTTTACAGGGGGGAGGGGGAATAAAATAATGAAAAATTATTTTTGAATTTATGTTTTTGGGTTAATTGATTTTTTTGGGGGCCGATATTTTATAGGAAGAGTTTCAATTTTATTTATGGAGGAGTTTATGCTTGAAATTTTAGCTCAGGTTGTTATTGCCGCTTTTATGGCTTTTTTTGCAGTTGGTTCTTTTTTGCTGAATTCCGGTAAGGATATGGGAGTCCGCTAGTCTTCCGGTTCTGCCGCCATCATTCCGTCTTCTTCGATATTTTCGTCCAGTTCGTATTCCTCGTCTGCAGCCTGGCGTGCAAGGTCCGAGAGCATCTGCGCGTGTGCGGCTTTTTGCCAGGTTGTTCCTGCCTCACCAAGCGAAAGTGCCTGCTTTTCCTTCCTCTGGTTCTGCTTTTCAAGCTCATTTTTTGCGGCAAGTAGCAGGGCTGTTGCGGCATCTGCCCTAAAATGCAGCAGCTGGGCAAGTTCGGCTTCCGGGGCTTTTGCAAGTGCCTGGAGCGTTCCGTACTTTTTCATAAGGATTTTGTCCCTTTCCTTTCCGATTCCGGGCAGTTTTATGAAGGGCGAGACCGTGTTTTCCTTTGTGCGCAGGTTCTGGTTGCGGCTGGTGGCAAAGCGGTGGGTTTCGTCGCGTACGCGTTGAAGCAGTCTTAAAGCGTCACTTCGTTTGGGCAGGCATACCGGCTCTGATGTGTGGGGCCGCCATATTTCTTCGTCCCTTTTGGCAAGTCCCGCTATGGGGATGTCGGCTCCAAGTGCCTTGAGGATTCCGTCTACTGCGTTAACCTGTCCAATGCCACCGTCTATCAGGAGCAGGTCGGGTAGGGGCTGCTTTTCGTTTATTAGCCTTGTGTATCGCCTTGACGTTGCCTCCCTCATTGACTGGAAGTCGTCTATGTAGCCGTCGGTTGTCTTTAGGCGGAAGTAGCGGTAGTTTTTTTTGTCCGGGTTTCCGTTGTAGAAGCTGATTAGCGATGCCACTGGGAATTTTCCGCCAATGTGGGCTATGTCGAAGCCTTCTATTCTAACAGGCAGGCGCGGGAGTCCCAAAACCTTCTGCAGTTCTTCCATTGCGGGGAAGTCGCCCCTTTCGCGTACCCGGCGGATTATGTCTTCGCGGGCATTTTCCTGTGCCATCTGTATTGCGGCCAGGTGCAGCTTTGCCTGGGGGATTGTGGGCTTTGCAACTATAATCTGGCAGTCTATTTTGTAGGTTTCGCTGAACCACCTCTTCATTATTTCCATTCCGTCTTCCGTTACCACGTATATTGAAGGCGGGATGTCTTCTTTTGAGCTGTAGTAGGATGCCATGAATTCGCCAAGGATTTCCGTGTCTTCGTTTAGGGTTATCGTGCGATAGTTGTCCCTGCCAAGGAGTTTTCCGCTTCTGATTCTTAGCACGGTAAAGCTTACCAGTTCCCCTTCACGCCATGAGGCTATGTAGTCGCGGTCACTTCCGTCGAAGCTTTCTACTATATTCTGGTTTTTGAGTACGGATAGCGCCCTTAGACCGTCGCGGAGTCTTGCGGCTTTTTCAAAATTGAGCGACTGGGCGGCGGCCTTCATTTCGCTTTCAAGTTTTTTTGCCGTTTCTTCTCCTTTGTTCTCAAGAAGTGTACAGATTTCTTCGATAAATTCAGTATAGGTGGAGTGGTCTACCTGTTTGCAGCAGGGAGCCATGCATCTGCCGATATGGTAATACATGCACGGCGAGGCCTTTTTTTTAAAGGTTTTGCAGTGGCGCAGCGGATAAATTTCGTAGAGGGTGTCGGTAAAAACATCCAGAGCAGTTGCATCGGGGAAGGGGCCAAAGTATTTGGAGCCATCCTGGACAATTCTCCTTGTTTTGTATACCCTCGGGAACTTTTCGTTCGTTACGCGCAGCACTGGGTATGATTTTCCGTCCTTCAAATCTATGTTGTAGCGGGGGGAAAATTTTTTTATGAGGTTGTTTTCCAGTAAAAATGCTTCATACTCATTGTTAGTTGTTATGTATTCAATTGAGCGGGCGTTGTGGACCAACAGCCTTGTCTTGATGTCCTTGCTTCCACTAAAATAGGAAGAAAGGCGGTTCTTGAGGTTTTTTGCCTTGCCAACGTAAATGACAGTTCCTTCGGCGTTCTTCCACATATAGACACCGCTTTGGGACGGGGCTTTTAGGGCGGTCTGGTGGAGGATTTCTCTTGGATCGGGCTGCGGTGAAAGCTGCGGTGAATCTGAATTTAATTGCTGGTCGGAACTATGCATAAGATAAGAATACTTTTTTTAGCCATATTTTGTCTACTCTTTGCAGGATTTTCTTTTTCTGAGGAAAAGACACTGGTGCTCGGCGGAAATGCCGGTTGGGGCAGGCTCAAGTCTATGGATGGTCTTGCCTACGGTAAGGGCCGCTTTGGCTACACGAGCCTTGAGCTTGCAACCAACAGCCGGTCTGTTGACAAGGGCAGCGGTGCTGACAGCCAGCCTACTACGGACTTGCTGCTCGACTTTGAGGAAGCTGACGGTTCCTTTTCGGACAGAACGGGCAACTATTCCGTTGCAGAAAAATCTTTTGTAAGCTCATCCAAGGTGAAGATGGGAAAGCATGCCGCCATGAGCCGCGGAAACGGTGGCCTATCTCTTTGCGGAAGTGCAGATTCCCTTTTTGGCAGCAGCGGAAGCAAGGGTTCTTTCCTTATTGAATTCTGGCTTTGCCCCTCGATTGCAGAGAACGGCGAAATTGTATTCTCCTGGCGCTCTTCAAGGATGGAAAACGACTACCTTCTTTACCAGATGATTTCTGCAAGCTTCTTTAGCAACCACCTGCGCTGGGAATTCATCAATGTGTTCAACGGATGGAAGAAGGACAACGGAACTGTTACGCTTTCCTGCCAGCGAACGATAATACCCGGCAACTGGGCCCACCACTCGATAAGCTTTGACGATGACACAGGCCTTTTGGAATACAGGATTGACGGTAAGATTGAGGCCCTGCAGTATATCACGTCCAACGGCCACGAGCACGGGGGCAGCGTCTGCACGCCGCTTCTTGGCGTTAAGGCAAACATTGACATCTGCCCCAAGTACACCGGCTACATAGACGACTTTAGGATTCAGCGCACGGCAGAGAGCGAAACTGCAAGTTCCCTGCGCTACGACACATACAAGAGCAACGGAGGACGCTTCGTAAGCCAGCCGATTCTTATTTCACGCGGTGCAAAGCTTGAGCGCATCGATGCAATCGTAAACACTCCGTCCCAGACAGACGTGGCCTTCTACGTACGCAGCGGGGACAACCGCTTTGACTGGACAGACGACTATCCCAAGTGGGTTCCCGTCAAGAACCACGAGCAGATTGTGGGTGTAACAGGCCAGTACTTCCAGGTTTCAGGCGACCTTTACCCGGACGGAGGCGGCTCGCTTTCACCATCCGTTTCGGAGATAAAGCTTGCCTATACGGAAGTTCCGCTTCCCCTTCCTCCATTCTCTGTCTTTGCGGATGCAGGTGACGGTGAGGTTACACTTTCATGGAGCTATTCGGTTGACGACCAGACCGGCGGCTACATTGTATTCTATGGCGACAGACCAGGCGAATACCTTGGACAGGAAGCCTATGAGGGAGCATCTCCCCTGGACGTGGGCAATGTTTGCAGGATGAAATTCACAGGCCTTAAGAACGGCAAGATATATTACTTTGCGGTTGCATCATATTCAAAGAGCGACGGCAAAATTATGGGAATACTTTCCAAGGAAGTCTACGCACGGCCTTTAAGAAAATAGCTTTTACAGGCTTTTGAAGACGGATGCTTTAATATAGAAGAATGTGCGGAAAAAAACAGGGGCATATATGGGCGAAACAAAGACAAACAATAAGTTGATTTTGGACAGGGCAAAGGCAGCGGTACTGGCGCATGACTATATGCTTGCTGCCCGTCTGTACAAGAACCTCCTCAAGGACGACCCGGAGAATGTGGGGCTTCTGAACGATCTTGGAAGCCTTTACCAGAAGAGCGGACGCGATGCCGACGCAATCCCCATTTACAAGCAGATTATAAGCATGTCCCCGGATGACGTGGATGCGCTCAACAACCTGGGCGGAATCTACCGCCGTGTAAAGAAATTCGACAAGTCAATCGAAGTGCTGGAAAAGGCAATCATTGCGGACGAGAACAATATCCAGTCCTTCTACAACCTGGGCTTTACCTACAAGCTCATGGGCAACTACGAGGAAGCCCTGCAGTGCTTTAACCGCGTAGTGGAAGAAAACCAGGAGGACGTACTTGCCTACAACCACCTTGGCTCAATCTATGCACTGCAGAACAAGCACGAGGAAGCCGTCTCTTCTTACCAGCGCGGCCTCAAGGTGGACCCCAACCATCCAATCCTCCACCTGAACCTTGCAAAGAGCTACGAAAAACTTGGCAAGCTTGACTTTGCCGCAAACGAATACGAGGCATCACTGCGCTCAAAGCCGGGCTGGCTTGAAGCAATAGACTCCTATGCAGACCTGATGCTTTCCAGAAACATGACAAAGAATGCCGCTGACCTTGTAGGCCAGGCAATCATGCTCAACCCGCAGAACGTAAAGATGCATGCAAAGATGGGCGACGTCTACACCAAGCAGAACGGATATGACGATGCTGAGGCTGAATACAACACTGCGCTAAAGTGGGACCCGGAGAACAAGAGGGTTCTTTCTTCACTTGCAAATGTTTACGACCTGCACGGAAAGACAAAGGACGCCATCCACACGATGGGAATCTACGAAAAGCTTGACCCCGAAAACCGGGAGATGCTAAAGCAGTACGCAAGGGTTCTCCTTACCGCAGACAAACTTTCTGCCGCAAGCAATAAGATTAAGCAGATTCTTGATGAAAATCCTGACGACATACAGGCCCTCAACCTGCTTGGCCAGTATTACATCTGCCGTGGCGAAGACGACAAGGCCGAAAGCTGCTTTGAAAAGATAAAGGCAGCCGACCCGGACTACACCGCATACTACCGCGACAGCGCAAGACGCTACAGCCAGAGGGGCAACTTCAAGAAGGCGGAGGAAGACCTTAAGAAGTACCTTGAGACAAACTCGGAAGACGCAGCGGCCATAGCCATGCTCGCCCAGGGCTACGAGCAGCAGAACCGCATGCAGGATGCCTACGACGCATACGAAAAGCTGGCCTCCGTTGACAAGGACAACCGCCTCTACCACGAAAGGATTGGCAGCGTAAGGACAAGCCTTTCTGCTCAGGGAGGCGGAAAGAACGCACTCGAAGCAGACCAGGGTGAAGTTGACCTTTCCGTACTCGGAAAAATTGACGACGGAACTCCATCAGTAAACGAAGAGGAAGTCGCCGTAATGCCTGCGGAAAACCCCGACATGAAGGTTTCCGATCTTGACCTTTCCCAGGCCGACTCACAGGAATACAGGCACAACGATGACTTTAGCTTTGAAAAGCTTACCCACAACGACGAAAGCGGAGCATCCCCCTTTGACAAGACGCTGGACGATGAAATCCTTGCCGACCGCACGGAGGACTATCTGGACCTTGACAACCTTGTTCCAGACACACCGGTTTTTGAAGAAGAGGATGAATCAAGCATACTAAAGAACAATCCCTTTGGCGCAAGCCGCGGACACGAACCTAGGCCAAGCGACGACTTTGAAAGTGCCTTTGAGACGGAAGACATACGCTCCGATGAAAGGCCAGTTTCATCAATGGACGTTAGCGACGGAATGTATGAAGAAGAGGCTCCCGTAGAAGACGGCCTCGATTCAGGAAACGGCTACGGTTTTGAATCCCCCAGCAAGGAAGCTTCTGCCGAACAGGCTGCACCCGAAGAAGAGGAAGAGATAATTCCATCCGCAGGCGAAAGCTTTGAGACTGGTACCTCAGATTCTGTAGACGCCACAGATTCATTTGATTCCACGGATTCATTTGACTCCTCAGATTCAACAGATGACTCCTTTGACCCGCTTGCAGGCCTTGCCGAACCGGAAGCAGAAGAAACCTTTGACGACGGAACTGATCTTGAAGATGATGCCGACTTGGACGAAGAGCTTCCCCAGATGGAATACGAGGATATCGAATTCCCCGTGGACGCAAGCATTGATGACGAGATAGACATAGAGCCAGAGGAAGAGCCTCAGGTTGAGCTTCCCGTAGAAGAAGAGCCGCAGAGGTTTGTTCCCGAGCCACCAGCCGAAAGTGCAAGCGACTTTGAATTCCCGGAAGTGGAAGACATTACGCCTGAATCTTCTACTGCTCCATCCCTCAACGATGACGGAAGCGAGACAATTTCCGCAGACGAATTCTTTGCAGACGACGGTGATGAACCCAAGGTCCAGATTCCAATGGGCGACGACTTTGACATGGCAGACCTTGCCGGAGCAGGAAACGGTGAAGCGGAAATTCAGGAAGAGCCTGTCGTTATCCCGGAACCGGAGCCGGATGCAGAAGACTACGAGTTCCCCGAGATAGACGAAATTGCAGACGACAATTCCCCCGAAACGCTAAGGCTTCCTGTGGACGGAGAGGGCGAGAGCCTGCCCCAGGCGGAAAGTTCAATTCCCTATGAGGCGGAAATTCCCTCCAGCCTTGACGATGCGCTTGACACAGAAGTGGACGTTCCCCTTGACGAGACCGTCACCGATGAAACTTCAGATGAAGGCATGAGCCTTGATTCACCGAAAGACTTTGCCCAGCCGGAAATCGAGCAGGACGACCTTAACCTTGTCCAGCAGGATTTGTCACTCCTCAACAAGACCGCAAAGACCTTGTCCGACTTTGTAAAGATACTCAACGACAACGAAATTGCAAAGAAGTTCAAGGACACGGCAAGCATGTTCCGCGAGCTAAAGTCCCTGAGCGAATTCCTGCCGGAAGAAGAAAAGGAACGCTTCCTCATGAGCAAGGAGCATTTGCAGCTTGAGTACATAATCAAGAAGCTGAGCGGAGCCGCTGGCCTCCTTTCCACCGCAGATTTGTGGCGCAAGGAAATAGGCATAAAGAACGAGGACGTCCGCAAGGAACAGAGCATCGTAGACATGATCGAAATCGTCTTTACCTACATGCGTGGCCTAATCAGCTCCCTCCCCGACAAGCAGGTTGCAACAATCCTGGACGGAGAAGTAAGCCGCATCCTCAACAAGCTAAAATAGAATTTCTTTTTTCTTTGGACGTGACCTTTGTCTTGAATCCAAAAAGCCTGTCTGCTCAAACCGGGTGGACAGGCCTTTTTTTTCGGGCTTTCCGCACTTCCGGGGGCCCAACCCCTCCATTCTCGCTCCGCGAGAACGCCTGCGGCGGTGCTCCAATCCCGCGTAGGCACTGCTTCAAAAAAATCCCTCCATGGCTCTGTACTGGTTAGCAAGAAAGACGTGTCAGAAAAAAAACTATGCTAAACTGATTTCCGTGTCTTTTGTGTGACCCATTTGCATAAAGACTGGTTTTTGGGTATAATCTTACAACACTAAAAAGTGGCTGCGGAGGAAAATATGAAAAACATAGACATCTTGGACTCAACTTTAAGGGACGGTTCCCAGGGAGAAGGAATAAGCTATTCCGTTCAGGACAAGATTCATATTGTGCAGGCACTTGATGAACTTGGGGTTAAGTACATAGAGGCAGGCAATCCCGGCAGCAACCCCAAGGACATGGAATTTTTTGCCCTTGCCAGAGACCTTAAGCTTAAGAATTCAAGCCTGGTTGCATTTGGTTCCACACGGCGCAAGGATTCATCTTGTGCGGAAGACGCAAACCTTCAGAGCCTTCTTGCGGCAGAAACAAAAGACGTTGTTATATTCGGCAAGAGCTGGGACTTTCAGGCAACGGAAATCCTTCATGCAAGCCTAGACCAGAACCTGGAGATGATTCGCGACACCTGCGAGTATCTTACAAAGCACAACCGCAACGTAATCTTTGACGCAGAACATTTCTTTACAGGATTCCAGAAGAACCGCGACTATGCGCTAAAATCCCTTCGTGCAGCCCTGGACGGAGGAGCCACGGTCTTGAACCTTTGCGAAACAAAGGGCGGATGTATGCCAGGGGACGTAAGGAAGGCCGTTGCAGAAGTTGTCCACGAATATTCAAGTGGTGCAATAATCGGAATACATACCCACAATGACTCAGGCCTTGCAGTTGCAAATTCAATCATTGCGGTGGAAGAAGGTGCTACCCATGTTCAGGGAGTGCTTCTTGGCTTTGGCGAGCGCACAGGAAACGCAAACCTTAGCACAATAATTGCAGACCTTCAGCTAAAGATGGACTGCCGCTGCATTCCCCAAGAAAACATAAAGATGCTTACCCCCATCTGCAAGCGCATTGCAGAAATAACAAACATTCCTCTGGAAGCAGGAATGCCTTATGTTGGACAGAACGCATTTGCCCACAAGGCCGGTATGCACATAGATGCCGTTCTTAAAAATCCCTCTGCCTATGAGCACATTAGCCCAGATGCAGTTGGCAATGAGCGCGTCTTCCTGATGAGTGAAGTTGCCGGCCGCAGCATGATAATAGAAAAAATCAAGAAGTTTGACTCTTCAATCACAAAGAATTCGCCTGTTGTTGCGGACATCGTAAAAAAAGTCAAGGAGCTTGAACACGAAGGCTACCAGTTTGAAGGTGCCGACGGAAGCTTTGAGCTTCTTGTACGAAAGGAAATTGGCAAGTACAGGCCTTTCTTTAACCTTTGCTACTACAAGACTTCCGGCGAAAACCCCCGCATAGAAAAAGACCTCTATTCATTTGCCCAGATAAAGATAGATGTAGACGGCCACTTCCAGATTGCGGCGGGAGAGGGTAACGGTCCAGTTAACGCCTTGGACAATGCCCTGCGCCAGGCACTCATGCCATTCTATCCTTCGGTGACAGAGATTCACCTTATTGACTACAAGGTACGTGTTCTAGACGGAAAGAGCGCAACTGCCAGCCGTGTCCGCGTACTCATAGAAAGCTCCGACGGTAAGGACAGCTGGACTACCATGGGTGTAAGCTGCGACGTTGTAGAGGCTTCTTGGCTTGCCATAGTTGATTCAATTGAATACAAGCTCATAAAAGACATAGAAAAGCGCTACCAGAAACTTCTGTAGACCCTTGATATACTAGTGCTTGGTATAATTGGAGGAGGGAAAAATGAAAAGAAAAATATTTACTTTGTTATGCATGGTAATAGGCACTCTCCCCTTGTGCGCTAACGGTGGGATTCACTGGGGGGAAAACGGAAGCGGAACGCACCCTGCTGTGATTACCTTAAAAAATGATTCCGACATCATTTTAAAAAAAGAAAATCTTACTCTTCGCTTTGTTGATGATGCAGTTATAGTGTCCTGTGATTACGTTTTGTTCAACAAGCACGAAAGCGAAAAACAGATTGATTTTGCTTTTAATATTACAGAAGGCAGGCATGCTTCTCTTGACTATTACAATATTTTTGTTGAGGGAAGAAAACTTGATTCTGATTTTAATACAGAGATTAGTTTTGATGAAATATTCACGCTTTATAAATATTGGGAACTTTCCAAAATAAAACTTGCAGCTAAAAAAGAGACATGTGTTTCTATCTGTTACCGCGTAGAGACAGAAAATGACGGCACTTATTACAAAAGTGATTTTGATAAGGATAACAGCTTTCTTTACAACCTTTATCCGGCTTTGAGTTTTGGAAATGGGATTATAGAAGATTTTACTTTAACAATTGATGCATCAGATATTCTGGGCTGGAACGGAAAAGTTACAGATATAGAAGGAGTTGATATTTCCTTTAGTGGCTCAGAAAGATGTATTACAAAGTCTTTTAAGAACTTTGATTTAAACAAGCATAAGCAGCTTAAAATTTCATACAACATAAAAAACTATTATTTTGCAACGCTCTATGAAAAATATGGAAAAAGAGGAAGTGTAACTGCAACTTCCGAATTGCGCGAAGGTTCAACTTTATATTCTGCCTACAATCTTATTGACAAGGACTGCAAGACTGCATGGGTCGAAGCAAAACCTGATTTTGGCAAAAACGAAAAAATTAAAATTGATTGCAACGGATGGATTACGCAGCTTTTGATTGTTAACGGTTTTAGAAAATCCGAAAAAACTTATTACGAAAACAACCGCGTTAAAAAAATAGCCCTTTATATAGACGGAATAAAAATTGGCCAAATGACTTTTCCAGACAGACCATATCGTCAGGTGAATATGTCTAACATTTTGGATGAAGGGGATCTCTTAAATCTTAATGGTGAATTTTTCAAAAAAGACAATGAAAGGGTATGGGGCAATTCGAGAACCTTCTTTCCAAAAGAGAATATAGAGATAGAGATTCTTGAAGTGTATCCTGGAACAAAATACAATGACACCTGTATTTCTGACATATATTTAATAAAGGCTTTACTGCCACTTCCGTAAAATCAGAAAATAGGTTAGGTTCAGTTTTGGATATACAAATAAAAAAGGCAAGCTCAAAAGATGCCCGGGTACTCGTTAACATATACAACAAGGCCTTTTACGAAGATTATGTAAAATATGGCGTGTGTCCTGGTTACGGCCGGTCAGTCAGCGACATGGAAAAATCAATTGATGAGGTTCCCAAATACATCGCAGACCTTGATTCAAATTCTGTTGGGGCAATATCTGTTTTAAAGAAAGGAGACGGTCTTTATTATATAGGCGCTCTTTGTGTAATTCCAGAATGTCAGCGGAAAGGAATTGGCCATAAATTGCTTGAGTTCATAAAAGAAGAATACAAAGACTGGAAAAGAATTGAATTGGTAACTCCTGCAGACAAAGAGAAGAACATCAACTTTTATACAAAAAAATGCGGCTTTAACATTGACTATGAAGAAATGGATGGAAGTGTCAAACTCTATCACTTTAGTTTGAATAAAGAATAAAAACTTTTGGATGAACTGTAAATTGTGTAAAAAATATTTCCACCCATTCTCAACATATACAATAAAGTAAAAATCTTGTATTCTATAATCACAAAGCGCTTTGAAATTGAGGACTTTATGAATTACAGAAATGCACAGGACATTTTTCCAGAAAATCTTTTAAAGCAGATTCAGCGATATGTGAGCGGCGAGACGATTTACATTCCGGCCAAAAACGAAAAAAAGGCTTGGGGTGAATCTTCGGGCTACAGGGCATATCTTGCAAAAAGAAATCAGAGCATGAAAGAGGATTTTGCTGCCGGCCAGACCATTGAACAGCTCACGGAAAAATATTGTCTTTCCTTTGATTCTGTAAAGCATATCGTCTACACAAAACAGGAGCGCACTATGCTGCAATTTAGCAAGACACTTTCTTCGGCCATAAGTTATGCCAAAGAAAACAAAATTGACGAATGGATTCATACCTATCTTCACGATGCCGAAAAAAGCAATGTTCCCTTTTCTGACGGGCTCAAGCTTTTTGAACGCTATTACATCGGCCCGATAAAAATGCCAAGCGATTTGTTCGAGCGCAACACTGGTCCCGAAGAAGGAATGAAATATAAAATCGACAAAGACTGGTGGCCAATACACGTGGCAGCCCTGGAGGATTCAATTAAAAAAGATCCCGACATGCCGCCGCTCATTGCTCACTATGTTGAACACGGTTTTGAAATGAACGATGGCAACACCCGTCTGCAAGCCTATAAAAATCTTGGTGTAAAAGAAGCATATTTTATCATCTGGATTACCGAGCAGGAAGAGTACGAAGAGTTTATTTCCCGCTACGGAAATTATGCCAAGGAAGCACCAGTAATCAGGCGATAAAAACAGGCGTCTCCCGAGCCAGTCGAAGGGGACAATCTATTATAAAAAAACAGCTGTTTGTCTTATCCGGCATTCAGCTGCACTTGAACGATGAATACGGAAGAAGATGACAGAAGAAATTGTAAATAAAATATGTAATGAAATTTTTCAAGTGCTTCCAACAGAAATTATAAGAAACAATGTTGGCTTAGCAGGATATGTTTATACAGTTCAAATTGGTAATGATAAATATGTAGTAAAAACTTCAGATGATAAAAATCTGATTTTAGGCTCCACCTATTGGTTGGATAAATTGAAAGATTTAGATATTCCAATTCCCAAAGTAATAGCCGAAAACACTTCTGCATTTCCTTATTATTTTGTAATGACATTTATTCCCGGAAAAGACCTGGGGCTTGTTTATTCATCACTTTCAAGGGATGAAAAGAAAGCTATTGCAAAAAGTCTTACCAATTATCAGAAAGAAATCAAAAAGCTTCCTGTGGCTAATGTATTTGGTTCACTTAATTCTTATGAAGACAAGAAAAACTTTTTTGCCACCTGGGAAGAAAATGTTTTAAGCGATATTAAAAGAGCAGAAGACGGCATAAAAGAAAATAAGATTTTTTCTACGGAATATGTTTCTAAAGTTAGGGGTTTGATTCCAGGATTCAAAGATTACTTTGCGGCTATTAAGGCAGAACCTTTTTTTGATGATGCTACGACAAAAAACGTGCTTGTGCACGAAGGAAAACTTTCTGGGATAATTGATTTGGATTGGATTACTTTTGGCGATCAGGTTTATTTTCTTGGCCTTACAACAATGGCTCTGCTAAGCATGCAGGCAAATTTGGATTATGCAGAATATCTTAAAGAAGAAATGAATCTGAATCCGTTTCAGGAAAAAGCGGTGAAGTTTTATATTCTTGTTTTCTGTATTATTTTCATGTCAGAAAAAGGGGCTAGTTTTAATCAAAGTGAAGCGGCACCTGTTACTGAACAAGAAAAAAATCTTCTTGTAAAAATTTTTGAAAAGTATTATGAGGAATTAAAGGCTGTAGCTGATGATAAGACCCTATAGCATGTGTCAATGCCGTCCGTTCAAAGCAGATTGAAATTTATTTCTGTCGTTGATAATATAAAACTGATGATTGAATAGAAATCACAGAACAATAAAGGAAAATTAAAAATGATAAAAGTGGTGTTTTTTGTATTAAGTTTGTTAGTTGCTGTTAGGGAAAAATGAAAAAGAAGGTTTTGGAAGTGATTTTACAATATAACGTACATAGATGGAGGCTAATATTATGCATACAAAAAAGGCAATTTTATTTTTTTTAGGATTGTATATTGCAAGTTTTCTTTTTGAGTCTTGTTTTTTGCGGTATTTGTCTGAAAAAACACTAATTCAAGAGGAAGAGGTAACTATTTCAAAGAAATATGTTGTTCAAGCGTATATAACAAATTGTGTTTCTGATCCAACTTACGCACGGGTGTATATTAACAATGTTGAGGTATTCAGATGCCGAGGGGGAAGAAAAATAGCTTTTGAAGTTAAGGATGATGTTCTGACAATTTATACAGATGGTAATTTGAAATATGAATATGACCGGATACAAAAAGAGTCTTTTGGAGAATTGCAGATAAAGTATGTGCAAATGAGGGATTTTTGATGCGAGTGAATGGATTATCGGGTCGAGCCAAATAATGACGCTGTGATGGGGGTAATACACAATAAGCCTACGCCGCCGTGGAGGGGCCCGCGCAAGCGGGTTGCGGAGCAATGGAGGGGTTGGGGCCCCGGAACCCCGGAAGGGCGGTGACGCAAAGGGGCTGACGGTCGAATTAGCCGAGAGACAGAGTGGTAGAGCAAGTTGGACTATCGTCCAGAAGGGTACCGTCCAGAAAGATAGTGTTCAGCGAATTGGTTTTTTGTTAGTTAGTTTTAGGTAACTGGCTTTTGATTTTAGTTGAATAAAAGAATCTTTCCTATTATAATAGAAGAATGGGAATCTCCAAAAGGTTTAGTTTTGGGGCTGCCCTGATTTTTAGAAAAAAAGGTTGTGTATTGATGGCGAATCTTGATTCAAATACAGTTTTTAAGCCGCTTGTAAAGCCAGTCCGTATGGGTATTGACGTTGGTTCTACGACGGTTAAGGTGGTAATACTGGGTGATGATGATGCCCTGCTTTACGGAGCTTACGAGAGGCACCGCGCAGACATACGCAACACGATTATCACCGTGGTGAACAAGGCTTTTGATGAGCTGGAGAAGAAGTTTCCTGCCGGTCAAGACCAGCCTCTTAGCATAAAGGTTACCGGTTCCGGTGGTTTTTCTGTTTCTCAGTGGCTTAACATTCCTTTTATTCAGGAAGTTGTGGCTGCTACCACGGCGGTAAAGCGGCTTATTCCAAAGACAGACGTTGTTATTGAGCTTGGCGGTGAGGATGCCAAGATTACATATTTCCGTGGCGGTGTTGAGCAGAGGATGAACGGCACTTGCGCAGGCGGTACTGGTGCTTTTATTGACCAGATGGCGGCTCTTTTGGAGACGGATGCCATGGGGCTTAACGAGCTTGCCAAGGGGGCTTCCACCATTTATCCAATTGCGGCACGTTGCGGTGTTTTTGCAAAGACGGATGTTCAGCCCCTTATTAACGAGGGGGCAAGGCGTGAGGATATTGCGGCTTCCATTTTTCAGGCGGTTGTTAGCCAGACTATTTCTGGTCTTGCATGCGGTAAGCCTATCCGCGGTAACGTTGCTTTTTTGGGCGGTCCCTTGCACTTTTTGGACCAGCTTCGCGAGCGTTTTGTTGTTACCCTTAAGCTTACTCCGGACGAGACTATTGTTCCCGAAAACAGCCAGCTTTTTGTGGCGGCTGGTGCGGCTTTTTCTGCGGAAAGGGAAATCAGCTGCATTAAGGGTGCTGCGGCTTCTGAGGGGGTGTTTCCTACGGTTGCCCAGTTCCGTGAAAGCCTTAAGAATCTTGTTGGGGCGGAGATGCAGGAGGTTCAGCGTCTTGAGCCTCTCTTTAGGAGCCAGTCGGAACTTGATGAATTTAATGCCCGTCATGCCCAGGAAAAGGCTCTTACCGGTGACTTGCAGTCAACACAGGGGCCTGTTTTCTTAGGTCTTGATGCG
>JAILHV010000244.1 GCA_024695625.1 Treponema sp.
GAAGGGAAACGGTGGAAGACTACTTTGCAACTCTTGACTTTGCAGGACTCGACTCCTTCAAGGCATAAGGAATTTTAAGGCACAAGGAACTTTTATGAAGACCCTAAAGAAATTGATTTTTGCCGACATAGTTCTTTCTATTATATACGCGGCTTTATGCTTTCCCTTGCAGGCAGACATTAGCGCAGTGGCTTTTCCGCTTTCTGTAATAACGGCTGGCCTGGTCTACTTTGCGGGGGCATACCTGCTGCTACGAAAGAATTCAATAAAGCACATAACATTCATAAGGAAGGTTTTTGAATACCAGACGCTTCTTGAAATGCTAAGCTTTATTTTGGCAAGGTCTGGAAAAACGGAGCACCCCTTTGCATTCGACCTTGTTTGCATACTGCTTTGGATTGCAATCACACTTGTCTCTGGAATTGTTGTCTACCATTATCTGAACCCCAAGCGCATTTTCTCCCTGAATGAAAGGTGGAAGGAAGAAAGCAAGCTCTACCCGCCAAAAACATACAAGGGCCTTTCCTACGCTGCGCTCCAGCTTGTTGAATGGATAGACGCAATCGTATACTGCCTCTTTGCAGTCTTTATACTCAACATCTTTATCTTCCAACTTTACGTTATACCGTCGGAGTCCATGGTGCCAACCTTCCTCATCAAGGACAGGGTATTTGTATTCAAAACGGTTGCAGGGCCAAAGTTCCCGCTCAGTAAAGTTGGCATTCCCTACATCAACCGCTACAAGAGGGGAAACGTAATTGTACTGCGGAACCCCCACTACAAAAGCGACCATTCATCGGAAGTAAAGAAAATCATCTCCGACTACGTTTCTATGATTACGCTCAACCACGTAATTCTTGACCGCGACGAAAACGGAGAGCAAAAGGCAGACCCTCTGGTAAAGCGCATAGTTGGGCTTCCAGGCGAGCAGATTCTTATGCAGGACGGACACCTCTACGTGCGCACAAAGGAAAGCGGCCCCAACGGACAGTTCAACCTTTGCAAGGACGAAGAAAAGTGGGCAATGTGGAACCTTAATTCACTGGATGCAGGGGCAAAGAAAAAGGTACGCGACTTCCCTCTTTCTGCTGACGACTGGCAGGACGTTCTTAAAATAGAAGAAGAAAGACGCGCCCTGGACTTGGCAAAAGCAGCGGACGAATGCAAGCTTCTGGCACTAACCTTTGAAAAAGTTGCAAAGGGAGACGATGCAAGCGAAAGTGAAATAGCGGAAATGTTTTCCCAGGAAGACCTGTTTGAATACAACTTCTTTAGCAACATCAGCATGAACGCAATAAAACTTTTGCAGGAAGCTGGCGGTGCCCAGTGGTTCACAAGATTCATGACCGGCTGGACAAACTACGGCAAGTACGTAAAAGAAGGGCTTGTTGGCGGAGACCTCTATTCAGACGCAAACTTCCGCCTTAACGTAATGATAAAACTTGAGTGCGGAAAAATAATCACAAGAATCGCAAACCTTGTTGCAGACGGAGTTTCCGCATCCGAATGGAGCAGCGACGACGTTATAGTAAAGCACATGGCCTACGCGCAAAAGCTGAACGCCTACCTTGCACGCCTTGACCAGCGCAACATGCCTACCTTCCCCGCAAACGCAAGCGACGGCAGCCCAAGCTACATACCGGAAAACTGCTACTTTATGATGGGAGACAACCGCTACAACTCTCTGGACATGCGCCACAGCTACGACTACAAGCTAATCCCCATCACCAAGTTCGACGAGCTTTCCATTACCTACTACAGCAACATGGAGCCCCAGTTCGTCAACCGGTCAAAAATCCTTGGCCGCGCAAGCCTCCGCATCTGGCCGCTGAACCGCTTTGGGCTTATAAAATAAAAATATTTGATTTTATTTTTTGGGCAGCAGTCTTTTGGTAAACTGTCCCTTCGGGAGATTATCCTGCAAGGGGCTTTGCGGGGTTCCGCGGGGCCCTAACCCGCTCCATTGCTTCGCAACGGCTGCGCCGCCCCTCCAATCCCTGCTGCTAGGCCACCGCTAAAAAAGAACAGTTCACTTGCATTTGAAGCGTGGCAAATATTCTATTAAAGAATTTTCTTATTTTTTTTCTTCCCCATTCTTATTTGCGGATTTCTTTTGTGCACACAATTTGCATGTGGAAGAATTTGAACATCCGCAGCATGAGGGGGCAGTTCCAGTTTTCTTTGCGATGTAAAATTTTTTAAATAAATGGAGGACGACAAAAGCGCAGTATACAGCTATCAGTACAATTATAACAATGCTTACCATGTCGTCCTCCTTTTTTTACGAACAATTTAATTATGCAGCAAATGAGCCTTTTTTGTCAGCTTCAGCATAAGGGTTTTTGCGGAAAAGCGCAACAAGCAATACTGCCAAAAGCACAAAGGCTATTACTGTTCCCACACCAAACACTCCGTGTGCAAAGAGCATTCCCAGCTGGTAGAATATAAGCGTAACAATCCATGCAAAGACATTCTGGAACAGTATTGCAAACCAGAACCACTTGCGGCTCTTAAGTTCATTTGCCATGGTTGCAATTGCGGCAAGACAAGGTGAATCCAGCATGTTGAACAAGAGGAATGCAAAGGCTGCAATTGCAGTGGCAAACCATCCGCCAACTGCATCGGAAACAGCATTCTGTGCCTCTTCTTCTTCGAGTGCCGCCTCTGCTGTCTCGTCATCCACGTTTGCAAGAACACCCATGGTCGTAACAATTGCCTCTTTTGCGGAGAAGCCGGATATAGAAGATGCCGCTGCCTTCCATCCGTTTTCTGCATCACCAAATCCAAGCGGAATAAAGATGTAGCGCACACCGTTTCCAACCTTAGCAAGAACAGAATCCGCTGAATCTTCCACAAGGCCAAATCCGCCCTCGCTTGCTTCTACAGCATTTCCTTCTTCGTCAACATAAGCTTCGTGTGCCGGGTTGAATCCGTAGCTAGAAAGGAACCACATTACAAGGCATGCAAGGAAGAGGATTGTTCCAGCCTTCTTTATAAAGCTCCACAAGCGTTCCCATGTGTGAAGCAGAACGGTCTTTAGCTGTGGAATATGGTACTGGGGAAGCTCCATAACAAATGGGGCTGCAGGACCGTGGAAGTATTTTGTCTTTTTAAGGATGATTGCTGCAATCAAAACTGCGGCAACGCCAATCAGGTACATGGAAGGTCCAACCCAGGAGCCGTTTGTTCCCGTTACCTTGGAAGCGATTACTACGCCGAACATTGCTATTACAGGAAGCTTTGCACCACATGGAATCCAAGTAGTGGTCATGATTGTCATGCGGCGGTCGTTTTCGTTTTCAATAGTGCGGCTTGCCATGATTCCAGGAATTCCACAGCCGGAAGAAATAAGGAGCGGAATGAATGACTTACCCGAAAGCCCAAACTTGCGGAAGATTCTGTCCATTACAAATGCAATGCGGGTCATGTAGCCAACATCTTCAAGAATGGAAAGAAGCAGGAAGAGGATTGCCATCTGGGGCAAGAAACCAAAGACAGCGCCAAGTCCACCAAGGATTCCGTTTACAATGCAGTCGGTAAGGATTTCGTTTGCACCGGCATTGTTCATCAACTCTTCTACCCAGGCCTGGATTCCGCCAGCAACGGTGTCGTTTGCCCAGTCGGTTCCCATAGTTCCGATTGTGGTTACAGAAACCCAGTAGACGAACCACATTACGAGTGCAAAAATCGGAAGGCCAAGCCAGCGGTTTGTTACGATTCTGTCTATCTTGTCGGAAGTGGTAAGTTTTTCGCCTTTCTTGGTAACAATACCCTTTAGCAAATTTGTTATGTAGTTGTAGCGTTCGTTGGTTATGATAGATTCAATGTCATCACCAAGCTTTGACTCAAGTTCCTTTGTTAAAGATTCAGCCTTGGAAGCCTCTGCTGAAGAAAGGAAAAGTTTTTCAATAACCTTTTGGTCGCGTTCCAAAAGCTTTATGGCAGTCCATCTTTTTAACTCCTCTTTTACGCTTGAAGGAAGGATTTTTTCTGCCTTGGCAATTGCCTCTTCCACATCAGCAGAGAAAGTTGCCTGTGGAACCTTAGCCCCGGAAGATGCGGCTTCTTCTGCAGCAAGGGCAACTTCTTTTACACCCTTTCCGTGAAGGGCTACAGTTTCCACAACCTTGCAGCCAAGCCTTTCCGAAAGCTTTGCAATGTCTATTGAGCCGCCACTTTTCTTAAGGGCATCCACCATGTTAAGGGCAATAACAACCGGTTTTCCAAGCTCCAGAATCTGGGTGGTAAGGTAGAGGTTTCGCTCAAGGTTGGTTGAATCCACAATATTGATTACAGAAGATGGTTCTTCGCTGCAAAGGTAGTCGCGGGAGACAACCTCTTCGTTGGTGTAGGGAGAAAGCGAATAGACACCGGGCAAGTCGGTAACAACAAGCTCTTTTGCCCCCTTAACCTTTCCCTCTTTTTTTTCTACAGTTACTCCCGGCCAGTTGCCTACATACTGGGTTGCACCTGTAAGGGAGTTGAACATAGTCGTTTTTCCGCAGTTTGGGTTTCCCGCCAAAGCTATTTTAGTTGCCATTTATTCCACCTCTATATTTTCCGCATCATCCTTGCGGACAGAAAGTTCATATCCCCTGATTGTGACTTCAACAGGATCACCAAGTGGAGCCACCTTGCGCACGTAAACAGAGCATCCTTTTGTAAAGCCCATGTCCATAAGGCGGCGCTTTAAAGCCCCCTCGCCATTCAGCCGGACTACAGTTACGGTAGAGCCGACCTTTGCATCTTTTAAAGTATTCATTATCATTCTCCTGTCCCCTTGCCCGCCACTTTTAAAAAGCAGCAAAGAGACTCTATTCCCTGATAAAATGCACGCGATGTGCGGTAAAAATGTAAGAGAAAAATTATACGATAATCTTTGAGGCCATGGACTTGTCCAGTGCAAGACGAGAGTCCTTAACCTTTACGATGAGACCTGTACTGACTTTGGAAATTACAGTAACGGACGAGCCCACGTTGAATCCAAGCTCGTTGAGATGCTGTCTTACAGCAGAATCGCCACCAATTTTCTTAATCTGGACTTCACGTCCTGCATCAGTAAATAACAAAGGCATAATGTTTCTCCTTACATGAAACAATTGCAAAACCTATCCTGCCTGGCAAGCCACTGCATTTTTGGGAGAATAAGATTTTGCAAACCGTTATTACAATTTGCTAACCATGATTAATATAATATAACTTTTATTAGTTGTCAATAAGTGTTTTTAGAGAAGATTAACTTACAGGCAAAAGTTTTCCGCCGTCCATGCGGTAAATGCTGTCTGCATAGTTTCTGGCCTCGCTTTCGTGGGTCACCAAAAGCACCGCAGCCCCACGGTCGGAGGCAGAACGCAGCAGGGAAAGAACGGTCCTGGTGTTTTCATCGTCAAGGTCATCGGTCGGCTCGTCTGCAAAAATTATTTTTGGTTCAAGCAGCAAGGCACGGGCAACAGCCATCCTACGCAACTCCCCGCCGGAAAGCTCATTTAGCCTTGCGAATGCCAGGTGGCGGATTCCAACCATATCCAAAAGCTCAAGCGCACGTTCCTCGCATTCATCCCCATCATCATAAAGAGTCGCGGGAAGCTTCACGTTCTCCAAAACGTTCAGGGCAAAGAGACCAGTCTGCCCCTGGGGAATTACGCCAAAATTCTTGTTTCTAAGCAGGGAAAGCTCCTTGTCGCCCATTG
Source organism: Treponema sp. (assembly GCA_024695625.1). GTDB lineage: Bacteria > Spirochaetota > Spirochaetia > Treponematales > Treponemataceae > Treponema_D. The sequence goes on from JAILHV010000244.1 coordinate 5,691, forward strand.
CATACAAGTCCTTTTCATCCAGCAAGACTTTTCCGTAGTCGGGAGCCAACAAGCCCGAAGCCATGTAAAGCAGGGTACTTTTTCCGCTTCCTGAGCGACCTATTATTTCTGTAAGCTGGCCGCTTTGAATTTGTAGGTCACAACTTCTTACAGCCTCAAAATGACTGGATTCCCTTGTGGGCCTATAATATTTTTTTGAAATGCCCTTCAGATTCAAAAGCATTTAGTTCCCCTCCCTTAAGATAAGTCCGGTATCGATTTTGGAAATGGAAGCTACCGTCCCGCAAGATGCAAGCAAAGAAGCCGTCATTGAAAGTGCAAAAGAAAAAACAGCCAGCAGAGTCATTCCAGCCACGCCGGGCAAAAGGAATGGAAGGTTCAGGCTTTCTTTTATAAGCGGATGAAATGAAAGTGCAAAAAGCAGTGCCAGAAAAATTCCAGAAACGCTTCCTCCTGCGTTCACAAAAAAAGCTTCCCTCATCACAAGACCCGAAACCTTCTTCCTTGAAGCCCCCATAACGCGAAGAACGGCAAACTCCTTTTTACGCTCGCCAATCGTCATTGAAAAAACAATTGCCATAACCACAAGGCAAAGAATCCAAATAATTCCAACCATCACGCCCACAACTTTTGAGACACCTGCCAAACCGTCCGAAACTCCGCTTGTCATGCTCTTTGTACGGACAGCCTTTACCTGCTTAACGTCATGCTCAATGCGCCGGCACAAGTCGTCCAAGTCCTGTCCGTCTTCAGCCTTTACCATTATAGAAGATATATAGCGACCCGCCCCCTTTAGCATCTTTTCGTTTACACCTTTTTTTATGGAGGCATCTATCAAATCC
>JAILHV010000013.1 GCA_024695625.1 Treponema sp.
GCGCGTGTTGAACCAATCATTACCTCAAAGCCGCCCTTAATTTCTTTTGTAACATGGCCTTCCACCGGAATTGAATTCTTATAGGCATTTTCAAGAACTTCTTTTCCTGCATCCTTTCCGCTAAGCTTGGTTGTAAAAGTAAGCTCTTCGTTTTTTCCGTTAAGGAAGTACACTTTTATTGAATCGCCCTCTTTTACTGAGCAATTTCCATTTTCATCAGTAAGCTCGGCCTTGTTAAGGATGCCTTCGCTCTTAAGTCCAAGGTCAAGAAAAATCGTGTCGTCTGTTATTGCAACAATTTTTGTCTCTATCTGCTGACCAACTTCGTATAATGGTTTCATTCACCACTCCCAAAATAATTTTTTACAATAGTAATGTTTTTTTCTTATATAAACAAGGGCTTTCTCATCCTGTCATGCTGAACTTGATTCAGCATCTATTTATTTTTTAGACTACCAGAACTTTTTCATCAAAGAATTGTATTCTTTTATAAGTGACGTTACTTCTTTTGAAGAATAATTGTCCTGGGTGTTTCCGCAAACGGAAGCTTTTGCCTTTAAGATTCTTAGAACGGATTCTTCCAAGCGTGGGCGGGACAAATTACGCACAAAGGCATCGCATATTTGGTCGGCACCGTCTGAATACACGGAAATGCACACCATGTCTGCCCCGGCATTTATTGCAGAAAGAGCTCCGTTTACAATGCCAAAATTTTTTCGTATGGCGGCCATTTCCAAATCATCAGTTATGATTATTCCGTCAAAGCCCAAATCCTGTCTAAGGATTCCTGTTAAAATTTTGTGGGACATTGTAGCAGGATATTTTGAGTCAATCTTGGGGAACATGATATGTGCCGTCATTACAACTGGGATTTTTGCTTCTACCGCAGCCTTAAAGGGCACAAGCTCAAACTGCTTTAGCTGGGCATAGGACTTGTTAACGGAAGGAAGTGCCAGGTGAGAATCCGTGTCGGTGTCTCCGTGGCCGGGAAAATGCTTTACCGCGCAAACAACGCCGCCAGTCTGCAAACCGGATGCCATCTGAAGACCGTATTCAACGACGGTATTGGACTTGCTTCCATAAGAGCGCTCACCGATTATTGGATTTTTGGGATTGGAGTTAATGTCCATAACAGGCGCAAAGTCTACGTTTATTCCGCAAAGACGCAGCTGTTTTGCAGTAAGCTCGCCAACCTTAAAGACTTCTGCCGGAGTTTTGTTATTTGAATAATAAGAAGCCCCTTTTAGCGAAAGGAGTTCCTGTGGCAAGCGCACAATTTTTCCACCCTCTTGGTCTGTGCAGATAAAGGCTTCAAAACCCGTGTTCTCTTTTACAATTGCCTGAATTTCCCTACAGACACGCCTTGTCTGCTCAACGCTGCGCATGTTGTCGGAAAACAAAATAACGTTGGAAACGCAATATTTTTTTAGGAAGGCCTTAAATTCCGGGGAAAGTTCCGTGCCTGTAAAACCGCAGACAATCATCTGCCCCGCAAGCTGGCGCACGGTCATTTTCTGGACTGCTGACCTGAGTGCTTTTTCATCAGCCTTTTTTGGAGGAAGCTTTGGCTCTGGAGCAGAAACGCAAGACACAATAAAAAATGCTGCTCCGGCCAACAAAGGCAAAAGTAATGGAAAAATTCTTCGCTTTTTCATTTAGGCAGTATAGCACGATTTACGGAGTTTTTAAACTGGATAAGATGTTTTAGAAATATTTCTCTACGAACTTTATGTCTTTTTGTTTTTTTGCCCGATATCTTTATTTGCTTTCATGTCATCCAGTGATTTTTGCAAACAGTGGGATTTTCTCCATACCAACAACAGTAAAAACTATTGTCGTAAATCACTATTAGATTTTATATAGTTCTTCCATCGATTTTTAGCAAAATCCTGAATGCCAATTAGCAAATACCTCGCTTTCATATTTTTGCTTTAGTACTATTTGACAAATTGTATTAAATCGATAGTAGGATGAAATGAATCCTATTATAGCATCAATAAAAAACCTTCCATCCGGGTCTATATAGCGTACAGGATTATTTCCTGCATAATCCGGTGCGTCCACATCTTGTTGAAGTACAGCGTCTCCGAGTTCTTCGTGTATTTGTTGCTTCTCTGGCCGTCCTGCCCGTAGACATAAGTGGTTGTATAATTTGCGTCCGCAGAGCCCACCAGCTGGTTGCGCTCGTTCCAGTCTGTCAATTATCTAGATGAAAAATAATCTATTGCAATTTCTTTAGCAGCCAGCCAAATTTTTCACGAATTGGGATTATCTTATATTAAAAGGCTAGGAAAAAATTATTTTCCATCCCAAAAGTTTGATTCCAGTAATTTTTGATACCAGATTTTAAAATCTTCCCATGTAAGAACAACTTGAATATGCATCAGCAAATAATACCTTTCATCATCGACTATAAAGAACAGCCCTTCTTGATATTTATTTTTTTCCCTGTCAAGAGCTCGAAATTCAACTGCCTTGTATCTACCCAATTCTACGTTGCCAGGGTTTAGACATGCAAGGCTATTTTTTAAAACATATTTGTTGTAGATACCAACGAAATTCGATTCTGGATCAATTTCATCAGTTTTTGCTAAATAGCGAACGATTGAATCCAAGTCATGGGGCACAGTTCTGTCAATCTCGTATTCCCTGATTTTTATTTTATGGGGCTTCAATTCACAAAATAGCTTATACTTTTCATCGTCAATTTTTTTCTCATTGTATATGTCTTCCAGTGTCGGCTTGTAATAGTTTTCATACATTTTGAGGAAACCAAATGACAGGATTGCAATAAAAAAAATTCCCAGAACCGTGCAAAATAAAATCTTCTTTTTCATAATTTTCCTTCCGTTAACAATTTGCGTATTTCTTTAAGTGTATTGATGTATCTTTCCTTATAAGGGGTGTTCCACGTTCTGATATTATTTTCCTGCCAGTCTATGCAGTCAAATGCATTCATTTCAGTACCGTTGTAGTCTATAACATCATATGGAGAAAGCCCCTGTTCAAGTAGCCAGGGTATACAATCAGATTCCATGTTTACAATTGCATCCAAAAGACAAACTTTGTTTTCTTTTACGGGAAGATTCGATTCTTTTAGCTTTTCAACATATTGAGAGAAAACTTTATCAGGAAAAAAGCGCATTACGACAGCTATTGCATAAGGTGTTTTTGAAAAGTTTTCAAAAAAATCTTTGTCTTTAAAAAGTAGGTCAATAAGTTCCAGTTCTTTTGCATGGAAGAGTTTTTCCACATTTTCCGGCTTAAAGGTCTTGGAATTTATTTTTCTTTCCGCAGGCATTTCCTTGGTATATTCCGTTAGCAACTTGCGGACTTCTTCAAATTTTTCTATGCTTTCTTTTTCTTCCTGAGACAAAATATACACTTTGTTTTCTGCGTCATAGGTGCTGCCCATTCTGACAAGTTTTTCTTGCCAGTGTATGCAGTCAAATGCATTCATGTCTGCACCATTGTAGTCCACATACTCATACGGTGAAAAGCCCTGTTCAAGCAACCAAGGAATACAATCAAATTCTCTGAATACAATTGCATCCAAAAGACAATTGGGGTCTTCCATTACAGGAAGATTGGATTTTTTTAATTTCTCAATATATTGTTGATAAACTTCATCGGAAAAAAAACGCATTACAACACCTATCGCATAAGGTGTTTTTGAAAAGTTTTCAAAAAAGTCTTTGTCTTCAAAAAGCAGATTAATAGTTTTTAGGTCTTTGTTATAGAATAATTTGCTGACATTCTCCGGCTTAAAATTTTTAATATCTATTTTGTTTGCTACAGGCTGCTCTGCCTTATTCTCTTTTCTGCTGCAAGAAATGACCGCGAGCAGGCATATAAACACAAAAACAAACTTTTTCATAAATTTCCTCATGGCGCACCTTTTTTGTACATAATAATATGTGCAATTTATATCGTCAAGGAATAAAAAAGGCCTCCCAAAAAGGAGACCTTTGTTTGCGGTAAAACAGAATGTTTTGTTTATGCTGCTGTTATTGCAATTTTTTTGCTTTCGGTCAGGGCCTTGTTGCGCGGCATTGTAATGGTTAGGACTCCGTTCTTGAATGAAGCGGAAATCTTTGAGCCTTCAACGTCGTCCGGCAGGGTAAAGCTGCGGCTAAAGGAAGAAGACGTGCGCTCGTGGACAATCCATTCGCTGTTCTTTTTGTTTTCTTTCTTTTCTTCCTGGGTGGAAGAAATTGTAAGAACATTGTCCTTTAGGCTAAGGTCAACATCCTTTTCCGTGAGGCCGGGCAAGTCCATGTCCAAAACATAGGTGTCGCCATTCTGCTTTACGTCAACCTTTGGCATTCCAAAATGTGTCTTGCGCAATTCCGGGAATCCAAATCCGTCTTCAAAAAGTGAATTAAACAAAGCAAGTTCGTTCATAATCTATGCCTCCAAATATGAATTAAGTTTTTGTACGCGGAAGGAACTTTTCTTTCTTTGTACACTTAACATGAAGCAGATTCCGTGCCAAGTTTTGTATTTTTTTCAAGGAACATACGCCGCCGTGTAGGGGCGCGGCAGCGTTGCTGATGGCGCAGGTCCCTGAGCACCGTCGAAGGGCCGGAGCCAGCAGCAATGGAGGGGGTAGGGGCTCCCGGAACCCCGAAAGGGCGGTGACGAAAGGCCTATTCGGTCGAATTAAGCCAATGAATGAATGGTAGAGCAGGCAAAAGTACCGTCCAAAAAGAAATCATCAAACAGAAAACTGTGTCACTTTGACGCAAAACGGTATGCGGAATTTGTAAAAAAAGTGGCATTTTTACCTATAATTTACTCTATAGCATAAAATTTGTTTCTATTATATACTCGTAAGAATGATTGACACTTCCAAAGCAAATTTTAACAGTATCTATAATACGCTAAAGAATGCGCCGGA
>JAILHV010000031.1 GCA_024695625.1 Treponema sp.
GGTTGCACGTTCAAGTCGTGTCGGACGCATGATGTAATTAATTCCGTCAATACGGAATCAATATACGGGCGATTAGCTCAGCTGGTAGAGCAACAGACTCTTAATCTGTGGGTCGGGAGTTCGATCCTCCCATCGCTCAACTAAAACTCCTTGCAATGCAGGGAGTTTTTTTTTGTTTAAATCACCCGCGCGAAGAATACAGATGCGGGCCATGTGGAAGACGGCATCCGTCATCCCGAACTCGTTTCGGGATCTGTAGAAGACGGTACTTTAGCTTTTACAGACCCTGAATCAAGTTCAGGGTGACGGCATGACGGTGGCTTTCTTGATTTTTGGGCACAGCCGGGATTGGAGGGGCGAGTTGCTTGCAACTCGTTGCCGCAGGCAATGGAGGCGAGAGCCGGAACCCCGCAAAGCCCCTTAAAGTAAAGTCTTTGCGCAAGGCTTGCGCAAACAGTTGGAAAAAAAAAGTGCTGCAAGAATCATAAAAAACACAAAAAGCACATTTTCTTCTTGACGCTTTTTTCTTTATATAATATATTAACATTCTACATGCGAGGGTGGTGAAATTGGCAGACACGCTAGACTTAGGATCTAGTGCCCTAGGCGTGAGGGTTCAAGTCCCTTCCCTCGCATAACTTTTTTCTATAACTCCCCATAATAATTCAGTATTGGACGCAGAAAAAATCATTTGCTATATTTACCCCATAAAGAAACTTCAGGAGAAGGTCAGATATGGGGATCAAGGCTTTAACATCCACAAGGCTCGCATTTGAAAACCTAAGGCACAAGGCGCAGAGGACGGCCGGGCTTATAACGGTTGCGGCTCTGGTTGCTTTTGTATTGGCCTCCGGTGGAATTCTTGCGGCAAGTCTCAAGAACGGTCTTGACAGCATGAGGGCACGGTTGGGCGCAGACCTTATAGTTGTTCCCCTTGGCTACGACGGCGGGATGGAAGGGATTCTGCTAAAGGGGGAGCCTGCATACTTTTACTTTGACAAGTCGCTTGAAGGGAAGATAAAGTCGGTGAAGGGGGTAAAGGGCGTTTCCTCCCAGTTTTTCCTTACGTCATCAAACCAGTCCTGCTGCTCGGTTCCGGTTCAGTTCATAGGCTTTGACCCGGATACGGATTTTTCCGTTCAGCCGTGGATTTCCGAAGTTTACGGAAAGTCGCTCGGGGACGGCGAGCTGATTGCGGGGCACGACATTACGCTTGATGAAGACAAAAGGCTTAAATTCTTTGGCAGGAAATACAGTGTGGCGGCAAGGCTTAAGGAAACAGGCACGAGCTTTGACCAGGCGGTGTATGCAAACATGAACACCATCAGGCAGCTCTTTGAAGAGGCAAAGAAAAGCGGGCTGAACTTTACGAGGGGAATCAACCCGGACGAGTCTATTTCCAGCGTGCTTGTTAGGATTGAGGACGGCTACACTGCGGAAGAGGTAATCCATTACATACGCTCCACTTTTGACGGTCTGCAGGTTATAAAGACAAAGAACATGATAAGTTCAATTGCGGAAAGCCTGGGGAAGCTTGTTGCATTCATATACATTCTGATTCCCATTTTCTTTTTATGCGCAACTCTTATGCTTGCCATTGTCTTTTCCGTTACGGCGGGTGAACGGAGGAAGGAATTTGCAACTCTGCGTGCCCTGGGTGCGACGGGGAACAAGGTTTCGGCCTTGGTGATTAAGGAAGCCCTTCTTGTATGCACGGCCGGCGGGATAGCGGGAACGGCACTTTCCACCCTGCTTTTGCCTCTTAGCCAGAAGATAGGGGAAAGCCTTGGCCTACCCTACCTTAGGCCATCCCCTGCACTTGCGCTTTTGGTGCTTGCCCTGAGCCTGGCAGTTTCCGTTGGCATGGGGCCTGCCGCATCGCTTTACACTGCAGTCCGCCTTAACCAGAGGGAAGTTTACCCTACAATAAGGGAGGGGGAATAATGGCTTTTCTTGAAGTGCAAAAACTTAGCCGCAAGTACGAAAGGAAGGGGTCACCATTTTATTCAGTGAAGGACGTTGACCTTTCGCTTGAGCGGGGGGAATTCATAAGCATAACCGGGGCTTCCGGCAGCGGAAAGACAACCCTGCTCAACCTTATAGCGGGGCTTCTGCTTCCTTCGTCCGGGCAGATTCTTATAGACGGAAACAGTGCCGTGACAAAATCAGACGCAAAGGGGGCCTTGCTCCGCAACAGGGTGATAGGCCTTGTTCCGCAGGGCTACAGTCTGCTTTCCAGCCTTAGCGTGCTGGACAACGTTAGGCTGCCCTTCTACCTTTCACGGGAGGAGCGGAAGGGAGATGCTGAGGGGGAGGCGATGAGGCTTCTTTCGCTTTTGGGGATAGGGGAGCTTTCTTCCAGTTACCCGGCAAATCTTTCCGGCGGGGAAATAAGGCGGGCGGCAATCGCACGTGCGCTTATAAACAAGCCAGCCCTTCTTTTGGCGGACGAACCCACCGGCGACCTTGATGCGGGGAACAAGGAAGAAATAATTTCCCTGTTCAGGAAGATTGCAGACGGCGGGACTGCGGTCATAATGGTAACGCACGATATCCAGACGCTGGGTTGTGCGGACAGGAACTTTGTGATGGACAAGGGAATCCTAAGGGCATCTTAGGGGCATCCAAAGGACATCTTAGGTAAATCACTGCAAAGGAAAATCGTAAAAAAATAAAATCATAAGGAAGGTGGACTATGAAGACATTAAGAAAAATCGCGGGAAAGAAATTGCTTTTGGCGCTGCCGGCACTGCTTGCGGCACTAGGTTTTTCGTCATGCACGAAGAAGGACAAGGCGGATGCGGCATACAAGTACGGCAGCATAAACATTCCTGCACTGGACGGCTCACTCTGCGGGGCACCGATATACATCGCCTACGAAAAGGGCTTTTTTGCAGAGGAGGGCTTTAACGCAAAGCTCATCTCCGCGGACACGGAAAGCCGCAAAATCGGGCTCAACAACGGAACCATCCCCATCGTAAACGGAGACTTCCAGTTCTTTCCTTCTATCGAGGAAGGGGTGAACGTAAAGGTTGTTGACGGGCTTCACAACGGATGCATAAAGTTTGTTGTCCGCCCGGATTCGGACATTTCTAGTGCGAAGGACCTTAAGGGAAAGAAAATCGGCATAGATGAAATTGGCGGCACACCCCACCAGGTTGCAAGCCTTTGGCTGGAGCAGGCAGGAATATCCGCTTTGCAAAAGGACGGTCAGGTTACATTCCTCCCCTTCTCGGACGGAAACCTGGAGCTCGCGGCCCTCTACAGCGGGGAAATAGACGTTGCCGCCATGTGGGACCCGCTTGGAAGCGTTGCGGAAAAGGAAGGCAAGGCAAAGGTGCTCTTTGACCTTTCCACGGACCCTGCATTCAGCGGAAAGTACTGCTGCTTCCTTTACGCATCGTCAAAGCTGCTCAAGGAAAAGCCAGAACAGATTGCAGCACTTTTAAGGGCATACAGGAAGGCCCAGGACTGGATAAGCAAGAACCCGGAGGAAACGGTAGAAATCATTATCAGCGGAAAGTATTCCCAGATAGAAGACAAGGAACTTGCGGTAAAGCTTATAAAGAGCTACGAATATCCTTCTGTTGCTGACCGTGAGGCCAACAAGCAGAATGTAGAGGCAGACGTGGAGTACTTTGTAAAAGCACTGTACGACATAGGCTACCTTAAGAGCGAGCCTGCCCAGTTTGCAAAGAATATCTATTCATTCGTAGAGGTTAACGCCCTGTAAGGCGGAGGATTCTGTGAGCATCATGAACAAGAGGACTGCTTTCAAGACCGCCCGGTCAATTGCGCTTTCCGTAGCGGGCTTTATAATTGCAATACTGTCGAACGCATTCATTCCCCAGATTGCGGAAGGGGTCACAATCGAGGAGTACAAGATTGGCGGGACAAATGTCACTATGAACCAGGCCTACAGGGTTCTGCTTGCGGCAATCATCGTCTTCTTTGCGGCAAGGGGAATACACGCGGCTTTTGACAAGGCAAGGCTTGGAAGGTACGGCAAGGCTTCTGCGTTCAGGTTTGCATGCGGCATAGCACTGGCACTGTGGGACCTGCTGGGCACAAAGCTCCTCTTGCTCCCCCAGCCATTCTTTCCGGGACCAGCCGGAATAGTCAGGGCATTCCTTATGGAAAGCGACTTCATCTGGCAAAACACCCTGTATTCGCTCCGCCTCTTTACGGCAGGATTTTTACTGGGGCTTGTCTTTGGAGTCGGCACGGGAATAGTCATAGGCTGGTTCCCCAAGGTCTGGTACTGGGTCTCGCCCGTGCTGAACATAACCGGGGTAATTCCGGCGGTGGCATGGATGCCCTTTGCCCTTACCCTCTTTCCAACTCCCTTTGCGGCGGCAGTCTTTCTGATTGTAATAAGCGTATGGTTCCCGGTGGCATCGCTCACGGCTTCCGGTGTAAAGAGCACGCCCAAGGCACTTTTCGAAGTTGCAAGGACCCTGGGGGCAAAAACGCCATACCTTGTATTCCGGGTTGCAATCCCCCACGCAATGCCCCAGATTTTTACCGGCATAAACACGGCAAGCGCATTTGCATTCACAACGCTTGTCATGGCGGAGATGATGGGGCAGCCGGGTGGACTCGGCTACTACATAAATGCGTCAAAGGTATGGAGCGCCTACTACAAGGTCTTTGCGGCAATCATAGTCATGGCAATCCTCTTCAGCCTGATTACCGCAGTGGTCAAAAAAATCGAGTCGCACATACTCAGGTGGCAGAGGGGGCTTTTAAAATGAGCGGCAATATTCTGGAAATAAAGGGAGTGAACAGAATCTACTCCGGCGATGACAGCAAAGTTACCGCACTAAGCAACATAAACCTGTCCGTAAAAAAGGGTGAATTCATCTCGCTGATTGGCTCGTCAGGCTGCGGAAAGACAACGCTCCTGCGGCTGATTGCAGGCCTTGACAAGCCCCAGTCTGGGGAACTGCTGCTTAACGGAGAAAGGATTACGGGGCCTTCACCGGAGAGGGGCTACGTCTTCCAGCAGGGCGGTCTCTTCCAGTGGCTTACTGTTGAGCAGAACATAGCATCAGGCCTAAAGGCAAGGCATGTCTACAAGCAGAACAGGGAAAAGATAGGCGACTACATCTCGCTGATAGGCCTTGAGGGCTTTGAAAAATCCTTTCCCCACCAGATAAGCGGTGGCATGGCACAGAGGGTTGCAATAGCAAGGGCTCTGATTAACGGACCGGAAGTGCTGCTCTTGGATGAACCCATGGGCGCACTGGATTCATTCACCAGGGCAGACATACAGGACAAGCTCCTGGAAATACGGAAGGCAAGCTCAGTCACAATGATTCTTGTTACCCACGACATTGACGAGGCAATTTACCTTTCCGACAGGATTGTAATCATGACACCCCGCCCCGGAAAAATAAGCGAGGTAATGGAAATAAAATTCCCCCACCCCCGTCACCGCGGCGGAACGGAATTCCTTGCGCTAAGGAAGACCCTACTGGAAAAATTCCAGCTGGCATCGGCAATGCCTGAACCGGAATACCAGATATAGAAAGTCTAATTCAAACAAATAAAAATAAAGGAGTATTTTCATGGCAGACTTTGACACAAAAAGGATTCGCGCCGGCTACAATTCGGCAGACCACAACTACGCAGTAAACGTGCCCATTTACCAGACGGCATCATTCGACCTTGGAAGCGTTGACAGGGCACTTTCCCTTTGGGCAATGGAAGAAGCGGCAGGAATCTACACCCGCGTCGGAAACCCAACGGTGGCAGTCCTTGAAGAAAGGGTTGCAGCCCTGGACGGAGCACACGGAGCCCTTGCCCTTGCTTCGGGAATGGCGGCAATTTCCTACACAATCCTTGCGCTAACAGAAGGCGGCGGAAACATAGTTGCCCCCCAGTCCCTCTACGGCGGAAGCGAAGACTCCTTCTCCCACTTTTTCCCCCGCTTCGGCTCCAACATCAAATTCGTAAAGGACCGCTTTGACGTAAAGTCATACGAGGCAGAAATAGACGAAAAGACCCGCGGCATCTACATAGAGACAATCAGCAACCCCAACGCCGAGCTATACGACATAAAGGCCCTTGCAGACCTTGCCCACTCGCACGGCATTCCGCTCATCGTAGACAACACAGTGGCAACCCCCTACCTGCTCAACCCAATCGAGCACGGTGCGGACATCGTGGTATATTCTGCAACCAAGGCAATCGGCGGCCACGGCAACACAATAGCAGGCCTTGTAGAAGAAAGCGGCAAATTCAAGTACACAAAGGAAAAATTCCCCCAGTTCTACGAAAAATCCTACAAAATCAGGAACAAGAAAGGGGAATCCCGCTCACCGGCAGACATTGACCCGGAAGCTCCCCTGCTCATACACCTCAGGGCCTTCTACCTGGAATTCATAGGTGCAGCCCTAAGCCCCTTCGATGCATTCCTTATTCTGCAGGGACTGGACACCATATCGGAAAGGGTCGCAAAGCAAACCGCCAACGCAAAAAAGATTGTCGCCTATCTTGAAGGAAAAAAAGAAGTCGCATGGGTAAAGCACCCGGAAGCAAAGGACAGCAAGTTCAAGGCTCTGGCCCAGAAATACTTCCCCAAGGGTTCAGGCGGAATCCTCTCCTTCGGCTTTGCAGGCAACCAGGACCAGCTGCAGAAGTTCATAAGCCACCTCAAGTATTTTTCATACCACGTAAACATCGGTGACGTAAGGTCGCTTATCGTAAACTCCCCCAAGACAACCCACGCGGAACTTGACGGAGAACATTTGAAGGCTGCCGGAATCGAAGAGAACACGGTAAGAATTTCCGCCGGACTTGAAAGTGCTGACGACCTTTTGGCAGACCTAGAGGAAGCCTTTGAATATGCCTTCAGACAGTAAGCTCAGCTTTTCAATCACAAAGGCCTCCCCCGAGGACCTGGACGAACTGCACAAGATAGAAAGACTCTGCTTTGGCGGCGGAAAAGCGGCATCAAGGCAAGCCTTCCTCTACAGGCTCACAAACTTCCCTGACTACTTCCTAAAGGCGAAGGCAGGCGGAAAAATAGCAGGCTTTGTAAACGGATGCCCATCCGACCAGAGCTACATAACCGACGACCTCTTCCTGGAAGGGAGCCCCTTCAAGGCAAGCGGCCAGAACCTCCTGATATTCGGGCTTGCAGTCCACCCGGACTTCCGCAGGCAGGGAATCGCCCACGCCCTCATGGAGCAAATTCTCAGGGCGGCAAAGGCGGACGGAAAAAGAAGGGTTTCACTCACATGCGAGGAGCACCTCATCCCCTTCTACGAAGCCTTTGGCTACAAAAACCACGGGGTGTCAAAGTCCGTAATAGGAGGCATTAAATTCTTTGACATGGAGACAGGGCTTTAAGGCTTAACTTCCTTTCTGCGGCGCTTGGCTTTCAAGGCCGTAAGGAATTTTATGCTGCCACAAGTGCCCAGTGTGTGGCACTTGCGGGGTTCCGGGGCCCCCGCCCCCTCCATTGCTCACCCGTAGCTGCGCTACGAGTTCGCAACCCGCCTTTGGCGGGCCCCTCCAGTGCCTGCCGTGCTTTTTTTTGCTTAAAATTTCATTTTTTGGCAAAACGGTATTGACACTTTCTTTCATATACTGTAGTATCTTTTTTAACACATTCCTGTAGTGAATGTTTTTGCGGAAATGGCTCAATGGTAGAGCGCGACCTTGCCAAGGTCGATGTTGCGGGTTCGATTCCCGTTTTCCGCTCTAAGCTTCGGGCGATTTAGATTAGTTCTAAAATCGCCTTTTTTTTTACATCTATCAGAAAAGGGGAACCCTAAGTGAACGTAACCAAAGAAATCAAGAAGACTGAAAACTCAAGCGTAAAGCTCACCGCTACAATCAGCAAGGAAGACGTTGCGGCAGAATACAAGTCAAGCATTGCAAAATACGCAAAGAACATCCAGATTCCCGGCTTCCGCAAGGGCCATGTTCCTGTTTCCGTATTGGAAAGCAAATACGGCGAAGCATTAAAGTCAGAAATCACAGGTGACCTCATCGACAAGGCACTCAACGAAATCCTCCAGGGAGACGATGCAAAGGACATCCGCCCCCTCCCCTACGCACAGCCCCGCCTCGAAGGCGACAAGATGCCTGAATTTGACACTTCAAAGGACTTTACATTCACCGTAACATACGACATATTCCCAGAAGTAAAGGTGGCAAGTTTCAGCGGCATTACAGTAAAGGAACCTGTTGTTGAACTCGGCGACAAGGACCTCCAGGACGAGCTCAAGGCAATCCAGGAGCGCAACGCATCCGTAATAGACAAGAAAGACGGTGACCCGGTTGCAAAGGACAACATCGTAACAATCGACTATTCAGAACTTGACGATGCAGGCAATATAATCGAAGGCAGCAAGCGCGAAGGCTTTGTGTTTACAGTTGGCTCAGGCGAAAACATCTACAAGATTGACGATGAAATCACCGGCATGAAGAAGGACGAGACAAAGCAGATTACAAAGACCTACGACAAGAAGGACCCTGATGCAGACCTCGCCGGCAAGACAAAGAAAATCAGCGTAACGGTAAAGGCAATCAAGGAACGCCTGCTTCCTGCACTGGACGACGACCTTGCCCAGGACGTAAACGAAAAATACAAGACACTTGACGACCTTAAGAAAGACATCATGCACAACATGGAGCTTGCAAAGAACAGGAAGATTAAGGAAATCAAGAACCAGAGCCTCCTTTCACAGCTCGTGGAAAAGAACCCATTCGACTTGCCAAAGTCAATGATTGCTGCAGAAAACGAGGCAAGGTGGAACATGCTCGCCCAGCAGTTCAAGACAAGCCCGGAACAGCTTGAAAAGATGATTCTTTCATCCGGCCAGTCAAAGGAAACAATGCTTGAGCAGTGGGTTGGCAATACAGAAAAGATGCTCAAGAGCCGCATCATCGTTGACGTTCTTATGCGCGACAAGAACATCTCCGTTACACCGGAAGAAGTTGACGCTGAATACGCCAAGATTGCCGAAGAAAACGGCATTACCCTTGACGAAGTAAAGGAACACTACAAGGACCTTAAGGCTAAGGAATACCTTGTTGACGAAGTTAAGGAAAACAAGCTTTTTGATGAGCTTTACAAAGAAGTAAAGGTGGCAAAAGGCGACAAGACAACTTTTGCAGATTTATTTAAGGAAGAAAAATAAAGCTGATGCAGAATAAGGAAGCTTTTTCCTCTCCTGCACAAAAGAACGGAATGCCGCTAAAATTGCCGATTGTTTAACTTTATAAAAATAATTGGCGTTTTGAGTTGTCGCATTCCGTTTTTTTATTTATATTATATGTATAAGTAAATAAAGATTTGCGCAGCCTACTTTTGCCGCGCCCCTTTGGAGTTTTTATGAATGAATATATGAATACACTTGTTCCAACAGTAATTGAGCGCAGCGGAAACGGAGAACGCGCCTACGACTTGTATTCAAGGCTGTTGAAGGACCGCATCATTTTTGTTGACGGAGAAATCCGCGACGAAACAGCAGACCTTATTGTTGCCCAGTTGCTTTATTTGGAAAGTGAAAATCCCGAAAAAGACATAAACATGTACATAAACAGCCCGGGAGGAAGCGTAACAGCAGGCCTTGCCATCTACGACACAATGCAGTACGTTAAGTGCGATGTGCAGACAATCTGCATGGGTCAGGCAGCCAGCATGGGTGCAATGCTTCTTGCAGGTGGAACCGTTGGCAAACGCTATGCCCTTCCCTCCAGCCGCGTGATGATCCACCAGCCATGGGGTGGAGCCCAGGGACAGGAAAGCGACATTGCTATCCAGGCAAAGGAAATTGTCCGCCTTAAAAAGCTTAGCATCCGTTACCTCTCGGAGCAGACAGGAAAAGCCGAGGAAGAAGTTGCAAAGGACATGGAGCGCGACTTTTACATGTCTGCAGAAGAAGCAAAAGAATACGGAATTATTGACCATATCATGAACAGTGCCAAAAAAGGAGCAAAGAAATAATGCGCGGTTTTGGAAAGAATGACCAGCAATACTGTGCTTTTTGCGGAAGACCGGCAGACGCCAACCGCCGCGTTGTAAAAGCACCAAATGATGACATTTACATCTGCG